>CAZXYQ010000009.1:0-42848 GCA_964644975.1 uncultured Rhodohalobacter sp.
TAGTAATTCCGGACACATCTATATTAGCAGATTGGTCAGGCAGCTGGTTATAAAATGTGTGGTATATGGCAACTGAGGCAACACCAACAATCAATATGAAAAAAAATAGAGAGAGCTTAAACAGTAATTTCATTAGCTGTGCACTATCAAAACAGTAATTTAGATTTGTAAATCCTGACTAAAATACATACTCTCAATGCCGAATGAAACGTATTCAATTCAGAATTAAGATTTTTACACAATGAGTAAAATTAAGAATATTGCAGTTGTAGGCGGCGGAACCATGGGAAACGGTATCGCCCATGTTTTTGCCATGAACGGGTTTAACGTTACTATTATTGAAACCAAACAGGCGTATGCAGATCGGGCGTTAAATACGATCGATAAGAACCTGGAAAGAATGGTTAAAAAAGAGAAGATCGGTGAGACGGAAAAAAATGACGCGTTAAATCGAATTTCATTAAGTCTTGATGCAGACAAAGCAGTTCAAGAAATTGATCTGATTATAGAAGCCGTTCCTGAACTTTACGATATCAAGAAAGAGGTGTTTAAAAAGATCGATAAGCATGCACCCAAACATGCTATTTTCGCGTCTAATACCTCTTCAATTTCCATCACTAAACTTGCTGAGTGTACCGCCAGGCCGGAACGATTTGTCGGAATGCATTTCTTTAACCCCGTGCCGGTCATGAAGCTGGTAGAAGTAATAAACGGGTTGAAAACTGCTCCTGAGGTAACAAAACAGATTCTTGAGCTGGCTGATCAATTAGGCAAAGTTGCTGTGCCAGCGAATGATTCACCGGGTTTTGTGTCGAACCGTGTTCTGATGCCGATGATCAACGAGGCCATTTTTTGCGTCTACGAGGGTGTAGCTGAACCTAAAGATATAGACAGCATCATGAAGCTTGGAATGGCGCACCCGATGGGCCCCTTACGACTGGCTGATTTTATCGGATTGGATATTTGTCTCGATATCCTTCATGTTCTCTATGATGGTTTTAAAGATCCCAAATACCGCCCTTGCCCGCTGCTTGTAAAGATGGTAGATGCCGGTAAGCTTGGCGATAAAACCGGCGAAGGATTTTTCACGTACTAACATCCAGGCAAAAGTATAAACTCAATTTAACACGTTAATTTTCTGTAAAATGATTGATCTTAGAAGTGACACCGTGACCAAACCCACGCCTGAAATGCTAAAGGCGATGACGCAGGCAGAAGTGGGGGACGATGTCTTTTCTGAGGATCCGACCGTTAACCGGTTTGAACAGAAAATGGCGAGTATATTTGGTATGGAAGCCGGCTTGTTTGTTCCCAGCGGTACAATGAGCAATCAACTCTGTCTCCATGTGTTAACTGAGCCGGGCGACGAAGTTATCATTGATGAGCTGGGGCACGTCTTCAATTATGAGACTGGTGCAGCTGCTCATCTATCCTCGGTACAGCTCCGCCCTCTGAGGGGTGATAGGGGAAAACTTACGCCTGCCCTCATTGAACCTGCAATTCGTACCACGAACGAGTGGGACCCTCTCACTAGCGTGATTGCCGTTGAAAACACGACGAATAAAGGTGGAGGCGCCTGTTACACAGAAAAGGAGCTAAAAGCGATAAAAGAGCTCGCTGATCATCACAAACTTTCCGTTCATCTCGACGGAGCCCGCATTTGGAACGCAATTACTTCTACGGGTATAGATCCAAGCTTCTTCGGGACTATAGCCGATACCTTATCCATCTGCTTTAGTAAAGGTCTTGGCGCACCCGTTGGCTCCATGATGCTCTGCAGTCACGAAAACAAGAAGAAAGCCAGAAGGTATCGAAAAATGTGGGGAGGAGGGATGCGGCAGATTGGCCTGTTAGCTGCCGCTGCTGATTACGCCGTTGATCACCACTGGGAGCTTTTAGAAAAAGATCATGAACGTGCACTTACATTCGCAAAAGCGGTCGACAGATCCCCGCACTTTGAAATTGATCTGAGCACAGCTGAGAGTAATATTATCCTTTTTGATACCGTGGATAAAACGGCCGCTGAGTGGGTAGAAGAATTCGTAAATCGAGGGATCGGGGTCGTTCCTTTCGGCAAACATACTATTCGGGCAACATTCCATTTTCAAGTCAGTGAGACAGAGTTTCAGGACCTTCTGGAAATAATAAATTCGCTTTAGTACTCTGTTTTCATTCTGTGCAAGAAGCAGGCCGGTCAGATAGTATAAAAGACAATATAATCTCCGTTTATTACTGTCTTATCCACTTAAAAATATCTTTAAAACCGGCAGTACTTCCATAACTGAGAATTCCCACCTTATAAATTTTTGCACTCAGCCACATCGTACCGATAAACGTGATGATCATCAGTAAAATAGAGAGACTGATCTCCCAAAATGGCACGTCGCTGATAGCAAGACGGGTTATCATTACAATAGGCGCAAAGAAGGGCACCATGGATCCTACAACTGAAATAACTCCATCAGGATTCTTTACTGCCTGAAACATGATAAAGTATGCGATAAATATAGGTGCCATTATTGGCAGCATAAGCTGCTGAGTGTCTGTTTCAGAATCTGCCGCAGAACCTACCGCCGCAAAAAGAGAACTGTAGAGAAAGTACCCAAGAAAGAAGAAAATTATAAAGTAAACGATAATTGATGTTTCAATCGTAGGGATGCTGGTCAGCAGTGGAATATCGGCCTGGGCGGCGGCTTCGCCAATCAGCTGTTCTGTATTCTCATTGGCAAGAAACATTGTTAACAGCGGGCCGGCTAAAAGACCGAGTCCAACAATAGTAATCCCCCATATTCCAATTTGTGTTAGAGCAAGAGCGCCAACGCCAAACATCTTACCAGTTAAAAGTTCTATAGGCTTCACAGATGAAGTAATAACCTCTATAATTCGATTCGATTTTTCTTCGATTACACCTCGCATAATATAGCCGCCGTAGCTAAATATGGCGATAAATATAATGAGCCCCATCGCAAAGCCGAGGCCTGATAGAAATGCCGTATCGTCGTCTTCCTCATCTCCGGTTTCCGTTAACCTGCGTGATTCAACTCCAATCCGGGTGGCAAATATCTGCTGAATCTCGTCTGAAACTTCAGCACGCCTGAGCTTCTCTTCCCTGATTACTTCGCGGAGGTCGCCGCGAACAGAGGACAGAAGCGATAGACCACCGGAACCGGTATAAATCAGTTCAAGTGGAATATTTTCATCAATATTTCGGTCTTCAATTTGAACATAGCCGGTAATGCTACCCGATTGCACCATAGACCTAAGGGAATCCACTTCTATATCGGTTACGTCGAGGTAACGAAGCGGATCGCGGTCAACCATCGCCTGAACTACGGCACCTGTATTATCTTTTATTCCTACCTCATAAGAGACTTCACTGTCCCAGATGATTACGAGAAAACCTATTCCGTAAATCGCAATAATACCCATGGGCACAAGCAAAGTTGCGGCGATAAAACCCTTGCTTCTAACACGGGTTAAATACTCTCTTTTCAGTACTAAAAAAACTTGTCTCCAGTTCATGCAATCGCCTCTTCTTCAGTCTTGATATTGTCTGCACCCACAGTAGAAATAAAGATTTCGTTTAATGAAGGTTCAACTAATTCGAATTTATGAATTTCAGCATGCTTGATGGCTGATTTCAATATGTCTTGTGGATTCTGCTGATCTAATATTCTGATCTCTGCAAAATTGGTTGATCGGTTGTTTACACGAACATTCGAAAGATTATCGACAAAACTAGCATCTCCTTGGAACTCAATTAATACAGTGTTTTTACCATACTCTTTTTTAATCTTTCTTAGGTTACCCTCGAGAACCATTTTTCCATTGTTAAAAAGACAAATATCATCGCACATCTGTTCAACCTGTTCCATGCGGTGTGTGGAAAACAGTACGGTTTTGCCTTTATCGCGAAGTTCAATGATGATCTCTTTCAGCAGCTCACTGTTTATAGGATCGAGGCCGCTAAACGGTTCATCAAATATATAAATATCGGGGTCGTGTACAATGGTGGCTATAAACTGAATTTTTTGGCTCATACCTTTACTGAGTTCGCCTACGGTTTTCATGTGCCAATCAGACGCACCAAAACGTTTTAACCAGTAACGGATTTGGGTTTTGGCGTTTTCCACACTCATTCCCTTGAGCTGCGCAAGGTAAATTAACTGTTCACCAACTTTCATTTTCTTGTACAGCCCGCGCTCCTCCGGCATATACCCGATAAGTTTTTGTGTGAGAGGGCTAACTTTTTGATCGTTAATTGTAATTGATCCACGGTCTATCGGAATGATATAGTTAATCATTCGGATGGTAGTGGTTTTGCCAGCGCCATTAGGGCCCAGTAAACCGGTTATTTTACCTTTTTCAACGTTAAATGAGACATCCTGTACGGCTTTATTCTCGCCAAAGTTTTTGCTCAAATTTTTAACTTCAATTGTATGTAGTGAGTTCATAATAGCACAGAGGTTAGCAAAATTACTTCAAAAGGTAAAAATTTGATTTACATTATCTTATAAATCTTGTTGAATAACTTTTTTCAAAATGGATACATATTATTAAACTGATTTTGTAGATTGATGCCACGTGATTAAGGCTATATAGGATAAAGTTATAGACAAAAAATACGTAGGTTTTTTTTAATAAGTTTCGTAACCAATATGAAAATCACACATATATCCGCTGAATGTTATCCCGCAGCGAAAGCAGGCGGTTTAGGTGATGTTGTCGGCGCTTTGCCAAAATATTTAAACAAAGAGCGTCATCAAGCGGAAGTACTTCTTCCTTATTATCAAACAGATTGGCTGAAAAGTGTTGATAAAAAACTGGTTTATGAAGGAGAATTCCCGTTTAAATCTAAAAATACAACGTTTGCCGTCCACCGTGTGGATAAATCAACACTGGGTTTTGAGCTCTACCTGATTGATATTCCCGGCCGGTTTGATCGTCCCGGAATTTATACAGATCCGTGGTCGGGGCATCCGTATTGGGATGAAATGGAGCGTTTTTTCTCTTTTCAAATTGCTTCACTTGAGTGGCTTGGCACTCGCCATGAGATCCCTGATGTAATTCACTGCCACGATCATCACACCGCGCTGGTTCCTTTTATGATGAAAGAGTGCTTCAGATTTGAACGGTTTCGCGATATCCCGTCGATTTTGACTATCCATAATGGTGAATACCAGGGAAGATATCCGGCCAACGTATACCATACACTGCCCGCATTTAATTTCGATAATCTCGGGATCTTGGAATGGGACGGCGGACTCAATTGTCTCGCTTCGGGTATTAAGTCTGCCTGGCGTGTTACCACAGTTTCTGAAGGATATATGCAGGAGCTACTTGAGTATTGCAGTGGTCTGGAACAGCTATTGCAGCACGAAGAATCGAAAACAAAAGGCATTGTAAATGGGATTGATGTGGATGTTTGGAATCCCAAAACAGATCCCCTTATAGAGGCCAATTTTACTGCGTCATCGATCGCTAAAGGAAAACAGAAAAATAAAAAAGCACTGCAAGATCATTTTTCCATACCCGGAGACCGTCCGCTCTTTTCATTTATCGGCAGACTTGTGCGTGAAAAAGGGGCTGATCTGCTCCCGGATACAATCGCAGCCTGCCATGAAGAAGGAGTAAATGCTGCATTTATCGTGCTTGGTACCGGCGATCCATCGCTCCATGATGTATTTAAGAAACTTGAGAGTGATTACGTTGGTTATTTTGATTCACGCCTTGAATACAACGAAGAACTTGCCCACCAAATTTATGCCGGCAGTGACTTTTTAATGATGCCCTCGAGGGTTGAGCCCTGCGGCCTTAACCAGTTTTATGCCATGCGATATGGCACCATTCCTTTGGTGAGACGGATTGGGGGGCTGGCAGATACTGTTATCGATATTTCGCAACAGGATGGATATGGAATTGTATTCGATAATTTTAATCTCGATGAAATAGTAGAAGCAGTAAAAAGGGCGGTTGATATGTTCAATAAAAAAGAGTTCTTTGAAAGTGATAGAAAAAAAGTTATGAAACTCGATTTTTCCTGGAAAAGGTCTACAAAAGAATATATTAAACTCTACAAATCCGTAATCCCGAAAAAAAAGAACAAATGAAATCATCAACGATAGCCATCATTTTAGGAGGGGGCAGAGGAACACGCCTGCATCCACTAACAGGATTAAGAAGCAAACCGGCAGTCCCGGTAGCCGGTAAATACAGATTGGTCGATATTCCAATATCTAACTGTCTGAATTCAGATATCAGGAAAATTTATGTTCTGACCCAGTTCAACTCAGCCTCATTGAACAGGCACATTAAAAACACGTTTAATTTTGATCTGTTTAGCCACGGCTTTGTAGACATTTTGGCCGCCGAGCAGACACCTAAAAGTCAAAATTGGTTTCAGGGTACGGCTGATGCTGTTCGTCAGTCTATACACCATATGAGTAATCACGAGTATGATCATGTGCTTGTGCTTTCAGGTGATCAGCTTTACCAAATGGATTTTAATAAGGTTATGGAACACCATAAATCTCAGGATGCTGATCTTACCGTGGCAACAATACCGGTAACGGCTGAAGATGCTACCGGGTTTGGGATTATGAAAACCAACAAAGATGGGATGGTTGAGAGCTTTGTTGAAAAACCCGATTTAGATGAACTTTCTAAATGGAAAAGTGACACACCTGAAAATCTAAAAAATCAGGGAAAAGAGTATTTGGCTTCAATGGGTATTTATGTTTTCAATAAAGGAGTGATGAAGCGACTTTTCAAAGAAAACCCGGAAGCTACTGACTTTGGTAAAGAAATTATTCCAAAAGCTATAGAGGAAGGAACAAGGGTATCCAGTTTTGCCTTTGATGGTTACTGGACCGACATCGGAACCATCAAGTCATTTTATGAAGCGAATCTTGAATTGACAGATACCCTTCCAAAATTTAATCTCTATGATGATGAGAGACAGATTTATACGCGTGCACGTCTGTTGCCTGCTTCCAAACTTACAGGCACAAACCTCGAGCGGGTTATAGTTTCAGAGGGTTGTATTATTGAGGCAAGCCGGATTGAACGGTCCGTAATTGGGATCCGTTCGAGAATAGGTAAGGGTACAAGCATCGAAAACTCCATTATTATGGGGAACGACTACTTTACAACCCGTGATGATATTGCCAATAAAAACAGTGATATGCCTCTGATGGGAATTGGAGAGCGATGCTTTTTGAGCAGAACCATTGTCGATAAAAATGTTCGCATTGGAGATGATGTGAAAATTGTTGGAGGTGAACATCTCGAAGACGGTAAATATGATAATTACCACGTTGCCGACGGAATTGTAATTATCCCTAAAGGTGAAATAATACCCGATGGGTTCAAGCTGGGATAATTTCTTAGTTATGGGTTTATAAATTTGAATTTTATAAACTCCCCCTTAAAAAAGGGGGAAACAGGGGGATGTTTACTGAGTTAAAAACTTGATAAACACCCCTCTGTATCCCCTTATTAGGGGAGAATTTTTAAAGCCTGCCAATATATTCAATATAGATGTGGCGGGCTTTTTTATTTTTTTACTTTATTATTCTCGCAGATTTGCGCAAAGTATAACGTAGATTTGCGCTGAGTTTAAATATTTGGCTTAGAACCATATCCGGAACTCAGCGTTTAAATCAGCAAACTCTGCGAGAGTATTATTTACCAAAAGACAAAACCTGCACCGGATCTGTTTTTGCCGCAATTCGGGCCGGCAGCCACGATGCAAGAGCGCACAAAAATATTGTGATTGCTCCAACCAGTATAAAATCCATCAGATGGGGTTCAACCGGTGCAGTGCTCATGTAATAGTTCTCTTCGGAAAGAGGAATGATATTATATGTGGTTTGAACGAAGTAGAACAGCAGAGAAATGGCTATACCAATCACAAGGCCCGAAACTGCAACAAAGAGGCCTTCCAGTAAAAATATCTTTCTGATCGCTTTACTTTTGGCACCCATCGTCTTTAAAATGCCAATATCTTTAACCCGCTCCAGTACCATCATCAATACAGTACCAATCAGGTTGAACGCCGCTACAATAATCATTACACCAATCACAAGCGGAATGGTCTCCTCCTGGAGGTCGATCCAGGCAAATATATTTCGGTAGGTTTGATAGACATTCTCCGTTACCAGCGGAAACTGAGTCCCGTCTCTTATAGATGCGTAAACCGGCCGGATATCACTGATATTCGACGCATTAATTTCAATAACAGAAGCCTGCCTTGTCCCCAGACCAAACAACGTTCGCACTGTTGAGATATCTGCAATAGCAAAACTATCGTCGAACCGGTCGATTCCGGTTTGATAAATACCGCTCAGGTAGTATTGACGGATTTCAGGCGTGTTTAAAGGTGAGGGAAGGCCGTCCAGGGCGAACACTGTAACCCTGCTGCCAATAGTTGCACCAATTTCCCGGGCTAGTGATTTGCCCAATATTATTCCGGGAAGACCGTCTTCATTTCTCTCAATATTATATTCACCTTCAACAATATAGGTATGCAGCTGTGTTAAGTCACCACCGGGATTGATTCCTTTAATTACGGTTCCGCTTATATCGGCCGATGATTGAATCATCACGTCGCCGAGTACGGCCGGTTCAGCTCTGTGTACACCTTCAAATGATGCAAGATACGTTTGAAGAGTGTCCGCCCGCTGAACAGGTTCTCCGCTCATAAACGGTTGTACGGTTACATGAGGAGCAAACCCCAGTATTTTTTCATTGATGGTTGATTTAAAACCGTGCACTATAGACAATGAAATAAGCAAACCGGCAGAACCAACCGCCACCCCGATAATTGCCATTATTTTTATAAATGACAAAAAGCTGGAATCCCGATTACTCCCTTTAAAATATCGGCGGGCAATGTACCAGGTAAAGGACATTCAGTGGTCGATTGACGGTTAACGGTTTCAGATAGTTTTTAGGCGATTAGAAATCAGTTAACGACTTCCGATCTATGATTGTATACAATATTTGCAAACTAAAGAACAAATAATCTGCATCATTGTTTCCTTATTCCGGCCTCATTTGCGGGAAGAAAAGTACGTCGCGAATGGAGTCGGAATTGGTCATAATCATCGACAGGCGATCAATGCCAATTCCAATACCTGCTGTTGGCGGCATTCCGTACTCGATGGCGCGGAGAAAATCTTCATCAATCGTCATCGCCTCATCATCACCCTCAGCCCGTAGGCGCGCCTGCTCCTCAAACCGCTCGCGCTGATCTACCGGGTCGTTAAGCTCTGTAAATGCGTTAGCGATCTCTTTACTGTTACAGACCGCTTCAAACCGTTCTACGAGCCCCTCTTTGCTACGGTGCTTTTTGGCCAGCGGGCTCATCTCGATAGGATAGTCTGTAATGAACGTAGGCTGAATGAGATTTGGCTCCACAGTTTCACCAAAAATTTCATCGATCAGCTTGCCCTTACCCATCGATTTATCAACGTCGATGTGTAGCTGTTTGGCGATGTTTCGAATTTCATCTGCTGTTTTTCCGGATAAGTCGTGACCGGTTTCATTTTTGATCGCTTTATACATCGGTATTCGCGGCCAGGGACGTTTAAAATCAATCTCATTCTCACCAACCGTCACTTTTGTAGAACCGTGAAGTTCAACCGCCACCTTTTCAATCATCTCCTCCATAAAATCCATCATCCAGGTATAATCTTTATAGGCTACATATAGCTCAACCTGGGTGAACTCAGGATTATGGAACCTTGAGAGGCCCTCATTTCTAAAATCTTTCGAGAACTCATACACGCCATCAAACCCTCCAACGATTAATCGCTTCAGATAGAGCTCATTGGCAATACGCAGGTATAGATCCATATCCAGCGCGTTGTGATGGGTAACAAACGGCTTTGCAGCAGCACCCCCGTAAATTGGCTGAAGAATGGGGGTCTCTACTTCCAGGTAACCACGTTCATTCATGAAATTTCTCATCGTTTGAACAAGATGGGTACGTTTCCGGAAAACCTCGCGTACTTCAGGATTAACAACCATATCTACATAGCGCTGGCGATACCGCTGTTCTTTGTCTGTAAAAGCATCATAGGTTACGGTTTCACCCTGTTCATTTTCCACCTCTTTAGGAGTGGGTATAGGTCGAATGGTTTTACCCAAGAATTCAAACTTCTCAGCGCGAATGGTTGTCTCTCCGGTGCCGGTTTTAAAAACGAAACCACTGATGCCAACAAAGTCTCCGATATCTACCATTTTTTTGAACACTTTGTTGTATTCGGTCACACCAACGTCATCCCTTCTGATGTATACCTGGATAGAACCCTGCGAGTCCTGAAGAGTGAAGAACGAAGCTTTACCCATAATACGTCGCGTCATAACCCGGCCTGCTACAGACACGCGCCTGGCATCGTCCGGCTGATCGGGAGTTTCTGTAATATAGGATTGCTCATTATCCAGAATTTCTTTTGAATGGTGCGTTACGTCGTAAGAATAGGGGTAGGGATTTACATCAAGTTCTTTTAGCTGATCCAGCTTTTCACGCCTGATAGCCTGTTGTTCGCTAATAGTAGGTTCGTTTTGAGACATATAATGAGTAAAAGTGCAGTTATGTATTTTAAGCATCGAAAATAAGAAATCTAACAGCCAATTGGCACACTTAATCAATTCAGTTCACGGTCTTTAGATTATGAAGAAAAAATGGTATGCCTATGTAAAAAACCACATGTGTTGAAGGTTATAATTCTTCGATGATATATGGTTATATTTTCTATTCGAAAGTATTAACCGATAATGATCATCTATTATCTTGAGTACAAAAAAAACGACCTATTTGGTTAATCCATTTTTACCGGATTCAATCGTAGTTGCTTTCCAAATGTTTAGCACCCTTAACATTGGGCATGCCACAAGTTCTGCAGAAGAAGATTCCGGAAGAAGATTATTGACCCGTATGATTAATGAAAAACTGGAATGTCGCTCTCAAAAAATAACGACTCTTAAGTATGAAAAGCCGTCTGCCACAGTAGATGGAAAACCTTTGTCGGTAAGTTTTTCGCACACAAATGAGGCGATATGCGCAGCATTTTCTGAATCCTGGGTTGTTGGCATAGATATGGAATCCAACGAAAGGGTGGTTTCTGAAGGTCTGTCGAGCCGCATGAAACACCATAAAGAATCAGTCAAGTTTTATAAAGATTGTCCGATAATCAAAATATGGACTATGAAAGAAGCTGCGCTGAAAGCCATCGGAACCGGGCTTAGAAAACCAATGAATAGCGTGAGTTTAAAAGCCGTCCATAATAATCTCTTTGAAGTTGAGTTTTTCAATGGAATAAGAGCAAATATTTGTAGTTTTCAGAGAAATAATAAATGGATATCCATCTGCTACATATCAACAGAATTATCAGAATCATTTTTATCTAAGTCTTATGTGCCTATTCACTCAGCAAGAGATTAAACAGAGGTTAAATCAAGCCGTAGCGATGAAACCGGCTGGGACTAACCCCGCACGATTATTATTTGTCCCTACATCACTCAATCACTATACCATCAACGGGTTAAGTGAGGCATATAGCCATGTTAATGATGGGGAATTTGACACTGTAGTGGTTATAGAATCTCAATCTGGAACTCACGAAAAGAAGCTTCCAATGCCATCACATAAATCGTTTACAACCCGCTTCGGAGAGGTTATAGTAAATGACAAGCTTCGCAATGAGCTTTGTGACGAAGATGATGATTTCTTTATCAATGACGAAGCTTACAGTAAAGATCTGAGCCTTTATGATCAGCTGTTGTTTTTGCAAAATCGTTTATCCGATTTTTCGGTTCTCAGCCTTCAAATAACGGATGAATCTACGACTATTGTAAAAGAACTGGCGGCTGCGCTTGAAGAGATCCTGGCTTCCAGAAACGCATTAATTGTGTTTTGCTGTGACATTCATCATCTAAGCTCCTTAGCGTTCAAGAAAGTAAAAACACAGTTCGAAGAGGGGAATGTTTCAGGATTATTGAATACACTCAATTCTCAGGAGATCAAGCTCAACGGAATAGGAGCTTTCTTTGCAGGTCTTTTGATAGCCGATAAATGGGGGCTGAAACTACACTTTACAGTACAGTCTGAGAATAATGAACCTGTCGCAGGATATGCAGAAGTAATGCATCAACCCATATTTGGATGAGTCCGCAATCCACTTCAGTATCGGTAATTGGCCCGGGAGCACTGGGCGGTGCCGTTATTGATTTTTTATGTAATCAAAGCCTCCTCTTCAGTTTGCACTCCGTTTGGGGTCGGTCTGCGGAGGATAGTTATTTTTTTTCAACAGGGAATAAAGAGCAAATCCAAAAAGATCTTCCAGATGAGGATGATGATCTCGGCAGGTTAATCTTAATTACCACGCCGGATGAACAAATCAGCATAGTGGCGGAGAAACTTTCATTGAAAAAAATAGACTGGAGTACCCGTACGGTTGTCCACATGTCCGGCAGCCAGAGTCACCTGGTTTTGGACGCATTTCGGCAAGCCGGAGCTAAAACGTGCTCACTTCATCCGCTGCAAACTTTTGCGAAAAGAGATGTGGCGGATCGGTTTAATGGGATATGGTTTACACTACAGGGAGATAAAAGCTGTTATCCAATGTTGGAATGCCTGGTTACAGAAGCTGGAGCTCACCTTAAAAAAATGACGGCAGAGCAGAAAAAATCGATGCATTTAGCCGCTGTTTTCGCATCAAACTATCTGGTATCGCTAATGAGTGTTGTCGAGCAAATTACACATGCAGACGATATTGAAGACGGCCTCGATTTGTTAAGCCCGATTATCCATCAAACCATTGACAATATTTTCTCCAGGGGTACGGAACTGTCGCTAAGCGGACCAATCGCCAGAGGTGATGAAACCACAGTGAAAAATCACCTCAAACAAATGGGAAATGATACTGATATGGCACTGCTTTATAAGTGTCTTGGTCAGTCGGCACTCACTATTGCTCATAAAACCGGCCGAATTACGAATCAGGAATTTGCTAAAATTTCTGACATTTTATCGACAGACAAATAATAGCAATGGGCGACACCGATGATTATTACGAAAGAGTGTATAAAATCACTGAGAGAATACCGCTGGGAAAAGTAACTACCTATGGAGCCATTGCGGCTTGCATTGGAGTAAAATCGGGAGCGCGAATGGTTGGGTACGCTTTGAATAACTCAATAAAAAGCGGCCGTCAGATACCCGCTCACAGGGTTGTAAATCGTTTGGGGCAGCTTACGGGCAGGGCCTTTTTTCCGGAAGATACCATGCGAGAAAGACTACAGCAGGAAGGGATAGAATTTACAGATAATTATACTGTTAATATCCAGAAGCATTTTTGGGATCCCTTGGAGAAATAAATTTCCACAGGGCAGGAGAACTGAAAGGAAGCGCACTTTATCAGGTCTTAGTTTTTTCCTTAGTCCAGACTCTGCCAGATTTTTGAAAAAAATAAGCGCGGAAACTCTGGCAGATATTTGTGCATTTCACTGTATCTATAGAATCACAATACGTGATATTTACAATAGTGGATCTACTCCCACAGCCCGGCTCTGTCATATTCAATCTCGTGAATCTCCAGAAACCTGATAAACTCCTCTTCGTAAGTCACGGTTTCATGGATCTCTTTTTGATTTTTGATGTAGTGAGATAAAGATTTCAGTTTCGAGCGGCTTGTACTGAATGCACCATAACCTTTTTGCCATTCAAATGGGCGCTTATCTCCATAAAAGGAATCATTCATCCATGCTTTTGAATGCTCCTTGATCTCTTGTATTACAGTTTCAACCGCTTTTGAAGGCGGAGGAGAAAACACAATATGAAGATGATCGGTAGAGCCGCCAACAGCTGAGATCGGGCTGGCGTTTTGAGAACCGTAATTATCGATGCACAAACAAAGACTATTTTCGTACTCGGGCAGTATGAAATGGGTTCGATCTTTCGTGCAAAACATTGCATGTATGTACATCATGTTCAGGTTTACAATCATAGTTATTCCTCCAGTACTTTGTGTTATGAATTTCGGTTTAAGCAGATCTTATCTGAGTATGTTATCTCTAATCATATGAACCAAAAAGCAGGGATCCCTTACAGAAAAGTTTAAATTTTTTTTTGTGATATGAAATCTTTGGATGTTAGAAGTACTGAAAAACACTTGGAAATACATAGTATACAGAGGAGTATGAAACTGTTAAGCACATTTTTAGTAGTTGTTTATTGTAGTTAAAAGGTGAGTGAATTTAGCTTGCTCAGATACTTAAGATGGCTTAGCTTATGTATCATGAAAAAAATAAATATACTATTAACCGGCGGAGTGGGGAGCAGACTCTGGCCACTGTCTAAAAAATCGAGACCGAAACAGTATGTCCCAATTTTTGGTGACAGTACGTTGTTTCAGCTATCTGCACTTCGAAACCTCGCCGTTACGGACGAGCTTACCGTGATTTGTAATGAGGGGAATGTGGACCTGTCAAAAACGAATCTCAACCAGATCGATATTTCAGCACATGATTGGATTGTCGAGTCTGAGGCTCGAAATACGGCTGCAGCAGTCGCCTTCGGGGCCCTCGCCTGTAATGAAGACGATCTGATGCTGGTAACGCCAGCTGATCATATTATCAATGATTCACAGGCGTATGAAACATCTGTTAAGCGTGCATTTGAACTGGCTGCAGAGGGTGCCCTTGTAACATTTGGCCTGAAGCCCTCCCGCCCTGAGACAGGGTATGGATACATTGAGTACGAAGGGGAGTCTGTTCTTTCATTTAAAGAAAAGCCCGATCTTACAACAGCTAAGGCGTATCTGAAGGAGGGACGCTTCCTCTGGAACAGCGGTATATTCTGTATGAAAGCCGGTGTATATCTAAGGGAGCTTCAAAAATACCGGCCGGATATTGCGGGTTCAGCCAGGAAAGCTTTTGAGAACCGATCAAATGATGTTTTACCGGTGGATGAATCCTCTCAAATTCCATCAGAGAGCATCGATGTTGCAGTGATGGAGAACTCTAAAAATATAAAAGTTGTGCCCTCCGATTTTGGATGGTCTGACCTGGGATCTTATGAGTCGCTTTACGACTATTTTTCTGCAGATGAAGAGAGCAGTGTTATTCAGGGAACGAACCTTGTATTCAGTCCAAAACATGTAGAGATCATCGGCCTTGAAAATATTGTAGTTGTAGAGAAAGACGACTCTATTCTGATTCTCCCAAAAGATCAGTCACAATCCGTAAAAGATGTTTTCCAAAGGCTGGAGAAAGAGCGGCCTGATTTGCTGGAGTGATCTCATAATAATTCAACTCTTTAATTTATTTGACAAATCAACTATTTCTGTTGGTGGGTATTCATGTTTCCAAATGGACTAAAAGTAGAGTATATTTGCCACTTAAAACATGCAAGTGCAGAAGACTAATCAATCAAACTACAGGTATATTTTATGAGCTTATCGAATCAACTGGACCTTATCAATAAAAAAACGTTTAAAGTTGGTATAATTGGATTAGGCTATGTTGGACTTCCTTTGATGTGGACGTTTCACAAGAAGGATATGCCTGTATTAGGGTTCGACGTTGATCAGCAAAAAGTAGACTTTATCAACTCCGGTACGCCTTATATTAAACACCTGGGTAAAGAGATGATGGAAACACTTGCAAAGAGCGATCGCTGCGATGCAACATCAGATTTTGATCGAATGGATGAAGCGGACGCTCTTTTGATGTGTGTTCCCACTCCGCTGAACCAGCATCGGGAGCCGGATATGACCTACGTTGAGAAAACGACAAGAACGGTAGCTGAACATCTCCGAAAAGACCAACTTGTAATTCTCGAATCGACTACCTACCCGGGAACAACTGAAGATCTGATTATTCCAATTCTTGAAGAGGGAAGCGGCCTGAAGGCGGGTGAAGATTTTTATGTCGCCTACAGTCCTGAGCGCGAAGATCCCGGTAATCCTGATTTTAATACATCGAAGATACCGAAAGTAGTGGGCGGCCATGGAAATGATGCCCTGATGCTTGCCTGTGCTCTTTATGATACCGCCATTGTTCAAACGGTTCCGGTCAGCGATACTAAAACTGCGGAAGCGGTGAAACTGACCGAGAATATTTTCCGCTCGGTAAATATTGCCATGGTTAACGAACTGAAAGTGATTTACGCAGCTATGGGAATAGATGTGCATGAAGTGCTGGATGCCGCCGGAACCAAACCGTTTGGATTTATGAAATTTACTCCCGGCCCCGGACTAGGCGGCCACTGTATTCCGATTGATCCGTTCTACCTGACCTGGAAAGCGCGCGAAGTGGAACAACCTACACGTTTCATTGAACTTGCCGGTGAAATTAACACGAATATGCCGAAATATGTGGTTCAGCGTACGCTTGAAGCACTTAATCAGCATAAGAAATCTCTCAACGGAAGCAAGGTTTTGCTAATCGGTCTCGCCTACAAACCTAATGTAGATGATGATCGTGAATCTCCTACGTATAAATTGATGGAGCTGTATGAAGAAATGGGGGCCGATGTGTCTTACTACGATCCGTATGTACCGGTAATTCGACCTTCCAGAGAATATCCACATTACACAGGACGAAAATCTATAGAGTGGAATGAAAATACAATCTGTTCGTACGATGCCGTTGTTATTGCTACCAACCATGATGAGATCAACTACCGTGAGCTTGCCAAGTGGGCGGCCTGCATCGTCGATACGCGCAACGCTATGAAAGAGGCGTCTCAAAACAGTAAGCAGGTATTTAAAGCGTAATTCACACTTCGTGTGAAGTGGAACTGTTGAGTGATACGTGTTGCGTACCGTTGAACTGTCAAAGCGTGAAATGTAGAACTGTAATTTATGAGAATTTGTCATTTCTTAACAGTTCTGCAGAAATGTTCAGCAAGCATAGTAATTCATGCCAATGTAGGTAAATTTCCGGTCCTTCTACTACCAGTGGCGCTTCTAACAATTCGACAATTCCACAGACCATAAAGTGGGCTACTCCACAGTTCCACATCACGCAAAGCGTGATCTCATCAATCTCACTACGCGTTCTGCTGTATGGCCGTCACCAAACACATCGGTGGGAGAGGTGTCGCTCATTGTGCTGAAGAACTGGGTTACCATACCAACAATATTCTGTTTATCAGTCCCAATCAATTTGCCTGCTCCGCTTTCAATCAGTTCCGGGCGTTCGGTTTTGTTTCTAAGAACATAAACCGGCGTACCCAGGGCGGGCGCTTCTTCCTGGATGCCGCCTGAGTCTGTTAAGATGAGATCGGCTGCTGCCATCAGCGGCACGAAATCCTGGTAGGCGAGCGGATTGATCAGCTCAATAGCCGGACGATTCTCGAGAAGAGAGAGAAACTCTTTTATCTTTGGATTGGGATGAACCGGTAGCAGGATTTTCAGATCTTCTATTTGTTCTGAGAGCGCTGTAACAGCACTAAAAATTTGCTGTAAAGGTTCGCCGAAGTTTTCGCGCCTGTGAACAGTCAAAACCATAAGTTTCTTTTTTTCGGCACCATATCGCTTGCGCACTGCTGCAACGGTCGTGTCTGACTGCCTCAGCATAAACTGTAGTGCATCCACAACCGAGTTTCCGGTCAGATGAATTGTGTCTGGTGGAATATTTTCCGCGATCAGATTTTTTTGCGCACCGGCTGTGGGGGCAAAATGAATATCGGCCAGGTGGCTGATCAGTGTGCGGTTGGCCTCTTCTGGAAATGGCTGAGTTCTGTCGTGTGACCGAAGGCCGGCCTCAAGATGTGCGAGCTTCACCCGTTGATGGTGAGCGGTCAGGGCTCCGGCAAGAGCAGTTGTCGTATCTCCCTGGACCAAAACGAGCGGCGTTCCGTCCCGATCTATCCATTTTGGGAGTACCGCAAGGAGTCGCTGCAAGAGGTCGAGCGGCGTTTGTGTTTTCGTCATCATCTGCAGACGATGATCAGGAGTGATGCCAAACGTATCAAGAATAGTGTCGGCCAGTTCCAGATGCTGACCTGTATGGATTACACGGTGCTGAATATTCTGTTTTCTCAGCTCTAAAATAACCGGTGCAAGTTTAATTGCCTCAGGCCGGGTGCCAAAAAGTATTGTAATTGGATTATCCATCTTTGAAATTGTGACGTTTTTAAAGCTAAAAGAAAATGTACCCAAAAAAGTGAGTTCAACGTAATATTTTGTACGAATTTAGGGTCTGTTCGGCTACTGATTGCCAGGTGTATTTTTCTTTTATTCGGTTAAATAAATCGGGCGTAGATATTCTTTTGTGAGCTGCCCGAACAGCCTTAATCATTGCCCCTTTTGATTCTGGATTGATGTATTCGGCATCATCGCCAAAATATTCACGCGTTCCACCAACGTCCGTAATTGCAATTTTACAACCGGCCAGCCCGGCTTCAAGGGCAGCGATGCCGGGTGTTTCAAACTGGGAGGGGAGTACAAACACTTCTGCAGCTGCATAGGCAGAGGCGAGCATCGGGTCGTCGTGTTCTAAAGGGCCGAGTGACAGTATATTTTCTCTGCTGTTGATTATATCACGGCACTGTCTTGAATAGACGGATCGATCAAATTTTCCAATAATCACAAGGGGCTCGTCGTCCGGAGTATGTTCCTGTAAAAGAGGTAATACATTTTTACGGCGGGCGGAGGCGTCTCCAACAAAGAGCGTGAAATTTTTGATTCCGTGTTTCGATAAAAAAAGATCGGGAGAAGCGTCGGCAAAGTAAAGATCTACTCCATTGGGTACAACCGATATTTTTTCTTCCGGAATCCCAAATCCATCCCTGACCAGCGCGGCTTCGGCAGTCGTATTTGGAAGGACAAGATCTGCCGATTTGCAGACGGATGCTTTAATAGAATAATCTGAGAAGATCCCTCTAACAAATTGTTTTGCAATATTTTCTATTCTTATTGTGCTCCGTATAGCTACAGGAGATCTTCTTGTATAAAAGACTGGTGATACAACAAATGTATGAACGGATTCCCGAAGGCGAAGGGCGGTGTTCAGAGTTTCGTTGCCCGCTAAAAAAAGATGTATAATATCAAAATTGTCCAGAGAATAGCTATCCCAGGGATTGTAATAGGTCACACTGTGAGAAAGGTTTACCAGATGCTCAGCTGTCTTCAGGCTCTGCATTCGAACACCGCCGTGAACCAGCCCGGCTGAAAGTGGGGCAATCATCAATATCTTCAAACCCGATTTCTCCATAAACGTGTCATAAACTGATCTTTTTTCATCTTAAATGCCGATAAACGGCCACCGTTTCGTCGACGGTTCACCAACTTCACCAATTCCGGTTTAATGTAAGGAGTGAATTGCCCCTGTTCCAGATGGATTGTCGGTTTTTTGGAAAGCAGATAGCTGTTATCTGATCGGTGGATTGCCAAGGGTAAATTGTCTCCTTTTTCAACTCGGACTGTTTTTGTATCTAAATTATACTTGGCGGTGAAAGAACTGGAATTTCTGCGAACCCACCACGATGCCCATTCGCTGTAGCTCATCCAGCGCACAGATTGTTGGGTGAGCTCCCTGAATATCATTTTGAGCTGATCTTCATGTCTGTCTCCGGGGTGATGGTACAAATGAATCGGCTGGTGCATAAGTTGTTTTAACTGCAGCAGCTCTGCAAAATAGTCTTCAAGCATTTTGGCAGTAAATTTAAATCGCCTGAATGAACCTATCGAAATAGGATGAACAGGAAGCTGGAGGGTGTGGCTTGTTTGGGGCTGTGAAGGAAGTGAATCGTAATCGTATCCGAAGTCGCTGCTGTAGAGCAGGTTAAACTGTGAGAGAGCGTAACTAATTTCTTTGCCCCAATAACCGTAGGGGGAAGCGTACCCTTTTGGCTCGTATCCATGTCTGTGAAGAAGCCCAAGCCCCTTTTTTATATCTGCAGCATACTGACTCGATGTTTTAAATTCCGAGTGCCGATAGCAGTGCAGACCGATTTCATGGCCTGAAAGCTTCTTGAAATGATTCAGCCACTCTTCATGCGCCTCAATATGCAGAAACCAGGTTGCCGGAACATCAAAATTTGTTACAACTTCTCCCAAAGAGCTGAGGGCCTCTCGGGTTCCGTAATCGGTGTCGATGCGAAATGTGGCAAGAGGACGATCAGTATCAGGCATCCACCACTTATGCACAAATGGAACTCCAGATTTTGAGTGTAGCTTTTTCAAAACAGCTAAACATGCAGCAATATACTGCCCACTGCTTCTGTCGGCTGTTCGTTCAGCCACGGCGGGCACTTTGGATGAGCGGAACTGAGTATGGGCCAGTGGCTGATGCCCGGCAATCAAATGAACAGGCAGGCTTAAAAAAGCGATAGATCGTTTAGGAGCTGGATCAAACCAGGCAAGACCACCGAGATGCCCGGACAGAGGGTGCACATCTATTCGGTGATTGATGACAATTTCTTCGATGTGGTTGAAGTCTGAATGATCATCGCCCGGATATATGGTTCGCAGATGGCGTTTGACAAGTTGTTGTGAAACAAACTGGCCAAGAGTATCGACAATAGCACCACCTAGGTTCAGGTAGTCTTTAATTGTTGATTTTTCATTCCGTTCCAGCGCCCGGCAGAGTATGATGCAACTCTGCTTATGAACTTCAACAGATACTGCGGAATGCATTTTGCTCCAGGAGACGCCAATTTGGGTCAAAACCTGTTCCCATCCGCGATTATCACCGATTACGCCAATATGAATGTTTCGTATCACCTGGTTATTCTCCTCTTCAGCCAGTTCAAATCATCCGTTCCGATCAGTCCGAATATATAGAGAAGCAGGCCAAGAATCAGCGGTGAGATGAAAGCAGCCATTAAACTTCCCTGAACGTAGAGACCGGCGGCCAGCAACAAGGTGAAAATTAGCGTGATTCCAAACAGATATCGACCAAGCTGAAGCTGGACAGACTTCCTGAATCGGAGGAACATGTTGAGAGTTATCCAGATTTCAGCAACTATTACGGATGCGACAACAATTTCAATTTGTCCGGCGAATCCGGAGGCAATGATCAGCGCTACTGCTCCCAGTGCACCAATGCCGGTTGAAATCAGAAAGTCCCGATCTTTTCCAAACGATATCAAACTGAAGGTATAGACTGAATTCAGAAAGGTGACCGGCAGAATGATTGACAGAATAATAAGCAAGGAAACAGCCGGCATATACTCATCGCCAAACAGCATATAGATAAGCCATCCCGATGAATGGGCGAGAAAAAGGGCGGCTGAGGCACCAATGAAAAGAACCCAGCGACTTATGACCGTCAGCTGCGCCTGCACGTTTTTGCGCTCATTCTGCCACAGATGCGTCAAATTAGGCAGTAGAAGCGTATTGATGACGTGATCTGCCAGCATGGCTGCAAGGATCAACTTCAGAGCAACACCGTAGTATCCTACCTGCAGTTCTGTGAAAAAATAGCCGATCACAAGAGGGGGGATCAGTATAACGGTTTGTGCAAAAAAGTGGCCTATGCCGAGATAAAATCCGGATTTAATATCCAATTTCCATAAAGAAAAGTCGGGCCTTTTTATAAGCGAGATTTGATCGCTGTAGGAACAAATGGTCACCAGGGCTCCGGCAAAAACAGAAAGTGAGTAGATAACCGGAACGGCCAGCAGGTCATCGGCCGATACAATAATGATGAGTCCGGTGAGATAGATGGCGCCCTGAGTCCAGCTGGCAAGCGTAACCCACTGGAATTTTTGAACGCCTTTAAAATACCAATCAATGTTCAGTGACTGGGGCAGAAGTGACAGAATAAAAAGAAGAATCAGGGAGCGAAGCTGAGGTTGATTTGCCATCACAAACCAGATAATTAATCCCACAAAAACGATAACTGCAGACGAGAGCGTAATTTTAAGCCAAAAAAATCGCGATGGGTCCCGTTGGCCAGGTTTGGTGCCCGCGATTGTCCGTGTTGCAAGTGTTTTTATCCCCAAATCGCAAAACCAGGCCGTAATTCCTAAAACGGAAATGGCTATGGTGATGTATCCAAATTGAGTGGCGCCTAGCGTTCGGGCGAGATAGATCGTAGTTAGAAATCCAAAGAGTTTTGCCCCACCGTCACCGAAGAAAATCCAAAGCGCTTTGGAAGTGAGGTTACGCATCCCGATCTACATTTGGCGTAAATTCGGTGAGAATCTGCAGAAGTTCTTCCTGCGATTCGAACAGATCAATGTCTTTACCCTTCAGATCTTTCAAACACCCACGTTTAGGTGCAATAATCGGTTTTTTATAGCTTCGGGCAAGCGCTACTCCACCCGAGGTAAGAATCTCCCGGTAGTTAAAGAGAACACAATCAGCCACATTATGATAGAGAGGAACAGCATCTTCTGAAATGAAATGAGGGTAGAGAATAATATTAGAATGTTTTGAGCTTAATTCTTTAATCAATTGGTAAACATCTAATTGCCCTTTCTTTACCGGTCCAGCAATAAGCAGTTTTTTGTGATGAGGAAGAGAAGTAAATACCCGTGCTGCTTCAAGGATTTTTTTATACGCACTAATATTTCCAAACATCAGAAAGATTTGATCCTCTTTTTTCAGATCAAAGCCTCGTTTTTTGTTCAATTTTTTTAATGCTTTCTTTCTCGAAATATGTTCCGCAGGATATTCTGGATGAGCGATGACGCGAATCTTCTTTTCTGATAAACCATAAAATGAGCTGACCTCATGAACAGCCGTTGTACAGTGCACGTGGATAAGATCAGCCTTTTCGGCCATGTAGGACCGGATTTTGTAGTTCAGGGATCGGTACTGCCGGTCATGCGGCATAATATTGTGGATAGTCCAAACAAGTTTCCCCCCAAAAGCTTTAAAGAGAGCAATACAGATAAGCTTATAGACCATTCCCGAAAGTGACTTGAGATCGGTACACTCCAACCAATGGTAATGGAGCAGCACATCTTTTCTTCTTAGCGCACACCATACAAACTTGAAGTGCTGCAAAATGCTTGTGCTATGTAATTTAAACGGGCTCTCCGGGTCTTCAATAAATCCTTTATAAAGAAGGTAGAGATAGTCTGACTTTTTATAGTCATAGCGAATAAGCGGAACCACAAAAAGATAGCTACTACCGGTTTTACAATCTGGCAGAAGTTCCTCATAGATTGATTTAAGCTTCTCTTGCTGAGACATTGACAGGAGTTAAAATCAGAAATAGTATTGTATACCGATGGAATGAACCCATCCAAAGCCGGTCGAAAATGGTATGATTGCGTAGTTTACTGTAATCGGGTCGATATTGAGTCCCAAGCCAAAACTTAAAGGGCGCTCTGTGGGCCCGAATTTATAGCCGCCTCTGATATTAAACAGATCAGACACTTCAGCACTGAGAGCGAGACTAAAAAAATCGTTGCTGCCGCCTTCTACATAATCGGAGGTGGGCACATCTTCTAAAGGATGAATCCACTCGGTATGTAATGAGAGAAGAATGGGTAAATCATTCATGCCGGGTGTTGTAAACTCAACCACGTTTGCTGTGGCGCCCAACCGAAAAGTAGATGGCAGAGAGGTAGCAATAAAGTCAAGTTCTTCCATCTCGCCAAGGTTCTGCACAACGGCCCCAAGCCGAATGCGCTGTTGAAAAAGTTCGGCCGCCACTCCTGCACTAAAGGCATAGCCGTTTGCACGAAGTTGAAAAATTTCTTCACGAAGATAATGTCCTGTAATTCCGGCAGAAAAGTTCCCCATTTTATAAGCAGCTGCACCCGATACAGATAAATAGCTGATAGAAAAATCTCCCTGAGAAGGGCCGGGCTGACTGCGGGCTTCAAACTCATTTGACCTCGAATTGTAAACCCCAACACCCAACGCATATCCGTCGCGCAGAAAATTAGCGGAAGCAAATTGATTGTTCACATCAGCTACCCAAAGCGTGTAGTCTACTTCTATACTTGAATTTGGCTCCATCACAAGTAGTGCGGGATTCGAATAAATTGCCGATGAACCGGTAAGGGTTGCAGAAGTTGCTTCAGATAGAGAGAGTTGTTTTGCGGAAGGAGCGATGCTTAAAAAGTCCATTCCGCTTCCGGTATCCTGCTGAGCTGCTGCATCACAGAATAGTAAAAGCGCCAAGATAAAAGGTGCCGCTAATTTCATATTTGAAGACGTATTGAAAACACATGCATGGTTGAAAGTTGAGACGGCTCTCGCACAAACGCGTAATCTACGGATGGCGTAAACCGATCGAATGGTAAATGTAATGAAAAACCTGCAGTTGGTTGAATATTTATATCGTGGTTAATATCAAGCCCCTGGACGCCTGCCCGCAGTGTGAACCTGGGATGTATGGCGTAGCGCGAACCTACTCTGAAAAACTGCGAGTTTGTGGTCAGATCCTCCCTGTTAACTGAAGTTATAGGCCTGCCTTCAGCAAATGAGGTCTCTTCACGCCTGAGTTCTGATCGAAGAACCTGCACTTCGTACTCTGCGCTTACAAGCAGATCAGGAAATGCAGAGGGAGTGTAGGAGGTGCCCAGCTTAAAGCGTGTTGGGTAAGAGTTACTGCGTGATCCACCTACGGTCGATCCAAACAGGTTCGAGGTGTCGTACTGTGTTGAGGCAAACAAATCCTGAACAGCAAACCCAATACCTACACTACCGGCCTGTTTATAAAATCCGACATCAACGCCCACAGATGTGCTGGTTGTTACGTCCTGGTGGTAATCAGCCAGGTTAAACTTTATGCCGATGCCTCCCCAAAATGTATCAGTGAAGCGGATTCCGAAATTTGAAAGCAGTTGATATTCGTTGGTTGAGAATGTTTCGGTATGGAACCCGCTCTGTGTGCGCCCGTCTATATCTCCAAGCCTTCCATTTATAATGGATACCGATATACCGGCAGAAGGAGGTAGCTGAAATTGCGCCGTTACCATATGCAGCTGACGATTGAACCGCATGGCTGAACTTGAAAAGTCAAGCTGTATGGCTTCTGCAGGTTTTGCTGCCAGTGCAGGATTATAGTAAGCGTAGGAGCCTTCCTGATGAACTGCGGTAAATGAATTCCCCATTGCCATTCCGCGGGGAGCGAACCCGATACGGCTGAAAGAGCCCGTAAATCCACCCGCCTGAGCCAAGGCTTCACCCACAGGAAGTGCAATCCAGGCAAATACAAGAAGAGGCAACGCTATATATTTGATTTTCATCATCAATTAATCAATCAATCAGTAAAATTTTACCGTCAACGCGTCCATCGGGTGTATCAATTACATAAATGTAAGATCCGGTCGCTACAACCCGCCCGGAGTTGTCGGTACCGTTCCAGGTAAATTCGTATGATCCGGGCTGAGACACCTGGCCAGAACTTCGTTCGTAGACGCGATTCATTCCAAAATCAAAAATTCTGAGCGTTGAGCGACCGCTATTTTTTATAGCATATTTAATGCGGATCTGGTCGTATACGTTTGGCGAATAAGGGTTTGGATAGGCGTAGGTGTCAACTGAAGGAGCTTCAGGCTGATAGATATTGCCGTTTCGGAGCGATAGGTCAACCCTGTAAATCGACCATGTTTGGCCACCATCACTGCTGGCCGCCAGGCCGTCGGATGTTCCAACCCAAATTCGACTTTCAGTTGCTGAAAGAGCAAAATAACTGGCGTCTTTCTTAATAAACTGGTTTGCGCTACGGATCTGACCAATCCTGCGCCAGGTATCGCCATCATCACTCGAAATAAACAGTCCGCGGTCGGCCGCTGCGTAAATCAATCCGTTATGAAACCCGATGTCATTGATCCGTTCTCCCTCCAGGAAATGGCGAAAGGTTTCGCCTCCATCATCTGTGTAAACAAGACCAAAACGGTCGTCAGGGTTGCTTGATGCGTTCCAGTTCGACATCCAGACTCTGTCTGTTCCAGGTTGCTGACGAAGATTAACCACCCAGTTACCAAGAAGTCCGTCCGGGCGCCCGTCAGCTACAATACGTCTCCACCTGATTTGATCGCGCGGGGCGGTGAGGGCGTTATCAGATATGTTTACTCCAGCAGCGGTTCCTGCCCATACGCGATCCTGATTGTCAATGAGAACTCCAAACCCGAGCAGGTTATTATCGAACCGAGGATCGTACCGCTGAACGGATCCTGCCGAACCTGCCTGAGATGTCCACTGATAGGTTCGTTCCGGCGTTAGTTCGGTCACTCCGGACGGCGGAAGGATAAGCCGCTCCCAGTTTTCGCCAGCATCGAAGCTGCGTATGATACCGGACGCCCATGCTGCAGCAAAAAAAGTATCACCCCTGAAATCGGTCTCAAATGGAGGAGATTGCTGCGGAACCGTGATACGGGTTCGGATATAGGTTTCATTACCGTACGTAAATTCGAGATCGCATGGAGGGCCGACCGATCCGGCAGCACACTCACCGGCGGGGGGCTGAGGATCAAGTGGAAAAGGGATGAAGCGCCAGGAATCTCCTCGGTCAACCGATTCGTAAAAACCCATTGCGGTCTGGACACTTTCATCACCCGATTCGGTATTGAATCCAAGGCCTGCAAGGATTCTGTTTTCGCTCACTTCAAGAGAAAAAACACGTCCGCGACCATCAAATACGCTGTCGGCGGCTTCGGGAATAAAAATATCGGGGCTGTTTTCATCAATTCTGTTAAGCCCCGGCCCAACCCATATTGCAGTACCTATGGATTCAAGAGAGGTAACGGAGTTTTGTCTCAGAGTTTCAAACCGATCAGGGACAGGGCCAAAATGCTGTGCCTTTAATTCTGAAGCTAAAATGAATACTAGTGTAACGATGAGGATGGAGAGAAGCTGTTTGCCCATACTATTCTGCAATCCTCAGTTCAGTTTGAAGCGTATCACTCGATTGCCCATCAATTCCGATGGCGAAGTAAAAGACGGATATTTCAGCAGGGCTGTTTCCCGGATTTACAAAAAATGCCCGGCTATATAATGAATCGCCCGCGGCTTCATCAATAAAACCTTCCGTTTCGTTAAAAACACCGTCATCAAACATCTCAAATTCACCACCTACTGCAATTCCCTGACTGTCGATCATAAAAAAGTTGACCTTGTCTATAAATTCCTGGTTATCAGGGTGAAACACACGGGCAAAAAAGTCTACCCTTACGTTGCCTTCATCAGGAATTGTTACCTCTTCTGTATTAAATGCCTCTTCAATAATTGGCGGTGACACCGTTCGACCCCGAATAGTGAGGCCACCCTGAATACGTTCACCTGCGATATCATCAGCCTGAAAAGCGTATACCGTATAGTTAAAATTGTTGGCGGTGTTGACCGTCAGTGATAGATCTGCACTATATTCAGATCCAGCCTCAGCAGTGAAAGTGCCCTCCGTTACGAGTAAACCGCGACGTTCAACGGTATATCTGAAATCTGAATCTGCCGGCTCTTCCAGTGTTAAAATAAGTTCAATCTGAACAGTCTGATTCCCTATGGGGGATGAGTCATCGAATTGAATAGAGTTTGGTGAGATAGTCAGTGATTCGAGAGATGCGGCAGAGGATTCGGAAGTAACAGAAATGTCATCGCATGCAGAAAAAGTGAACATAAATACGATGAACATTCCGCCTATGGAAAAGTGTAGAAGATGCTTCAAAACGTCGGTTTTATTAATTGTGCTGTGTGTAACGTTATTCAATAGGCGTTCATTGGATAAATTTATAAATAGTAAGCGGTTTTAGAAGGAGTTACAAGTTGAATTCTTTTCGTTTGGTTCGGTTTTGAGATCACATCTTTATCAATTAGTGCGAATAGTTTCCAGAATACATATTCTGATAATCAAAAAGCACTATGAAGTTTTAAGTGAACTATGCCGTTCTCGTTTTTATCAACTCCATTAGCAGAACGCGTAAATCAAAAGAACAGAAAAATTCTAAAAACAGCCTTAGCTTTGTACCTTTTGTGATCCTATTAAACGAAATGAATATGTGGTAACAATGAATAAAGATTTAAAGATTGCCCTAAATGCTGCGCGTGCCGGAGTCGAAACCATCAACAGTTTTAAAAATAAAGCGCTTAATATTAAACAGAAGGGTTTTCACGACCTTGTGACTGATGCCGACTTGGCGACAGAGAAGACGATCTTAAGTATATTGCGGGAAGAGCTGCCCGGCGATGAAATACTGGCAGAAGAGTCGGAGAATGAAGAGACGCTGACCAGTGACAGAACGTGGATCGTTGACCCCATTGACGGAACAACCAACTTTGCTCACGATTTCCCGATCTATTGTGTTTCAATAGCTCTTTGGGTGAATAAAAAGCCTGAGGTTGCTGTGGTGATCGAAGTCAACAGAAACGAAGAGTTTACAGCTGTGGCGGGTGAAGGTGCAAAGCTGAACGGTAAGCCGATTCATGTTTCTGATAAAGCGGATCCCAAAAAAGCGTTTGTAGCCACCGGGTTTCCATATAATGATCTATCGCTTGTTGATCATTATCTTAAACTGTTTCGGCATCTGATGGAAGAGCTCCAGGGAATTCGCCGGCCCGGTGCCGCTACTTTTGATCTCTGCTGCGTAGCGTGCGGACGGTTCGACGGATTCTACGAATATTCACTGCACGCGTGGGATGTTGCTGCCGGTTCGCTTATAATCAAAGAGGCCGGCGGCACAGTTACCAACTGGCTCGGTGAAGATGACTGGCTATTTGGCCAGCGAATTGTAGCCGGTAACCCACAAATACACAATCATTTACTAAAAAGACTTAAAGAATATATACCGAAAGATCTGAGAAGAAATATTGAGTAGTAACTTGAATATTAAACAGTGTTTAGGATGCACTAGTGCAGTGTCATTGATAAAATGTCGGATAGCCCCGAAAGCTTTCGGGGTGAGTTTTTCGAAAAATCTAGTCATGCAGGATCAATATATGATTCATGGATGACTCATCCGATGACTTTTAGGATAGCTCACCGTTGACACATCACTAGTTAATTAGGATGGTGCTTATTTTTTGATGCAGATCATAGTTCACTTTTGAGCGCGAAAGAATGAATTCTACCGTTTTGGCGCGGTCTCCATGAAAAGGTTCAACGTGTTTAAGGGAATTGGTTTTTGCGCGTACATAAAAGCCTCACCATATTCGTAACCGGCCAGGTGCCCCAGGTGGATTGCCCTGCTTCTCAGCGCATCGAAAAAAGAGGGGTCAGAAATATACGTTACCGGCTCATCCCCGGGGTCTGCTACATCAAACTGTGAGGTAAAGGCTTTGATCGCCCTCTCCTTAATCTCAATCGTTTTCGTAATGTCAAAAATAAAGTCAGGTTCAAACGGCCGGTCCTGCATATAGTGTAGTATATGAGCGGGCCGGTGCGGCTGCTGGATTTTTCGATCAAGCCCTTTGGTTTCGATCTTCACAAGTCCGCTGTAGAAAATCGCGTCGATCAGAAGTGCAGAGGCGTTTCCATGGTCGGGATGGCGGTCTGCCGGTGCCGGCAGAATACAAATATGAGGCCTGAAACGCCGTACCACCTCCATAATTTTGAGCTGCAGTTCGCGCGTATTATGGAGTTCGGTGTCGGGGAGGCCGAGATTTACCCTGTCTGATAAGCCAATAATGGCAGCTGCTTTTTCTGCCTCCTTCAGTCGAAGCTTTGCCGTTCCGCGCGATCCCATTTCACCTCTTGTCAGGTCCGCTACCGCTACGGTTTTCCCCTGTTGAACAAGGGCAGCGAGTGTGCCTGAGCATCCAAGTTCAGTGTCGTCAGGGTGTGCACCAAAAGCTAAAATATCAGTTTTCATCAGTGAATGTATCTTTCAGATTGATTTTCTGAAATATAGTGAAACGTTTTGTCCATCGTTCCGTAAATCATCAGGAGATTTTAAAATCTACCGCTTTCTTACGTTTTCCGGTAGCAATTGCTAACATTTTGCCGGTAAAACATTGATTTTTAAAGCTAGTATTATATGGGAAAATTTCTTGTCAGTTTATCGGAAGGGTCAAAAATTGCTTTTACGGCACTCTGGACAAATAAAGTGCGGGCATTGTTAACCACTACCTGCATTGTCATTGGCATTGTGTCTGTTACGGCAATGAATACCATCACCGATGGCGTAGACCGATCTTTTGATGAGAGTATGGATATGCTTGGGCGAAACGTAGTATTTGTTGAAAAATGGCCCTGGGGTTTTGGCGGAGAGTATAAGTGGTGGGAGTACAGAAACCGGCGGGAGATGCGCCTCGATTACACCGATCAACTGAGAACGCTTGTTCCCAGTGCCTCTCAGGTTTCGGCCTCAGCATCAAGAAATACAAATATCCGGTACCAGGACAGATCCGTGGAAAGTGCCCAGCTCACCGGGGCAACCGCTACCTATTTTCAAACTGCCGGGCTGAATATTGAAGATGGTCGCGCTTTCTCTGCCGAGGAGGAACAGCGCGCGGCACGCGTTGTGATTTTAGGGGCAAGTGTGGCCAATGCACTCTTTCAAAATACCGATCCATTGAACAAACAGGTTCGGATAAGAGGGCAGAGGTTCACCGTGATAGGCACCCTTGAAAAGCAGGGAAACTTCCTGGGTCTTGAAGATGGGGATAATCGTATGATCATGCCCATTAGCGCCTATGGCACAATTTACGATCTGAGGTGGGGAGTGCAGCTTTCTGTTCAGTTTCCTGACGAAGAGACACTAGCTGAGGGAGAGTTTGAGGTCATTGGTGCGATGAGACAAATCCGCGGACTGGATCCCCTCGACGACGATGATTTTGCAATTAACCAGGCTGCACTGTTTGAACGTGAGTTTCAAAGTATGAAAGTGGCCATCTACGGCATTGGAATATTTTTAACCGGGCTTGCCCTTTTTGTGGGGGGTATCGGTGTGATGAACATTATGTTTGTTTCTGTGAAGGAGAGAACGAAAGAAATTGGAATCCGAAAGGCGGTTGGGGCAAAATCGTGGGAAATCATGCTTCAATTTTTGATGGAATCGATTGTAATCTGCCTTTTTGGAGGGGTTATTGGAGTCTTGCTTTCCATTGGCATCACAGAACTGATTAACCAGATTTTTGTGGCCTATATGGACTGGACAACCGTTCTAAATGCAATTCTCATCTGTACCGCAGTCGGCCTTCTATTTGGATATCTGCCATCTAGTCGAGCGGCAAAGTCCGATCCAATCGAATCACTCAGGTACGAATAATTATGAATATCATAGAAGTATTTCGGCAATCATTCGACTCATTGCGATCCAACAAATTGCGTTCGTCATTAACGTTGTTGGCGATAGCGGTAGGTGTATTTGCTATTATAAGCGCAAATACCGCAGTGCTGGTTTTGGACACCTACTTCAAAGACACGCTAAGTCTGATGGGCGGAGATGTGATTACCATATCAAAGACCCCCGCAATCTCTATGGGGCCCACTGACTGGGAACTTTACAGAAATCGCCAGGACATTACGATTGACCAGATGGAGCGGCTGCAAAATTTAAGTGCACAGGCGTCTGAAGTCGGGCCTAATCGAACATACAGAATGACGCGGGTTACATACGAAGATGAGGATACTGAACCGAACATTGCCATCAGAGGAGGAAACGAGTACTATCTTGATAACAACGCGTATACCCTCAGTAGAGGCCGAAACATATTACCGCAGGATGTGGACTATGCACGCGCGGTTGCGGTGATTGGCGCAGATGTAGAATCCGCACTGTTTGAACGACAAGATGCCCTTGGGAAAACCATTCGCATTGAAGGGCGCCCATATACTGTGGTTGGAGTAGTAGAAGCGAAAGGGAATGTATTTGGCAATACACTAGATCGGTTTGTAGTGATTCCCTATTCAAACCTTGCGGGATTATACGGCAGAAACCAGAATATAGGCGTACAGGTCAGGGCCGGTTCAGTTGAAAATATCCAGGCGGCAATAGATGAGATCACGGGTGTTTTGCGCGTTATTCGAAAAGTAGATCCGCGAGATGTAAACGACTTTGAAATCACCACGAATGAATCACTCAGCAACACGTTCGAAAGCTTTACGGGTATTCTCTATATTATTGGATTTGTAATTGGTGGTATTGTACTGCTGGGTGCAGGCATAGGGGTCATGAATATTATGCTGGTTTCCGTGAGTGAACGTACTCGTGAAATTGGTTTGCGAAAATCGGTTGGTGCAACGAAAAAAGCGATCGTATCTCAGTTTCTTATGGAGACAATTGCGATTTGTCAGATTGGTGGTGTGATCGGAATTATAGCCGGAGTTTTATTAGGTAACGCCGCTGCTATTTACCTGGAAGCAAATATTGTAGTTCCCTGGGGCTCTGCATTTGGAGGAATTATCGGCATGACTGTTATTGGCGTGCTGTTTGGTGTCTACCCGGCATACAAAGCCGCTCAACTCGATCCTATTGAAAGTTTACGCTACGAATAGAACAAGCTTTTGCAATAATATTTTCCAACTGTACCTAACCACCCAAATAGCACACATTTCATTGGTGATCGTTAAGAAGTCAAGCTAAATTTCGCCTAAGGCTTCTTACTTATAACCGTATATCGGATTAAAGTGTTGTTTTAAAGTTAAAAACTGAACGATTTTTAGTTAATCTTCTTTCTCCTTACACATCAACCCCTTATCTTATTCGTAAAACTAATAAACAACAGAGACATGGAAGAAGATATAATTAACAGCCTTAACGAAGACCTGGAAGATGTAATTGACGAAGGTCGGCAACTCATTGAAAACGCAGAGCTAAAAGAACGTTTTAATGAAGCCAAAACCGATGCAGAACTTTATATAAGAAAGCATCCCATTCAAAGCGTAATTGCCGGTGCAATAGCAGGATATATTATTGGTAAAATTTTCAGATCTTAATTCTGATGACTCAATTTGAGGAATCCTCAGATGATGAAGATCTAAATCCGGGCAAAGATCTTAAATCATATATTGAAAGTCGGGTTGAACTTTTCTCTATCTCAATAGCAGAACAGATAGCTTCTGCTGCATCCGCATCAATTCACAAGTTCGTTGGTATCCTATTTCTAAGTGTAGGCGCTATTTTCTTGTGGATAGCACTTGGTTTTTTCCTTGGAGAACTTCTTGACAGCCAAGCCCTTGGTTTCTTGCTCGCAGGCCTTCCTCTACTCTTTTTGGGAGCCATCTTATACAACAGAAGCTCAAAGAGTCTTGAAGAGAAGATTCAAACCGAAATTATCCAGAAAGTTTCTTATCAAACAAGCTCTGCAACGCAAGAAAAGCAATATGTGAATGAGAGCTCAACACCAAAAACTAAAAAAGAACAGCTCTGAGTAAACGAAACGACATATCACTCGATAAGATTAAGCGCAGAAAAGAATTGCTCCAGGCTGAGATAGATCGGATTGAAGAGAATTACTCTAAAAAAGCCTCTAAAATACAGAGCGGCATAAAAAGCACTCTTAAACCCATGAAAAATATTCGTAAAAGACCTTATACAGCTATAGGTCTGTCTATAGCCATAGGTTTTTTGGTGGGAATCACTGGAAGAAAAAAATCAAAAGGCAATAATACTCCTTCGGGAAATTATGGTACCGGATTCTCTTCTCTATTTATGGCGGAATTAAAACGTATGGCAGCCCAGCGGGCCATGGTTTTTGTGTCTGAAGCAATTGATCAAAAAGTGATGCCAAGATTCAGCGAAAAATATAAGCAGGACAAAAAATCTAAGAATGGATCACCAAAAGGTGATCAAATATAATATTTTCATCATTAAAGGGGCCATCATCCAGTTAGGTACACTTGAGCTATCTATTTGCGTTTTTTTAACGTGTAAAAGCTTTAAAAAATCACAGAATAGATCTGTACCCAAACCGCACTGTTAATTACTATCGGCAAGCACACTATAAGTTTGTAGCTATTAAATAGATGATCCGAAAAAATACTACGAATTCCCTCCCTGATAAATGCCTCTCTTTCTATTCCCTCCCTAATGACCGTTCAGAAAAAGTCTGTATTATGATAATGGCTGATGAGATTTCTTACGATTTGATTTGATAGTTATATAAAAGAACATGACAATTCATTTGAACTATTATTCTCTTTACATCGTCTATTGATTGAAGGGGGCATAATCTGAGCTCAATTCTTAAACTCATGTCTATAAAGGTCGCTATATAAATGAAATGTACACCAAATTTTGGGAAATTTAGGACGCGCATCTAAGTTATACAGTACTCTTGCTGCGTGAAAAAAAACCACTCGTTGGGGAAAAATAAATAGTGATTAAATGAAACAGATTATTGATCGATCTATGATTCTGAGATGGCATTATCATTCTGATTTGTTAAAAAAAATATTTTTATATCAAACAGGAATACATTTACTGTAACTCTGCTTACACTTCTTCGTAATAACTTCAAAACAAGTTCAAAATATCTACTATGATTCGACTAATTATTATTGGATTAACATTACTGCTTTTCCCTCTTCTTGCAACCGCCCAAACAGCAACTGTTACCCTCCAGGAGGCCGTTGAGATTGCATTAGAGAACAACTATCAACTCAAACAGGCACAAAATAATCAGGATCTCGCAGATACTAGGGTTTTCAGTGCCAAAGCTGATTTTGCACCATCCTTAAACGCCAATTTTGGCGGTTCGCGAAATGTGGGACGTCAATTTGTACAGGAAGATCTCTCTTTTGATGATCGTACAACATATAATATAAGTGGAAATATTAATACAAATCTCACGGTTTTTAACGGATTTAGTAATATTGCGAATCTTCGACAGGCTCGTGCAGATAAAGCTTCCGAGGAACAAAGCTACAATAGACTTCGGGAGAATATCATATTTAACACTGCGAGCCGATACCTTCAGGTTGTATTAAACGAAGAGCTTTTAAAAATTGCTGAGTCGTCTCTTGAAGCATCACAGAGCCAGCTTGAGCAGGTTGAAGCTCAGGTAGAAGTAGGTTCGAGGCCTACGGTGGATCTGTTTAATCAGGAAGCTGCACTTGCATCCGATGAACTTGTTGTTATTCAGCGTGAAAACGCCCTTGAAGTAAGCAAAGCACAGCTTATAAGAATTATGCAGGATGCAGCCATTACAGAGGTTCAGACTCTTGTACCCTCTGTTGATGAGCTGAGCATCATGCCGGTAGATCTGAACCTGCACGAGATGATAGATGCAGCTCTTAACAATCGTAGTGACTATAAAGCCCAGGAGTTTGCGATTGAAGGTAACCGGCAAAATCAAACTATTGTACGCTCCAATCTTCTACCCTCTATTACCGCTAATGCAGGCATTAATAGCCGATATAGCGATCAGTTTATTATTTCGGGTCTTGGGGAGGGTACGGTTCCGTTTACCGATCAGTTTTTTGATCAGCAGATCAGCCGGTCAATTGGCTTTTCAGTCTCTATTCCAATTTTTAACCGATGGAATAATCGCACAAGCCTTCAAAGCGCACAAATTCAGCTAAAGAATAGTCGCCTCGAACTTGAAAACATTCAATTTCAGATTACAGAAGAAGTTCGTCAGGCTTATAACGACTATAAAGCGATTGTGAAAGAGATGGAATCGTCATTGAAAGCACTTATAGCGGCCGAACGAGCATTCGAAACAGAGCAGCAGCGCTATGAAATTGGATCTACAACCTTAATTGAATTGAACCAGGCCAACGCAAATTTTGTGCAGGCTCAGTCGGAGCGGGTTCAATCTGTTTATGATTTCATATTTCAAGAGCAACTGCTCGATTACTACATCGGTCAACTTGACCAGTCTATACGAATCAACTAAAAAATGAATAAGAACGATGGGAAAGCAACAATCAGCCACAAAACGACTACTTAAAATCTTAGGGATACTCTTGGTGCTTCTCATATCTGTTGGCCTGCTGGCAAATGCGATGGGATGGATGGATAGAGGTGATTCTGAAAAGCTGGTTGAAACTGCCGAAGCTGAATTGCGAACCATCACCCAGATTGTATCGGCTTCGGGCAGGATTCAGCCGGAAGTTGAGGTTATTATTCGTCCGGATGTGTCTGGCGAAATCATCGAACTTACTGTGCGTGAAGGGGACTTTGTGCGCGAGGGTGATCTCCTTCTCAGGATAAAACCCGATATCTACCAGGCCAGGATTGATGAACTTAACGCTGCACTGCTCACACAGCAGTCGCGCATGGAACAGGCCCGGGCTACAATGCTGCAATCTGAAGTTGAGTATATGAAGAATAAGCAGCTCTACGACAGAAATCTGATTTCCGAACTTGAGTTCATGCAGACTGAGAATAATTTTCAAGCCCAAAAATCTAATCTTAAGGCAACTGAATACCAGATTGAAAGTGCACGGGCACAGCTGCGCAGAGCTGAGGAAGAACTGCAGCAGACGGTTATCCGTTCTCCGAAAGACGGAACCATCAGCCGCCTTAATATTGAACGCGGGGAACGTGTCCTCGGTAATGCGCAGACAGCAGGAACCGAAATGATGAGGATTGCCCGACTGAATCAGATGGAAGTTTTAGTTGAGGTAAATGAAAATGACATCGTCAACGTAACCGCGGGCGATTCCACAGATATTGAGGTGGATGCCTACCCAAACCGATCATTCCAGGGAACCGTTACTGAAATAGCTAACTCTGCAGATATCACCGGAACAGGATCGGCAGAACAAATCACCAACTATAAGGTGAAGATCAGAATTACTACACCCCACAACTTAAATTCAGGCCCAGAAGCCCAAATTGTCCAGGTATCAGGACAAGAATCACCTGCTGGCGCTCCATCACCCATCTTTAAGCCGGGGATGTCTGCTACGGTAGATGTTCGAACCAATACGGTTTATAATGTTGTATCTGTGCCAATCCAGGCAGTCACTGTTCGGGATTTTGCAGGAGAAAAAGCTCAATCTGATTCTGTAGATACAGCAAACGGAGAACAAACCAGGCAGAGATCAGCATCAGGCCGCAATGAAGATTTCAGACGCGTTGTTTTCATTAATGATAATGGCATAGCTAAAAGAGTGCCCGTTGAAACCGGAATCAGTGATAACACGCACATTCAGATCTTAAGCGGTGTAGATTCCGGGATGGAAATTATAACCGGCAGCTATAGAGTTCTTTCGAGAGAACTGAATGACGGGGACGCCATTAAGGCGACACAGCGGCCACAATTTGCTTCTAACTAAGAGGGTCAGAAAAATGAGTCAGCCGGTTATTGAAATCAGAGATTTGAAGAAGATTTATAAAATGGGTTCAATGCTCGTAAACGCGCTCAATGGAGTCTCATTTGATGTTGCATCAAATGAATACATTGCCATTATGGGTCCCTCAGGTTCGGGGAAATCAACGCTAATGAACATGATTGGATGCCTCGATACGCCAACCTCGGGCACCTATATTTTAAATAACCATGATGTGAGTAAGCTGAATGACGGCGAGCTTGCCGAAGCAAGAAACCGGGAGATTGGGTTTGTATTTCAAACATTTAACCTTCTTCCAAGAACAGATTGCCTCAGCAATGTTGAACTGCCGTTAATATACGCCGGTGTGAAAACATCTGAACGCAAGAAGCGTGCCGCAGATACAATCACTAAAGTTGGCCTTGGTGATCGGATGGATCACAAACCTAATGAACTTTCAGGCGGACAGCGTCAAAGAGTGGCCATTGCACGGGCACTGGTTAACAATCCATCCATTTTGCTTGCAGATGAGCCCACCGGTAATCTCGACACAAAGACCGGCGAAGAGATCATGAACCTGTTTGAGGAGCTTTACCGAAGTGGTAACACCATTATTGTAGTAACACACGAACAGGAAATTGCCAACCACGCCCGCCGGATTATTCGTCTCAGAGACGGAGTAATTGAAAGTGATGAAAAGGTTGAAAAACCGGTACTTTCAAATCGAGACATTGGTATGGCTGCAACATTCTGACCCGTTCGGGTTAAAAAAATATACACTACTATTTCACTGATGCCGGAACAGGAGAGTGCGGTATTGGTGTTAACTCTCCGTATGACTCATAAAGATAAAATCTACGACGCCATTATCATTGGATCCGGGATGGGAGGCATGAGCAGTGCATCCATGCTTGCAAGAGACGGCTACAGTGTGCTGGTATTAGAAGCAGCACACGCTCTCGGCGGATGTAGTTCATCCTATACACGCAAAGGATATACGTTTGAGTCGGGCGCCACAACCCTGATTGGGTTTGATGAAAATCAGCCCATGAGAATTCTCGAAGACGAACTGGGCATAGAGATTCCAAAAATGTCACTTGAACCATCCATGCAGGTACTTCTGAATGGAAAAATAATAACCCGCTGGAAAGACCAAGGGAAATGGATCAAAGAGGCAACCAAGCAGTTTGGTGAAGGATCGGCCCAGGAATCATTCTGGAAACTTGCCTTTGACGTTTCTGAGGTTGTATGGAAAGTCTCCGGTCAAAATAATTTTTTCCCACCTGCAGAGATCACGGACTGGTTAAAGCTGCTTAAAAACGATCCCCGTGATGTATGGGTTTTGCCGTATGCATTTAAATCTGTTCGTGATGTGGCACGGAGCAAGGGTATATCAAACCCGGAGTTCTACACATTTTTAGATGAGCAGCTCATGATTTCAGCCCAGGCGGGTTCTGATGAGACGCCGTTTCTATTTGGCGCTCCCGCATCTACCTATACAAATTCCACAAATTACTATGTGCCGGGTGGTCTTATCGAAATGGTTTATACACTCAGGAATTATATCACACAGAAAGGAGGAGTCGTTAAAACGAGATCAAGAGTGGTAAATTTTGAAAAGAGAGATGATATGTTTGTCGTAACAACAAAATCAAAAAAGGGCGATTTTCACAGCTATAAATCGAAAGGTGTGATATCAAATCTGCCGGTTTGGAATATGGAAGAGATTACCAATGGAGCAATGGCGAACTATTTCAGAAATGAGGCGAAAAAATATGAAAAAGCGTGGGGCGCCTTCACAATGGGAATTGCATTCAAAAATAATATCCCGTCCGATGTTCCGCTGCACAATCAAATTCACCTGTCAAAAGAGGATGGAACAGAAGGTCTGTATTCCGGTTCAATATTTGTATCTTTATCTCATCCTGACGACGATGTACGCTCGCCAGACGGAAAACGAACGATGAATGTCTCTACTCATGCAGCACCGGAATTTTGGTTTAACCTGAATGGTCGCTATGAAGAGGTAAAAGAACGCGTTCAGGATCAAATCATACATGTAATTGCTAAATCAATACCCGGTTTTTCCGAAACGGATATCGAAATCGCGTTTTCATCCACGCCCGTTACATGGAGTAATTGGGTATACCGAAAAAAAGGTCGGGTTGGCGGAATTCCCCAGCAAATGGATCGTTCCCTGCTCGATTGGACACCCTGTAAAACACCTTTCAGCGGTCTTTACCTGGCGGGTGATACAGTTTTTCCGGGGCAGGGAATTCCTGGCGTAACTTTAGGCGGAATCAACGTATATTACAGGTTCAATAAACATTTTAAAACAATAAAGATTCGTTGAATTTTCAAGACAATAGTTTTTCCCCGAATTCACAGTTTTCAGTATTTCCACCGGCTGTAAAGCACCTGCTTATTGTAAACGCTCTCTGCTTTTTAGCATTGACCACACCCGGTATCGGTGATTACATTTTCAGATATGGCGCGCTTTGGCCACTCGGAGACCCCTATTTTGAACCATGGCAGCTTGTTACCTATATGTTTCTGCATGGCGGACTGGGCCACATATTTTTTAACCTTTTTGCGCTCTGGATTTTTGGGCAGGCGATTGAAAATTATTGGGGCACAAAGCGATTTACCGTCTACTACTTTTTGACAGGAATTGGTGCCGCAATCATACATATGTTTATTGGTGGCGGCGGTGCCCCAACCGTTGGTGCGTCAGGCGCTGTTTTTGGAATCCTTCTGGCGTTTGGAATGATGTTTCCCAATCGATATATCGTGCTTCTGATTCCTCCAATTCCTATCAAAGCTAAATATTTTGTAGCCATTTTTGGTGCCATTGAACTTTTTAGCGGTGTGATGCGTCCGGGAAGCGGAATTGCCCACTTTGCCCATTTGGGTGGTATGGTTGTAGGGTTTATTCTGATAAAGTACTGGGGATTGAAAGGAGAACAACAGAGCTACTAAACTTATGTCCAGGTATCAGCAGGATTCATTTTGGAATGCGTTTAAACGGGGCTTTTTAAGCATGCCGCCGGTTATCCGTACGATTATAGCAATTTGCGTGGTTGTTTTTGTTGTAATGACTCTTTTTGGCAGGGTAGTGAGTCAACCTATTCTAAATCTTTTCTGGCTCCTGCCGGATCCTTTCACAGCTTTTACACAACCCTGGCGGTTCATTACCTACATTTTCCTTCACGGTGGGGGTTTTCACCTTATCTTTAATATGTTATGGCTCTGGTGGATGGGGCGGATGGTTGAAGAGACTGTAGGCCCCCGAACTTTTTCGGTCATCTTTTTTGGAGCCGGTATAGGCGGTGCGCTGATGCAGGTTGCATTTGCGGCAGCCTTTGGCGCAAATCCCGTTATTGGCGCTTCGGGTGCGGTGCTTGGTATCATGGTGGCATTTGCCTATCTGTTCCCTACCGCTCCGATCATGTTGCTTTTTCTTCCCCCTATTGAGGCCCGTTTCTTTGTAGCCGGATGGATTGCGCTTGATACGTTATTACTCGGCTCCGGTGATAACGTGGCTCGCCTGGTCCACCTTGGCGGAGCAGGAACCGGATTTCTTCTTACAAAAATGCACTACGAAGGGTACGATTTGAGCGCATTGATACGGCCCATTGAGCAGATCTTTAAAGGTAAGGGGGGTTCAAAAAAGAAGAAAAAGAAAAAATCCCGTTCCGATATGTATTCAGTGGCAGATGTAGAAATTATGGAAGAGAAGGATGTAGATGAGCTTGATGAAATTCTGGAAAAGATTTCAAAAAAAGGATACGACGGATTGACCGCTGAAGAAAAGAAAAAGCTATTTGATTTGAGTAAAAGAAACTGAAGTCAGAGATTTCAAACATCAATGATCAAATAACAAATCTCAAACTCTTCGCTTCAAAATGGGTTATGGCTGATAAAAATATGATCTTGAAGATCGAACATATAGATTTGCCAGGGATTGTCGGTTAAAGTTTAAATCATTGCCTAAAACAGTTATCAATGTAGAAGATGGGAAGCAACTTGTAAGAGCATCAGGTTCTGTGTGAGCCAATTATATTGAAGCAAATGAATCGCTAAGTAAAAAAGATTTTTTATACAGAATTAAAGTTTGCAGAAAAGAAGCAAAGGAATCGAAATACTGGATCCGATTGTTGTGTGATCTCAACCCAAAGAACAATGACTTTGATATTTTAGAACAAGAAGCAGAAGAGTTAAAGCTTATATTTTCGAAAATTATATATAACAGCAGCTGATTCAAGTCCTCTTCGTCCTGAAAATAGTCCTTTGTGATTTGTAATTTGATATTTGGTACTTCTTGTTTTAGGGCTTTTTTTAAACTTTAGAATCTAAAAAAACGATGAATAACATTATACGAAGAAAATCAATTTCAGTAAGGGTAGGCGATGTGCCTGTGGGTGGGGACCATCCCATTGTAGTGCAGTCTATGACCAACACCGACACAGCTGATATTGATGAAACCGTTGATCAGATTGACCATCTTCACCAGGCGGGGTCGGAGCTTGTACGTATTACAGTAAACAACGACGCTTCCGCAAAAGCCGTGCCTTTCATCAAAGAGAAGCTGATTAATCGCGGTGTAACCGTTCCAATTATTGGCGATTTCCATTACAACGGCCATAAGCTGCTTACCAATTACCCTGATATGGCTAAAGCACTGGCAAAGTTTCGCATCAATCCGGGAAATACAGGAACCAAAACCCGGGATGAGAATTTTTGTACCATTGTGGAACAGGCCATCAAATACGATAAGCCGGTTCGAATTGGCGTAAACTGGGGTTCCTTGGATCAGCAGCTTCTTGCCCGGTACATGGATGAAAATAACGAGAGGGCTAAACCTAAATCAGCTAAAGAAGTGATGCTCGATACTATGGTAGAGAGCGCAAGACGATCGACAGCTCTGGCCGAAGATGTGGGGCTCGCTTCAGACAAAATTATTGTAAGCTGTAAAATGTCGGGAGTACAAGACTTGGTAAATGTATATAAGAGAATTGCGAATGATCTGAAATATCCGCTTCATTTGGGTTTAACAGAAGCCGGAATGGGGATGAAAGGAACCGTGGCAAGTTCCGTTGCGCTCTCGATTTTGCTGCAACAAGGTGTTGGCGATACCATACGCGTTTCACTCACTCCAATGCCGGGGGCAGATCGAGCTGAAGAGGTCCGTATTAGTCAGCAAATTTTGCAATCGCTCGGAATCAGAAGCTTCATTCCCCAGGTGACATCGTGCCCGGGATGCGGTCGCACAAAAAGCACCTATTTCCAGGAACTTGCCGACGAAATTCAAAACTACATTGTTGAATCCATGCCGGTCTGGCGAGAAGTCTATCCCGGAGTAGAGGAGATGGACGTCGCCGTGATGGGGTGTGTGGTCAACGGCCCGGGGGAATCACGCCACGCAAATATCGGCATTTCTCTTCCCGGTACGTTCGAAGAGCCCAAAGCCCCGGTTTATGTTGATGGTGAACACTATAAAACGCTAAGAGGAGAGGGGATAGGGGCTGAGTTTCGAAAAATTCTTGATAACTATATTATCAAAAATTATTCAGATGAAAGTACGCCGGAGAAAGAACCTGTATAGAAAAAACTGAAACTCAGGCTTGTATATGTAATTGATGCTCGGCTCTTTAGTCATTGGTACATTTATTATCAGGTAACCGGCTTTTTACAGAGGTTTTTTTGTTGAATTTCTAATATTCGACAAAATAACGGGATAATTTGTTACCGCTATTCTTGCTCATAATCAC
>CAZXYQ010000010.1:0-42255 GCA_964644975.1 uncultured Rhodohalobacter sp.
TATTAATCATTTACCGCATTCATACACGATAAACTTCTCGTTGTGGGCAAGGGTGTCCACCCGGCCGAAAATTGTCTCCAGATGAGTTTTGTAGTTCAGATGATGATTGGCAACACAGATAAAACGTCCCGACTTTCTTAGCACTCTCTTCACTTCACTAAATAGTCGTATCGTCACCTCAATATTATTTTCGTGACCAAAATGAAAGGGCGGGTTCGATACTACCAGGTCTGTGGATGTGTTAGAGAACATCTCAAGCGTATCACTCCAGTGAAAAGTGGCGTTATTGTGTTCAAGATTCAGCTTTGAGGATTCAATTGCCAGGAATGAGTCATCCACAAGGTGCAGGTCAGCGTCCGGCTTCTGGAGTTGGATTGCCCGCCCGATTACGCCGTTGCCTGAGGCGAGATCAATAACCGAAATTTCACTCTCCTGCAGTTCCAGATTCTCAAGCAGAAACTGCGTGGCGTAGTCGATATTTCCGGAAGAAAAGACTCCGGAATACTGCTTCAGCTCTTCCTCATTACCGTTCTTAAATTTGTATGAGAGCTTATCCATAATGGCGTGCTGTTCGGTCTCTTTTTTGCCGGAAAGAGATAAGACCCTCGATTTTTTCCAGGCCAGTCCCTGATCCCGGTTTTCGAAATACTCGTCGGCTATTTCGAGTATGCGGGGCGAAAAATGACGGGTCATAAACGGACAGATGACGGTACCGTCACTCTCTAACGATGCATGTATCTGCTGAAGATAGAGTCTGAAAAGATCCATCGATTTTGGCACACCGATAATTCCAAACTTCAGTTTTTCGGGGAGGTTATCGAGCGGTGAAAACCATTGGTGAAGATCCGGCTCTAAACCGTTATTCGTCATGTTTTTCCGGATCGAAATTTCCTGGCTGTTTCTCTCCAGGATAATTCCCGGCTGAAACCGGTGAAGGTGGCAGCTCAGATACCCAAACCGGTCATTGCTTATGGCCACGGTTTCGGGCTCGAAGTCACTTTCCTCCAGCCGTTTGAGAACGTATTCATCCCCTGCTGTCCATGCGCGAAGTGATCGGTTTTCTGTTGGCGGGTATCGATTGATCTTCAATTTGTGGTATTTTGTTAGTAACCGGAGTTCGATTGTTAAATAAGGTTCTACAGCAATTTTAGTGGGTAAACGAAAAACTGTAGATCCGATTTTTAATACATTTTTTCCCGCTAATCCCGGGATGTGAAAGTGTCTTTCTGTATCTCCTCTTTAAAATGTTGGGGAATATACTCTTTTGGCAGTGCTTCAGCAAAACGGCGATAGGAGAGATAACCCATGCGGGTGGCGCCATATGTTTCAACAATTTCGCCATTTGGATCGATAGTGACAGGCCGTCTGTCTAGCTTAATGTGGGAAGTTTGATGGTCAGCAGGGCCTCTTCGTTTTTCAGCCACTATGGGATAGTTGCTTTCTTCGGATTTTCCTCTGTAGACAATTTCAAGATTTCCGTAGTAGTGAAGATGATAATGGTGGTCGGTTTCGGCTTTTCTGACGATTCTCGAAACACGTACAGGCCGCCTGGATGAGACGGGAAAACCGTACCCTCTGTTTGAATCCATATAAATTGAAAACCGTTGCTGCTCAAGCTTGTTGTGAACAAGAGACAGCAGAAAATGTTTGAGAGATCCCAAAAATGCATGTTCACGCTGCCGGGACCAGTAGGCTGCCTGGAGGGAGTCGCGGGGCGAAAGGGGCGTGAAAAAAGAGTCTCCATCCCAGCGTGTAACCAGCCCGGAGTGATAAAATTCATCCAGGTGATATGTTATAGTATAACCGGTTGACCTGTTCTCAATCTGTAATGGGGCAAGAGCCTCAGCCGAAAATCGACCCCACCAGCGAGACCTGAACCGAAGCACCTCCGGATTTAAGATGGTAACCGAATCAGCCCGATCTGTTTCACCGATGAACAGTTGCTCAAAACGAGATAGATGTCGGTCCCATTTTTCGTCGAGGTTTCCAATGTATAGTTCGCCAAGATTATAAATTACAGTGGCCAGATTGATCGTTTTTGATCGATGTTCCGCCGCTTCAATCGCAATATCTTCCGAAAACCGGCCGTAACCGATACTCGTTACCGTCAATGTGTGCGCGCCGGGAGGCAGTGAATTCAGGCTGAACCTGCCGGCGTAATCAGTGGATGTGCCAATAGACGTTCCGGAAAGAAACACGTGTGCTCCCGGCAGGGGGGTATTGCTCACGGAGTCAACAACAGTGCCGGTAATAGATGCCCGTTCAATCTCCTGAGCGGCAGAAGAACCGCATTGCAGCGTCAAAGCAAAAACGCATATGACTAATATGAGCTTTAATTCATATTTCATAATGACGGTACTTCAGGGAGATCTATAGTTCAAATCTAATTTAATAGATATTAGAGAACATTCAAGAGTGACGTAAACATTTTACGTTTAGCACGCCGGTTGTGCAGCCAATAAGACAATCTTGCGCAAACCATAAACTCCATTGAAGCTGTAATTAATAGGAATGCAGTTTTCAAGTTCGACAGTGAAAAGGGGAAGCGGTTTCTGTTATATGGTTATTAATTTCATGAAAAGTGTTGGAACGGATGTAGAATTGTTATAGTTTTGACTGGAATTCAAAATTTGACCAACAGTCAAAAGTATGGGGAATAAAATAAGCAGGAAAGAGTCAGAGCGAGTCCGCAGGAGGGATGCGATTTTAGATGCGGCCGAAGGTCTGATCTCAGATATTGGTTTTGACAGCACTACGATGGACCAGATTGCGGAACTTGCTGAGGTGGGGAAAGGAACGTTATATCTCCATTTTGAAAGTAAATCAGCCATTTATCTGGCTATCTGCGAACGTGGGTCGAGGCTGCTGAATGAACGAATGGCAGCTGTGCTTGCTAAAGATCTCTCGGGTCTTGAGATGGTGGAGATGCTTGGTAACGTGTATCTGCAATTTGTGCAGATGAACCCGCAGTATTTTTATGCTTTCAAATATTATGAGGGTTTGATGGCTGAAGATAAGATTCGGGACACTGAAATTGCTGAGCAGTGCGAAGAGAATGCAAAGAATGCAATGACCTATATCGTGCGGGCACTGCAAATTGGTATGCAAGACGGTTCTATCGATGATTCGTACGACCCTAACCAGCTTGGAGTAATGATATACGGTGCCTCGAAGGGTATTATAAATATGGCGTTCTTAAAAAAGCAGGGTCAGCATTTTAAGGTGTTGAACAATGTTGATGTAAGCCTCGACACGATGATTAATGGCTTTATCCAGCTTATTGGCAGAGGCATAGCAGGCAAGTGACCGCTAGTCATAAAATTGTGAAACAAATCGATTTTTATATCGTAACGACATTTTCAAAGAATAGAAATAATGAACAGTATTCTTAACTTTATGTATCAATACTTTTTTCAGAAGAGTTGCCTCTGTGCGCTGCTTGTGATAATTGCCGTTCCCGGTTTGGTTCAATCGCAAACGGTAGTAAATGCAGATGATGGGCAGATTACAATTACCGTAGAGGAAGCTATTCAAATTGCTCTTATCAACAGCCATATGCTGCGCAATGGCCTGTTAGATATTGAGTTTGCAGAATCACAGATAAGGGAAGCCTGGGGTACTGTCTATCCGCAAATAAGCAGTTCGGGCGAATACACGCGTAATTTGAAGACTCCAAACCCTTTTGCCGGTTCTGATGCAGGAGGCCTTTTTGACACTTTTGGAGCAATTGAATGGCTGGCGTTTAATGAAGGAGCCCGAACGGATGGTGTTGATGAAACGGAGCCTATTCCCTTCGATGAATTTCTGTCTCGACAGGCTGACGGCTATCGTGAAGCCGGCCTTACCCCTCCCGGGATGGACGATACCAACCCGTTTGCCGTTGAAAATCAGTTTAATTTCGGCGTAAGCGTATCTCAGACGATCTATAATGGAGCCGCTTTTGCAGCCATCCGGGGTGCACGGCAGCTGCGTGAGCTAAATGAAGACGGATACGAAAGGGAGCGCCAGGAAGTGGCCGACGCAATCCGGGGAGCGTTTTATGGTGCACTGCTTGCCGCTGAACAGGCGGAGGTGCTGAGCGCCAGCGTCGAGCGTTTGCGGAAAACGGCAGAGGAAGCCGCGAAAGCGGTTGAAGCCGGAGTCTCATCAAAGTTTAATCGTGTAAGTGCCGAAGTTGAGCTCGTCAATCTTGAAACGGAGCTTATACAGGCAGAAAACAGGGCTGAACTAGCTGTCAAAAACCTTGCCCTTCAGCTGGGTATTTCACCCCGCACAGATATTCGGCTTCGCGGTGCTCTTGAATTTGAACAGCTTGAACCTGAAGAATTTCTGGATGCAGAATCTGCTCATGAAATTGCACTTCAGCAGCGGCCGGATCTCAAACAGACCCGGGGGATGCTGGAGCTCCAGCAGGTTGAAAGAAGTATCACACAATCGCAATATTTTCCGACTGTAAGAGCGTTTGCCAATGCGGCTTACATTGGATCTGTTCCTTCAAACAGAACGGCAATATCGCCTGTCGAGGGGCAGGACTTTACATTCAGTTCAGCGGATCGGGGCTTTTTCCATGATTCGTATTGGGAGCCGGCGGTAGCAGTTGGCCTGAGGCTGAATTGGTCCATTTTTGATGGATTTCAGCGACGTGCAAGGGTTCAGCAAAACGATATTTCGATTCGGCAGACAGAGGTAAATATGGAGTTCCAAAAGAATGCTATTTACCTGGAAATAGAAGAGGCAATTGCAACTATCGAATCCGCTGTGAAACGTATTCAAAGCCAGGAGCGTAATCTTGAGCAGGCTGAACTGAACTACGATTTTTCGGTAACCCGGCTGCAGGAAGGAGCAGGAACGGCCTTGGAAGAACGACAGGCTTCGTCCCTTCTGGATCAAAGCCAATTAAACTACCTTGCCGCGGTACACGACTATCTTGTGGCACAAAGCCGCTATCGAAAAGCTCTTGGGCACCCCATTCTTAATTGATCTGTAACATTTAACGTATATGATAATGAGTTTAAAATATTTGAACCTTCCACTATTACTGATTATTTCAGCTTTGCTGTTTACAGGATGTGATAATGAAGGAGAAGCAGAACAGGCAAATGAACGAGTGAGGCTTGTGGCGGTTGAGACGTTAACCATGCAGCCGGATAGCTTTGAGGATTATATTCGGTTGACGGGTGTAATTGAAGCGTTCGAAGATGCCGTTATATCTGCTGAAACGCAGGGGAGAATCCTTGAGATAGCCGACCGGGGAGCATTTCTCAATGAAGGAGATGTTATTGTTAGACTCGATGACCGTCTTGCCAGAGCACAGTATCAATCAGCAGAAACAGCGTACGAACTGGCTATGGATAATCTGAACAGACTGGAAACGCTCTATGCCGATTCAATTGTAAGCACACAGGATTATAACAGCGCGCGAGCACAGCGCGATCAGGCCCGCGCCCAGCTCGATCAGGCAGAAAAACAGCTTCGTGATTCCAACATTGAAGCACCGTTCAGCGGCAGAGTTGAAGAGAGGATGATACAGCGCGGGGAGTTTATAAGCCCGGGAATGCCGGTGGTCAGGCTTGTTAATACCGGACGGATAAGAATTCTGACAGGAGTTCCAGAGCGCTACTCAGGTGAAATTACAGAGGGTACTCCGGTTCAAATACACACAAATTCATCTTCAGGTGATGCTTCCGGAAGTACCCTATCATATGCCGGAAATGTTATCGATCCGGATACCCGAACGTATACGGCTGAAATTGAGCTTCCAAATCCCGATCGGATAATGAAGCCTGAGATGGTGGTCGACCTCAGAGTTTTAAGAAGAACGCTCGACGGAGCAATGATCATCCCCCGAACAGCGGTTCTTAGAAATGAGGAGGGAGTAACTGTGTTTAAAGCTACAGAGCGGGATGGCCACAAAGTGGCAGAACTGGTAACGGTTCAAACGGGTCAGGCTTCCGGAGCGCTGATTGAGGTGGTGTCGGGCATTGAGCCGGGTGATGAGGTTATCTTTTCAGGTATCAGTAATCTAAATGATGGCGACCGTCTGAACATTTTAAATAACGAAACGAGCCGCGAGCGTGCCGCCCGTCTTGCAGATGCTGAAAAGCCATTCGTATCGTATTAATAAAAAACCTCAAATGATCGAACATCAGAAAGCTATTCAAAAAAATATCAGATCAATATCGGGTAAGGCATGAAATTAACTGAACTAACCATTAAAAACCGCACGGTAGTGCTCGTGCTCACGGCGATACTTGTTGTAGCCGGGGCGTTTAGTTACAGCTCTATCCCCAAGGAATCAAATCCATCGGTTGAGATACCGATTTTTATCGTAAATACAGTATATCCCGGTATCTCTCCAGCGGATATGGAGTCGCTGATAACACAGCCGATTGAGCGGGAGCTTCAGGGGATCAACGGGGTAAAAGAGATTGTCTCAACAACAACGGAGAGCTTTAGCAGTGTTGTGGTGGAGTTTGAACTGGACGTGCCGATTAATGTGGCAAGTCAGCGGGTGAGGGAGCGCGTGGATCTGGCCAGGACCGAGCTGCCGCCTGAAGCTGAAGAGCCGTTCATTGTGGAGATCGATATTGATGATTTTCCCGTCATGACCGTGAACCTTGCCGCGGATTACCCCCTGTCGAGACTTACGGAAGTGGCCGATAGAATGAAAGACGATATCGAGGCCGCATCTGGCATCCGGGAAGTAGAAATGATAGGTGATACCAAGCGAGAAGTACAGGTAAACGTAAACATTGATGCACTAAATGGATACGGCCTTAGCTTCGGTCAGCTTATAAATGCAATACAGGGTCAAAATCTGACCATACCCGGTGGTACGGTCGATGTAGACAAGTTTAGCTACCTGGTGCGGGTAAGCGGTGAGTTTGAACGGCCCGAAGAGATTGAAAATCTTGTGGTAGCACGGCCAATGGGCGACGGGCCGCGGGGGCCGGGCCTGGTATACATGCGCGATGTTGCGGAGGTGATGTTTGGGTTTAAAGACAGGGAAAGCTACGCCCGGCTACGCGCCTACAAAACCGATGATAACGGCCGCAAAGTTGAACTGGATGACTCAGAAATTCAGGACAACCAGGTTATTAGTCTCAATATCAAAAAACGGCCGGGTGTAAATATACTGGAGGCTGTTGATGAGGTTCTGGAAATTGTGGATGGAGTATCGCTGCCCGCCGGAACATCCGTCATTATAACAGGAAATCAGAGCGAAGATGTAATGCAGCTTATTTCCGATCTTGAGAACAGTATTATCAGCGGTATGCTGTTTATTGTGCTGGTTTTAGTTTTCTTCCTGGGAGTGAGGAACGCATTGCTGGTGGCTACAGCGGTTCCGCTATCGATATTTGTAGGATTTATTGTTCTCTACGGTTTTGGCTACTCCGTAAACTTTATCATTCTTTTTAGTTTGATCATTGCACTTGGGCTCCTGGTGGATAATTCCGTGGTGGTGGTTGAGAATATTTACCGCTACAGGGAGATGGGATACGAGCGTTTTGAAGCAGCCAAACTGGCAACCGATGAGGTGGGCTACGCATTGATTGCAGCAACCTCTACACTGGTAGCCGCTTTTCTGCCGATGACGTTTTGGCCGGGAATCATCGGACAGTTTATGGGTTATCTTCCAACAACACTCATCATTGTGCTGCTCTGCTCGCTTTTTGTTGCTCTGGTCATCTACCCCATTCTTACCGCCTACTTTGTGAAACTCGATGATGAAGAGACTAAAAAACCGTCTGTATTTGTAAAGGGAATTGGGCTGGCGGGGCTGGTATTTCTTGCCGTTGCTATCGGGATGGCCAATTTTACCACGCTGATGGTTTCTGTACTAACCGTTCTCTTTTTCTTTGTCACTTATCGCTACATGATTAAACCTGCGGCAAAAGTTTTTAATGAGTCGCTGTTTCCTAAAATGGTTCAATATTATAAGATACTGCTGCGAACTCTTTTGAAGAGAGACTACACGGTTAAGTACGCGCTCCTTAGAAACACAATAGCACTGGCCAGCTTCACGTTAGCGGCACTTTTAGGGATTTTAGGTGGAATTGTAGCCCTTTTCTCTCCTGCCTCTGCAATACTTTTCGCGCTGGCGATATTTTTTGGGGTGATTGGCCTGGTAATGATAGTATTTCACCTGCTTGAAGCAATCTTCAGGGGAGGCCTGCTGTCGGTTTACGGCGGTGCCGCGCTAGCCATATTCATTGCTGTAATATTGGTGCTGGTTTCATTTGGAACAACCGTTTCACCGCAAGAGTGGCTGATATTGATGTCTCTCCCCGTAATTTTGATTATTGTTGGAGCACTGGGCCTGTTAAGGCGAACAGACAAGCCGATTATGCTAACCGACAACCGGGCACTTTTGCTGAACTCAACAATGGGTGTCCTGATCTCAATATTTGCTCTTTTTGCCCTTGTTCCAACCGGGGTGGAATTTTTCCCTGAAACTGATCCCAGCCCGATCATTGTAGAGCTCGAAGGGCCCATTGGAATGAACATTGAGGCCAGTAACGTAATTGCCGAAGATGTGCAGCAGAAAATCTACACCCTGATTGATAATGATCCAAACGTTAAAAGTAACATCGAAAATATTCAGACGAATGTTGGCGTTTCGGGTGACCCGTTTTTTGGGGGAGGAGCCCAGAGTGCGGAACGGTCAAGGCTTACCATTAACCTTGTGGATTACGGTGATAGAGCCGAATCTTCGGCGTTAACGCTTTCCAAAATCCGGGATGTTGTTCGCGATATCCCCGACATAATCGTAAATGTGGATGGAGAGCAGCAAGGGCCTCCAACAGGCCCGCCGGTAAATGTGGAGGTATCTGGCCCTGATTTCGATGAAATTACAAGAATTACCCGCGAAATTACCGAGCGTCTTAACGAAGCGTCAGTCAGCGGTTCTGTGCCGGGGCTAGTAGATGTTCGCAACAACGTAAGTGGAGGGTTTCCGGAATACAGGGTAATGGTAGATTACGAGAAAGCGAGCCGATTTGGCCTGAATATGCAGGATATTGCGCAGACGATAAGAATTGCAAACAACGGCCTGGAAGCGAGTAAGTGGCGCGACGGCGAGGATGAATATGACATTGTCGTTCGTCTTCGGCCCGAAGATCGTCAGGATCTTGAGAGTCTGCGCAATTTAAATATACGTACGCAGCAGGGCACAAGTGTTCCTCTTGTGTCTGTTGCTGATTTTGTAGAGGGGACCGGCCTGGGGTCTATCACCCGGCTGAACCTTGAGCGAACGGCAACCGTTGAGGGACGCGCTGCTCCGGGATTTAGCGGTCCGGAAGTGTTGGCCGGTGCCCGGGAGCTGCTATCCGATTATCGTAATGATTTACCGGAAGGGTACACGATGGAATATACCGGTGAAAGTGAAGACCAGGAGGAGGCGTTTGGCTTTCTTACCACTGCACTGCTGGTTGGATCTGCACTTATATTCCTTGTGATGCTTGCCAAATTCAATAGTATCATATCGCCGCTGATTATCATTACGGCCGTCGGCCTTAGTCTGATTGGGGTGCTCCTTGGATTAATACTTACGCGTACGCCATTTGGGCTGATGACATTTATCGGGATTATTTCACTCGCTGGAATTGTATGTGTAAACAACATAGTGCTGATGGATTATGTGAAGCAGCTCACCGACAAAGGGATCAACAAGATGAGTGCAATCATTGAAGCCGGTACAATACGTTTCAGGCCCGTGCTGTTGACCGCTTTGACAACTATCCTTGGATTGGTTCCGCTCACATTTGGAATAAACATTGATTTTGTGGGCCTTTTCACCGATTTCGACCCTAATTTTCAGCTTGGATCAGAAAGCACAGCGTTCTGGGGACCGATGGGAATTGCAATTATCAGCGGACTGACATTTGCGACATTTTTGACATTAGTTGTGGTCCCTGTCCTCTATTCAGCGTTTGATTCGGTATCAGGGCGGCTAAAGAAGCTCACATAGTGAGCCGCTTAACTTTATAACCTGAGTTACATTGTTAAATTCTTATTAAACGATCAAAAAGAGGCCCCAAAAAAAGGAGCTCATTTTTTGAACACGCAGCGTAAGCGCAGTGAAATTTAGAGAGGTGTCTATTGGCTTTTGCCACAATTTGATGGACTTCCACCTCACTTTTACATGTATCATTTGACAATCGAACTCAACTTCATAGCTTCTGCGATAGTAATTTCATATTTTAAACCGGTTAAACCGCAGAGAATAGGTCGTATATCAGCGGTCTGACTCTGTTTAAAATGCCAATGAAATAATCCTTACGATTTGATACAAAGACTACAGACACTTTTTCTTGCATTAGCTATACTATTCAATTTCGGTATCTTTTTTACACCGATCTATCGTCATGCAATAAATGATCCTTCGGTCTGGATCGGAACCAGCTTTGCGGTATTTATAACCATATCCATGCTGCTGAGTTTGATTGCGATTTTTCTGTATGGAAATCGCATAAATCAACTGAAGTGGGTAAAAGCAGCTACCTATTTCCAAATTGCGGGATTTGGGGTGTCTGTTGCTATTCTATTTACCATGGGCGGATTTGGACGTTTTCTCTGGAGGGAGATAGGCAGTGTGGGTATACTGCTTCTTGTTGTGATCATTTTGTGGCAGGCAGGGCGCTTAATCAAGAAAGACCAGGAGCTTGTTGAGTCAATGGATCGAATCCGCTAACCGTTTTGACAGGCCAGGAAGATGTTCCGATTGGAAAAATTGTTTCTCTGCTTTTTGTTGGGCTTCTCACTTTTGGACTGGCACCCATTCTTGTAAGGTTTGCGACCGATGTGGAGCCAATGGCTCTGGCTGCCCTCCGAACAGGGTTTGCAGTTCTCTGCCTGCTACCTTTTTGGATTACAAAACGGACATCCCTCTCGGTTCTTAAAAAAAATGGGGTTAGTCATATCTTGCTGGCATTTGCAGGGATTAGCCTGGGACTGCATTTCTCTTTCTGGGTAGCGTCTTTGCACTACACCTCAGTGGCATCAGCTTCGGTACTGGTTACCATGCATCCGGTAATGCTGATTGTGGCTGAGAGACTTATTTTTAGTAAAAAGTTTAAACTGATTGTGTGGGTAGGGGTTGTTATATCGTTCAGTGGATCAGTGTTGCTCGGTGTGGCAGATGATACCAGTTTAGAGGCATTTCCAAACGCCCTTCTCGGGAATGCGTTTGCGTTTACAGCAGCAGTAATATTTGTTATTTACTTTATGCTGGGGCGGAAAATCAGGCAGTATACTGAGTGGATCGACTATGTATTCTATGTTTATCTGTACGCTACAATAACCTGTATTGTACTGGTTGTGTACTGGGTGGGCGGAATACCGGCGATTAGCGGCACGGCACTACTGGTAGGTTTTGCTCTAGCCGTTGGGCCTACGATATTAGGCCACGGATCGATGAATTATGCTGTGAAATATGTGTCCCCAACGCTGTTATCGACCCTGGTTTTGTCGGAAGCGATCTTTGCTGCCATAGCCGCATATTTTATCTTCAATGAGGTACCAACTCTCTTTTCCATCTCTGCAATGGTGGTGATTATGATTGGTGTTTCATTAACCTGGTACAAAAGAGTTAAAAAAGCCTAATCATTTTTGGAGTTAGTCTGTCTTCTAAGTTAATTAAAGACAGATAGTTCTGTTTGAAGCGTTATCCGGATTACGTAAGTGATACAAAAAACCGTTGTGGAAGCGATTCTGTTAGATTCATCTATAGAAATGGATAATCTGAAATTATTGTTAGATCTTACTAACGGAAAAATTAGCTATAAGACAATGTAAGCAGTGCAGTATCAGTGTCTTTTGAGGGTACTTAACAGGAACGAATCCGTTACTGATGGAAAATTGCTACAAAAATTTGTCATTAAAGAGAATCGCCGGGGGATTTTTATCAACACTCCTGTTTATATCTCTGTTAAGTTGTGCTGAGACGGAAAAACAAGCCGATGAACCAGGCATCTCAGAGCAGGATACCACCTTTTCTCAAACAATTATGGAGCCTGTTAAGCGGGATTTGGCGGAAATTGAGCGGAGGGGCACGTTCAGGATGATTACCTATTACAGTTCCAATACATATTTTCTGAATCAGGGAATTGAGGTAGGTTTTGAGTATGAACTGATTAGAGAATTTACGCGAGAGAATGACCTTGCTCTGGAAGTGGTAATTGTTGGAGCAGATGAAAATCCTTTTGAGCTCCTTAACAGCGGCGCAGGTGATGTGATTGCAGCAAACTATACCATTACCGGTGAGAGAAGAGAGTACGCCCAGTTTACCCGCCCATACAATCTTGTAGACCAGCTTCTGGTTTTTTCAAGTGAGCTCAGTCCGATGCCTTCATCACTCGAAGAATTGGTTGAACAGGATATTCCGATATCAGTAAGAAGAAACAGCTCATATTATATCAAATTAACGGAGCTTCAGGAGGAGGGATACGATTTGAATATTCAATTACTTCCGGACGAACTTGATACCGAGGCAACACTTGTTGAAGTAGCACAGGGAAATTTAATGGCCACTGTTGCCGATGATAACATGTTTGATGCCACAAATCGCTATATGGACGGTCTTTTTCCGGGGCCCACCATTGCTGAGAAAGATACAATTGCCTGGGCAATCCGAAAAAATGCACCGGATCTGGAAAATAAAATGAACCAGTTTTTATATAAACATTTTCGGTTTACCGAAGACAGGGAGCGCCCCAGGAGATCAACGTTTTTGAACATTTTAAGGCAGCGTTATTTCCAGGAAGGTCCTCAAATTGCACAGTATTACAACCCGGAGTGGCAGTATCAAACCATGGGGATTATATCTCCTTATGATGAAATGATTCGAGCGGTATCGGATTCTATGGACGTAGACTGGCTCATGATTACAGCTATGATTGCACAAGAGTCGGAGTTTAATCCAAATAGTAAAAGCTGGGCGGGTGCTGTAGGCCTTATGCAGGTTATCCCCCGGTTTGTAGATGTTCCATATGAAGATCTTTACGACCCCTTTACAAGTATTAATGAAGGCGTAAGAATATTCAAAGAACATATGAATCACTATTCATATATGGATAGTACAAACCAGGTAGCCTTTTCACTCGCTGCATATAATTCTGGTATGGGGCATGTGGCCGATGCCAGGCGGCTTGTAATTGATCAGAATAAGAACCCGAACGAATGGGAGAATGTTGCCGACGCTCTTCTAAAGCTGATGCAAAGAAGGTATTATCAACATGCGAGACATGGGTTTGCCAGGGGAATTGAAACAGTTCAGTATGTGGATGAGATAATGAATCGCTACCGTACCTACGAAACAATTATGGCACTTTCTGAAAAACAGCAAAACCGCAGTTTATCGGGAATTATTGGCAACAGAGCGTTTAACAGGCCTTAAAGATAAGCAGTGTGAGATCGTCGAACTGGGTGGATCCGGCAAATTGTTTTACTTGTTTAATAACGGAGTTTCGTATTTGTTCGGACGATTGAGATCGGTTTTCAAGAATTGTTTGCTTCAGCCTCTCAACACCAAATTCCTCCTCTTCATCTCCCGACTGAGCCTCGTTTACGCCATCTGTGTAGCAGACGACAATATCGCCAGGTTCAAGTTGTACATCAGCCGATTCATATGGGATCATACACTCTATAGCACCAAGCAAGAGCCCGCCTTCCGATAGTTCACGGAACGAATTTGTACCGTGTTTTAAAAGCAGTGGCGGATTGTGTCCTGCGTTCACATAGTTGAAAATGCGGCTTTGGTGGTGGTATTTACCCCAGAAGAAAGTAATAAACTTATCGCTTGGGGTATTTTGAAAAATGAGGTTATTGATTCGTTCTGTTGCTACCGGTAGCGTAATCTCAAAAGGAAGCAGAATGTGCAACATAGACTGAAGATTAGCCATCAGCAGAGCAGCAGCAAAGCCTTTACCTGTTACATCAGCAATGGCTAAAATGTGGTTTCCGTCGGGGGTTTTCACAACATCGTAGTAATCTCCGCCAACCTGGTAAGAACTAACGGTAAGGGCAGAAAGATCGAGCCCGTTAATCTCCGGTATGCGGTCGGGCAGCAGCTTGTCCTGGATTGATTTGGCAAGTGACAGTTCCTCTTCCATACGCTCTTTTTCAATACGCTCCTCGAGCAGGTATGTTCTTTGTATCGAGTTTATTGCGAGGTTTGAAAGAGATTTAAGGAAGTTATAATCAGATTCTGTAAATGGTTTATTGTTGGCCCGGTTTCCAACACCTATCACAGCAATTTTACGTCCATGTACGGAAATACTTACAAGCGAGCCGATATCACTATCCTTTAAAACCGGGAATTTTTCAAAAAGATCTTCATTGACCGGTGTCACTTCTTCGGTTTGGTCAAATAACTTCCGCAGGTGGTGTTTGGCGTCATCGAGGGGGAAATTACTTGATGCAAGCAGTTCAACATCGTAATCTGTTCGGTAGATCAGAAAGAAAGAGCGAATGAATAGTTGCCCCATCAAGGCGAACTTGAATATCCTTGAAATTTTATTTCGATCTGAAAGTAAATTGAACTCTTTGGAAAGATCAAATAGCGTGTTCAATTCGTGTATGCGGTGATCCAGGTTACGGTTAGTGGTGGAGAGCTGATCGAGCATTCTGCTGTTGGCAACAGCGGAAGAGGAGATAATGCATAGGCTTTCTACAAACTCAAGCTCTGCGGGGTTAAAATCATTATTTGTGGCTTTTTCGTAGATCACCAGGAACCCCAGATGCTGAGTGCTTGTCCTGAGATTGAACATGGCCCCTTTAGGAAAAAATGGATCGAGCTCTTTTACCTGCCCGAGCTTATCAGGAAGCAGGAAGTGGGGGCGGGAAAGGTTCTCTTGTTTAATATTGAGGCTGAACGACTTTTCTGTAATATGGGAACTTCCTTTGGAGGCGGATACGGCGTAGAGGCCGCTTTTAGAATCCTTTAGAAGGATGGCTGCCCGGGTAACAAGAAGTTTACCCATGGCAATTCTCAGCAGATTCTCAAACACGAACTGTTCATCTTGTGCTTCAATAAGCACTCTGCTTGTTTCGATAACTGTTTTTAGGTCAAGCCGGGATCGTTGTTTTGAAAGTGCCAATTGATTAGGTTCTGTTTTTGCACATTACCATTTCATTCAATCCGTTATTGCTCTTATAGGTAACACTATCCATTAAAGAGTGTATCAGAAAGAGGCCCATTCCGCCCCTTTTACGTTCTTTTATTTTTTTCTCAATATCGGGCTCAGAGTATTTTTTCATTCGGAATTTCTTACCTGTATCCTGCAGCTGAATGCGAATACTATTCTCTTCTAAGGTAATTTCAATATCGATGCTTTTCGAATCATCCTGTTGATAGGCGTGTTTAATAATGTTTGTGATGGCCTCATCAACAGCAAGCCTTATATCAGCAATTTGCTGTTTATTAAATCCATGGCTTTTGGCGTGTTGATCAACAAAACCCCGAACCTCTGCCAGGTTTTTTGTGGAAGCGTCGATCGATTTGCGGTATGTGGAAAGTGTTCCCAATGAAGACTCGTTTATGAGTTTGAAAACTTTTGGATGGCTTCTGACTCATCTTCAAAAATATCGTAAAGGGCGGGAAAACCCAGCAAATCGAAGACATTAAAGACCTTGTCGGTCATATTTGTGAGCTTTATATCACCACCATCTTTGCGAACATCCTCAATATATGCCATGAATACGCCGAGTCCCGCACTCGCTATGTATTCGAGCTTTTTAAAGTTTACAATGATCTTGATATTATCTCTGGCTATTAAATCCTGCAACGCTTTCTCAAGTTCTGATGCGGTGTGAGCATCCAGCTCTCCGTGCAAGTCTAAGATGTAACACTTGCTATTATTTCTGTGATCAATGTCGAAGTTTTTCATTACGGGCGAAATTGTTTTTAGATGTAGATCGTAATATAGAGATATGATCAACACACGCAAAGTTCACTACGATATTTTGATAGGTGATGTTACAGGAGGGGAAAAAAATAAGGCATCACACGTATCCGGTGTGATGCCCTGACTATTCATCAAGAGAGACGCTACTTGAGCGCCCTTAATAATAATAATAAAGTATTTAAATACATAGGAAATAAAGTCTAAATATTTGCAAACGATGAATTTAGGCGATTCAGTCTACGTGTTTTCCCCTATACTATCAATCTTCCTGCATCGCTTCTTCTTCAATCGGCTCGTCCAATCGGCTTACCCAGGATTGTGCGTTATAGTCTTCTGAAAGCTTGTTTTCGAACCTTTCAGCCATTTCCCGGGTCTCAAATCTTCCGATTCTTACCCTATACCACACGTCACCGGTATCCTGATCACCATACGTCACTACAAATGAACGATCGTACCCCCTGTTCTTCCACTCTTCGGCCTGAACCTGAGCTTTAACCTGAGATCTCCATGCTTCAACCTGAACTACAAACTCACCTGAGTCAGAAAAATCAACTCTTCTTCGCTCTTCTTCAGCCGCAATACTATCCGCCCTAGCCTGTTCGACGCTGTCGCGGCGCATTTGCTCCATTTCAGCTTCGTAAACTCTTTCAAGTGAATCTTGAACCGCCTGTTGGTCCCGCTCTATTTCAGCCTCATTTTGCTGTTCTCCGCAAGCTTGTAAGAGGGCAATACTCAGCAAGGCTGTAAAGAAATAAAGTGCTAAATTTTTCATAGTAGAATCTCACATTATATGTACGGTGATTGAATTTGATACTGCAATATAAAATAATTCTATCAAAAACATGTACGAAGAATAATCGTTGCTGTACGGAATAATGAGGATGAAACTATTCCGCACAGATTTTTAAATGAATCCTTTCTTCAGGCGATCAAATAACCAGTAATAAATTCACCGAAAAATAGTACTGTCAAAGAGTTAAATGAGATCAGACCAGTAAGTTGCTAAAAGTGTTCAGATTGACTTTCAGGTACAGAACAATGTTATTTTGCCATATAGTTTACGAAATGGATAAAATTCCTTAATTTATATAGACTCATTTTAAATAAGAAAACAGAACGGCCGGGGCGTGCCTGAAGTTAGGAAGATTGACCAATGCTGCTTGTTGTAAATCAAATTGAAAAATCATTCGAAAAAGGCAATCCCGTTGTTAAACAGGCTACGTTTCATGTTGGGAAGGATGAAATATTTGCTCTGCTGGGTCCCAGCGGTTGCGGTAAAACAACTACATTACGTCTGATTTCGGGATTCGAGCGTCCCGACGCGGGGCAGGTCATGCTCAACGGACGTATTCTCTCCTCTGTTGACGAGCATGTACCTCCACAAAAACGCGGAATAGGATTTGTGTTTCAGGATTATGCGCTTTTCCCCCACATGACCGCTCTTGAAAATGTGGCATTTGGCCTTACAAAGCTTCCAAAACATAAACGAAAAGTATTTGCAGAGGAAGTACTTTGCAGGACAGGCATGGGAGAGTTCAAACACAGGAGCCCCGCAGAACTGTCTGGCGGGCAGCAGCAGAGAGTTGCGCTGGCCCGTGCAATAGCGCCTGAACCGGAGTTGATTTTACTAGATGAGCCCTTTTCTAACCTGGATGCCATGCTCCGAACAGTAACGCGAAAAGAAGTAAGATCGATAATCAAAAAAGCAAGAATGAGTGCGGTGCTGGTTACTCACGACCAGGAAGAGGCCCTTTCGTTTGCTGACCGGGTGGGTGTAATGAATGAAGGGCACATTGAGCAAATTGGAACGCCGGAAGAGGTGTATTATAAGCCGAAAACAAAATTTGTGGCACAATTTCTCGGTAAAACCAATATTTTTGAAGCGGATGTGGACGATTCCGATCACGTGAAAACGAATCTTGGCCTTATGAAGCTCAACTGTCGTGCCAGAGGACACGTAACCTGTTCCATTCGCCCGGAACATTTAACGATTGAGAAGCCAAATGGAAATACAGATGAATCACGGCTTGGGATAATAGCGGCAAGAGAGTTTAAAGGACACGATATAACCTATCATGTTGAGTTTGGCGGCGACCGTTACATTGTACACACCGACAACCGCGTACTCTTTGAGCCAAGCGATGAGGTTGTGGTTAAGCCGCTCGAACCGGCTGTCGTTCTGGAAGACTCATGACACATATTCTTGGTTCATAATACCCGCTCTTTTCTCATCATTCATACAGTCCGGCATCATTTCATTGAGACGTTGAGTAATTAAAAAACACATAAATGCTGTGCAACGCTTTCTGGTTTTGAACGTATGTACAAGGAGACGCAACCTTCGAACGATTCAACTCTCCAATGTTCAGAACCGGCACAGTGTTACTGTTACTTATTTTAATTCTTCCCCTCAAAGGACTAAGCCAGTCTGTATATGGAATCATTACTGATTCTGCAACCGGAGAACCACTTCCTTCTGCAACGATACTTTACGAAGGTACGTACAGAGGAACGATAGCCAACCTCGAGGGTGAGTTTTCGATTGATGTTGACCAGTTTCCCGCCACACTTATTGTTAGATACATAGGATATAAATCGGAGAGAGCAGAGCTGGACGGACACCGGGACGAACCGGTAAGAATAGCTCTCGAGCCATCCGTAACAGAAATGGATGAAATTATCGTAACAGACCGGGATCCGGGTTTATCTATAATGGAGAGAGTTATTCAAAGAAAACAGATATGGCGATCGGAGCTGAAAACATACGAGGTAGACGCCTTCACAAGACAGGTGCTCCGTAACGACAGGGATATTGTATCCATAACCGAGAGCGGAACACGGTCTTTTTGGGATTCAGAGCAAGGCCACCGGGAGGTGCAGCTCTTTAGGCGACAAACCACCAATATTGGAGATGACCAGAATTTTGCCGGTGTTCGGTTTCTGCCCAACTTTTACGATGATAATATTACTATTGCAGGATTTAATGTTGTAGGCATTACTAACCCGAATGCGCTCAGATATTATGATTTCAGGCTCCTTGAAACTCTGCAGATTGACGGTGAACCGGTTTATAAAATTGAGGTAATTCCCAATCGCAGGCTGCAGCCGCTGTTTGAAGGAGTAGCCTATGTGCTGGGTAGTGAATATGCGCTGCTCGAGGTGGATGTGAAACCGAATGATGTGGTGGATTTCCCCCCACCGGTACAAGAGTTTGATCTTTCATACCGTCAGCAGTTCAGTAATTTCGGAGAAAATTTTTGGCTACCGGTAGATATGCATATTGACGGTACAATCAGAATTTCGATGATCGGTTTGAGATTTCCTTCGATACGTTTTAGCCAGACATCAAACCTGTCGGAATACAGGGTGAATGTTGAACTTCCCGACTCTCTTTACCGGGAAAATCGATTGTTCAGCAGGGTGGAGACCGATACAACAACTGATTTTTCACAGAAACTGGTGCCGCTTACCGCTGAAGAGCGCGTTGCCTACGATACGATAGATAGCACAAATACACTTGAAAAAGCATTCGAACCGGAAGGTTTTTTGGCCGGGCTGCTACAGGATAATGATGAAGATTCTTCTTTTACAATGGGCCCCGGCAGTCTGTTGCCATCAGGGTTCAGCGCCACCGGACGCTTTAACCGTGTAGACGGTTTCAACGCAGGGATAAAAGTTAACCGGAGACTTAAACGAATAGGTTTTGGGGCTGAGATTTTTGGCAGCTACAGTTTTCATGCAGATCATTTTGATTATGGACTTTCTCTGCGACAGAGGATTTCACCGGAAGAATTTTCACCCCGTATTTTTTTATCCGGTACATTTGCTGAGGAGATCAGGCCCAGATCTGGAAGTAGTATTTTCACAGGCACTATGAACAGTTTTCAGTCACTGATGGGTGGAGCAGATTACTTCGATTACTTCAAGACCACCGCTTTAACTGGAGGAATAGAGTTTAGAGGTTTATTGCCCCGAACAGACTTCAGGATCATTTTCATAAACCGTGATGATCGTTCAGTTGAACTTTCTGAGGAATCCGTATATGATTTCAGCATCTTTGGGCTGCACCGTTCGCGTCCGGAAAACCCCGGGATATGGGATGGAATACTCAATTCCTTAAACTTTCAAATTGATCTGAACAGACCTCGGTACGATTTCGGCATAAGTGGGAGCCGCAGTCTTCATTTATCTGTTGAAAGGTCGCTATCCGAATTCGGCAGTGATTTTGAATTCACCAAGCTGAATGTAGAAGCAAAATGGAATACGGATACATTTTTTTCCCGCAGGGTATTTGCAAACACACTTGTGCTTCAGTTTACCGGGGGGTATTCCTTTGGCGATCTGCCACCACAAAACCTTGCGATATTAGACGGAACAATGGGACGGTTTTCCCCTTTTGGTGTTCTTAAGACCAAAAATAGCAGACCGTACGAAGGAAGCCAATACTGGATGCTAACAGGAGAGCATAATTTCAGGACGATCCCATTTGAATGGGTTGGATTGCGTTCACTTGCAGACCGTGGCTGGGGTATTATTCTGTTTGGAGGTGTGGGCTACGCTGATTCTCCAAATGACATCTATTCGTTTATACCTGCGTCAACCAACGGCGTCCATTCAGAAGCAGGGTTAAGTCTGAACAGTATACTTGGGGTTTTCAGGATTGATCTGGCAAAACGGATCGATGCACCGGGAAGTTTTATAGGGATCGGTCTGCCGCGGTATTTTTGACAGAGTTGTGATGGGTTTGGAGTCCTGATTTTAATTCTCGAGTGGTTTAATTCCCCGACTCTGTGCGTCCAAATTATTAGGGTCTCAAAATTGAACCTCGCGGTACCGAGATAATTTATTAGCACAAAAGATCATCTTTCACGGCCTTTCGTAAGATATCCTTTGATTGCGTGAGGTGAGGGTATGGTGAATGGACAGCTACCCCAAAATACGGTATGAAGCAGGAGCTTGAAAATACCCGGAGGGTAAAGAAGTCTGGTATATGGGTGTGAAAATACTCTTTAAAATGAAAAAGGCGAGCCAAAATGGCTCGCCTTTTTTAAACTCATTATCAATCCAGTTAATTAGTACTGGATGGGATCAACTGCCTGGTGATTCTGCGGAGTGAATTGATAAGGATTCAGCGGATGAGTTTCTGCACGTCGGTTTCTTTCGCAACCGGGTGTATCTGTATCACGCTCAGCTTCAGCACATGGTGTTGGAGCTTTACCTAGTCCACGGCTTTCAATTCTGTCTTCACTGATTCCGTTGTTCTTATAGAAATCAACAACAGCGTTTGCGCGTCTCAGACTAAGTCGAAGATTATATTGATCTCCACCAACATGATCAGTGTAGGCATCTACACGAACTCTGAATGCAGGAATAGCAAGAAGCTCTTCTACGTTATTTGCGAGTGCTTGTGCACCAGCATCGGTAATGTTTGACCGGTCAAATCCGAAGTTAACTGTAGCTAACTCTTCAATGAAAGGGGGATCATTAGGATCGAGTGGATCTGTACCCATTTCGATTTCCTGGCCATCTGTAAAGCCATCGCCGTCAGTATCAGGATTCAGCGGATCTGTTCCGTAGGTATGAACTTCTTCACCATCGGTAAGGCCGTCTCCATCTGTATCCGGATTCAGTGGGTCCGTGAAATATTCAAGAACTTCTTCACCATCGGTAAGGCCGTCTCCATCTGTATCGGGATCCAATGGGTCAGTTCCGTATACATTTACTTCATCACCATCAGATAGTCCGTCACCGTCTGTATCAGGATTTAATGGATCTGTTCCATGGATGTTTATTTCGTCATAATCACTGAGTCCGTCACCGTCGGTATCGGGATTCAATGGATCAGTACCATGAACATAGATCTCGTCATAGTCGCTGAGACCGTCTCCATCAGTGTCTCGCTCCATGAGCTCTTCGTCAGACAAGGACATGAGCCATTCAAGCGTTACGGGATCCGGTTCAGGCCCTGGACCGCTTGAGCCACATCCGTAAAGGGTTAACCCTGAAATCAACAGGGCGGTTAAAATATATTTTGGTGATTTTAGCATAAAGGATTCCTCTGTACGGTTAGTATAAAATTGAAGTATCTAATTTATAGATTATTTATAAAAATACATAAGAAAGAGACTCAAACAAAAGCTTTTTTTGGTATCTATATAGAATTCGCCATATATTTGTGCTTCCGATTTGGGGCTATAGCTCAGCTGGCTAGAGCGTCGCGCTGGCAGCGCGAAGGTCCGGGGTTCGAATCCCCGTAGCTCCACATAAAAATATGCCCCGCCGAGAAAATTTTCTTTGCGGGGTTTTTTATGAAATATAGATATTGGGGTTATAATTTCGGTGAAATAGTATGGGTGAAAGAATCGGGACGTTGACATTGCGAAGGCGTACTTCGCAGTTCTGTCACTAGCATCGCTTCTGGGAAGTCCCCGTGGCTCTAAATTTTTTCCACAATAATTTAATCTCTGAAACTAACGTATCGAAGTTAAGTTTCAAGCGTGTAAGTTAATTATACAGGGCTTTAGTTACTTTCCGATTCAGTGCGCGTCCGCAATATTGTCCAGCAGCGAAGTCCATCACGTGTAAAGGCTATTATCTCATTATTACCATCGTTGTACAGATCTGCAATCAGCGGATAGCTCATTCCGGTAGTGGGCAGACCGTAGAGACGTTCCTGAGTAAGAATATTCCATGCGTAGAGTCGTCCGAAATCAGCAAGGGCTACGATGTCTAACCGCTGATCGCGATTGATGTCAAGAATCATAGGCGGTACGTTTCCGGACGATGGTTGTCCAAGAGATTTCGTAAACCGAAGCACTCCTTCGGTATTGTACAAAAACAGAGAACCGTTACTGCTTTGTACAACGATTAAATCTTCCCGGTAAAAGCCGTCATCATCCCGCAGAAGAGTGTCTTCTGTTTTAGGAGTTGAATTAAGCCCCCCCGTTGAAACCTGAAGCTGCTGAACATAGAGTGAATCTTCACTTATATAATTTGATAGTGTGTCGCTAAACATCGGGGACGTTCCGATGGAATATAGACTTCCGTTCTGACCAGCGCCAAGTAGATGACTCTGATGTATTCCCAGCGTTCCGTGCAATGGAGTATCCAGGAAAATCGGGTAACCATCACGTACCTGTCCGTTTATGGACCAGCCATGAATGGCGTTTTCAGCCGTTGCAAAAATGGAGCGGATATTATTAACAGTTGTAATGAGTGGTTTCTCAGTAATAACCGTATTTACGCTTTGAGGCCATCCCGATACCGGCTGCCCTCTCGAGTTCAGTATATGCAGGTTTCTGTCGGCGGTTCCGACTATAACTTCTGCAATTCCGTTGCGGGTAACATCCTTTATAGTTAGTGGAGTCGTAATATCTTCATTTAGAGAAAGAGGGAAATTTGGCAGTATCTCCCCGTTCATATTCCATGCATAAATATTGTTGCCGGCCGCCTGAAGTATGACGTTTTGGTTATTTCCGTACCAGTCGTAGACTACCGGAGCCCCAACGGGGGTGTCGTCGCGGGTATCAAGCTGCATGACCTGGGTGCCATCAGTAGCGACTACATAAACCGAGCCACTGCTGGTAGAAAAGATGACTTCATCGCGCGAACTTCCTGTTATATCGGCAAGCACAGGTGTGCCGGTAATTTCACCCGATGCTACAGGAAAGGCCCATCGTTCGCGGTAGGGTTCATCGGTCACTTCGCGCTGATAAGAGGTTATATCAATATCAGTGGATGAGCCATCTGCTGATGCCGCTGAAGATAGTATCATTACATCCAGGTTGCTGACTAATGCGTTCAGATAGTTTTGAGGGTAGAGCCACGGCTGAACGTACGTTCCAAACCGCTGAGCGTCCACATATGTAAGGGAGCTTAATCCAGATCCGAGATCATCTTTTACCATCATATAATCGTCATCATAATACATCACGCTGCGGCGGCTGGCATCACCACCCACACCTTCTGCAAGCCCTTTACGCTGTGCTAAAACGGCAACATTACCGGTAATATGGATATGATAGCTGATCATTTGATTTAGCTCTGATCCCAAAAGCTGGCCAAGCAACTGGCTTTGAACCGTAAATGTGCTGCCATCGTGCGCTACATCGTCTCGCCCTGCAAGTTCAGTTAATGTGGAGCGAAGCCCGGATGCATTATTCAGATGCCGTAAAAACATATACTCGCTGGTGCTTTCGGCACCTGACTCTGCAAACGCAACAAAGGCTACCTCAGGACTGAGTGTTTCTGCGATATTCTGGTAAGTTTCGGGGTTATTATACAGGTACTCATCAAGCTCAAAGACAAAATCAGTCATACCATTTGGTGGAACCATACGTGGTTCAAGGCGGAGTATGGAAAAGGCGGCCGCATTGGTAGAGATGAATCTATCGAGCTGAAAGTCGCCCGGTGGCGATTGGATTCCCCGAAGCAGAGTGGATGGCGTGCCTTCAAAGGAGAGATTTCCGCTTAATCGCCATTCCCACTCAGCCTCTTCAATCTCATTAAAATTGAATGCGATCGGTTTGCCGCCACTAAATGTGCCCCGAAGATTGGGGCGGTGGGTTACCTGGGCAAGCTGAATGACCCAATTGTCGAGCGAATTTGTATTGGTGATGAACGATCCCGGCTGTGTATGCTGCGTAGTAAGCTCCATCGCCCGCCGGGTGCCGTTTAATATTCGAAGGGAGTGCTCAACGCCAAGGCTCGATTCAGAGAAGATGATATAATTACCTGTATCAACGGCAAAGATTTCGCGATCTGAAATAAATAATTTTTCTACTGTAAACTTCCCGAAAGTGTAGTTGTTTTGGGCAAACTCACGCTGATAGTTTTCTTTTAGGTATTTCAACATTCCAGGCAGTGGCTGAATGATCCAGACCGGCTGCCAGTCATTAGACGTGTCGGGATAAAGAATAATCGCCTCAACGTTGGCGTTTCCGTCAGGAATATTATCAATATCTGAAACCAGCTGTACTGCCGTCGGAGTGATGTCGTCAAATAAAGGGATATATGTACCTTCCAGGATGTCCCTTATAGTGCTGTTTTGTTCAGGTACAATCACAAATGGGGCAGTGTCGGGTACAAGGCGGGACCAATGGCCAGAATCGTCGCCAGAGCAGCCGGGAAGGGACAGGGCGATCAAAAGGAAAGAGATAAAAAATATCAGACTCAGCTTTCTAAGAACTTGCACGGACAGAATAATATGTTTGTTAAGAATGGGTTAATAGCATAGCTTATTGAGAAATCAGGTCATTTGTTCCTGTTGTTCTCTGCACAACAAGGTAAAAAACTTTTCTGTTAATGAGTTTTCTGAACCCGCTTTTTTTGCTTGCGCTGGTATCGGTTGGAATTCCGCTGCTGATTTACCTTATAAACATCCGTAAACCAAAGCGGATACGGTTTTCGACGCTGGCCTTCTTCGAATCTTTAAAAAGTTCATCTCTTCGAAAAATAAAGTTGAAGCGGTGGCTGCTGCTTGCTCTTCGCACGCTCGCAATAGCCGCACTCGCTTTAGCACTCGCAAAACCATTTTTGCCGTCAGGAATGGGTTTGATGGCAGATGGCGAGCCTGCAGCGGTAGGCATTATCATTGATAACAGCCCGGCAATGGATCAGATTGATCGGTACGGCCCATACATTGAACAGGCAAAAGATCTTGCGTCTGAAGTGATAAGCCTGCAGGATGCCGACAGCCGAATTGCCCTGAACGGTTCTCACGGCGAATCGCTCAATTTGCCTTTGTTATCCAAAAGTGCTGCACAGCGTGAGCTGCGAGATATAGAAGCGCTAAACGCCGGCAACTATTTTTCTGAAAATATTCGCAATACAGTGGGGCAGTTAATGAGCGCAACTGAACCAAACAAAATCCTCTATATCATAACGGATGGACAGGAGTCTCAGCTCGAAAAACTGCTCGAACTCGAACTCGAAACAGACGGCCGGTATGAAGATCTTCAGGTTAAGCTTATAAAAATCGGGGAGGCCGAGCCGGTTAATTCGGGAATTCATAACGCAGAGGTCCGGGAGTCGGATACCGGTACCCTTCTCAGCGTTACTGTTCGAAATTACGGGTCTCAGCCAACCGGAAGTCAGTTTCTGAATTTTTTCCTGGATGATGAGCTTATTGCCCAGCAGGCGTTCGATATTGAGGCTGAATCAGAGAGAGATTTTCAGTTCGATATACCGGAAACCGGGGAGCGTTTTTTACGGGCTGAACTGCAAATTGAGGGGGATGAACTTTCGTTCGACAATCGTTTCTACGCGGCCATTCAGCAGCCCGACCAGCGAAGTGTGCTGGTTGTGAACGATGCTGTTCGGCCGGGAAGTGAATTTAGATCTTATCTTAGACCCCTGCTTGAGGCGGTGGCTCAGGGGAGCGACCGGCTTGAGTTTGAGTTTGTAAATGTTGAAAATCTTTCGCCCGGTGGTTTTGAACAGGCGGATGCTATTGTGCTTGATGGTGTACGTTCGCTGCCTGATTATCTGGCTCAGGCTATTATTGAAAAGGTACAGGCGGGGAGCGGGTTGCTTCTGCTGCCTGCTGCTGACGGAAGAATTGAGAGCTACAACCGCTTGCTCGGAATCAGCAACGCCGGGCGCTACAGCGATCTTGTTGGCAGCTACGGATCGTTTCAAAGTTTCGACCGTCTTGCGGCGCCCGAACGGGGACATCCCATACTCGACGCAATGTTTAATCTGCGCGAGGGTGAAGAACTGCGGGTGAATCTTCCGGAGCTTTTTTATTACTATCGAATTAACGCGATGGACGGACGGGCTTCAAGTCCGGTGCTGACATCGCAAACCGGAAACGTGATTCTGAATGAAACATCGGTAGGAAGCGGTAAACTGATCTATTCGGCGATTGGAAGTGATCCGGGATGGTCGAACTTTCCTATTAAGCCGCTTTTTGCACCCTTATTTTACAGAACAGTAGATTATCTTGCGGGAGGACAGGGGGCGCGGCTGAATAATCATACGCTCGGAGAGCCGTTTGAGCTTACGCTACCCGGAGTTTCTCCCGGAACCGTTGAGCTTATTGTAGAGGATCAGCCAATTATCCCCGATACACGCCAAACGTTTACAGGCCTCAGTGTTACATACAGCGGAGCAGAACTCCAGCCGGGCTGGATATATGTGCGGCACGGAGAGCAGGAAAAGTTGTTCGGGGTGAATCAGGATGCAATGGAATCGGATTTGTTTTCGTTATCGGAGCAGGAGATACAGGATCTGTTGGATTCTGTATTTGCGAACAGTACGGTTCAGTCATTATATGGCGACCGAGATTTGCTCATAGCCGAACTTAAAACAGCTTCACTTGGCAAAGAAATTTGGTACTGGTTTATTATTGCAGCAATCTTTTTATTATTGACGGAGTCCATTGTATCACGACATTATAAAGCTGAATCAATTACATGAGTATTATTACTGAAATACATAGCCTTTTTGTACTGTTGCTGGCACTCTTTACGCTCGCGGCAACATTTTTGGCCCTCTATTCTATTGGCAACGCCATCAGATTGAGAAATGTGCGTATGAGTTGGCATTCGGGCAAACTGAAAGGCTATCCGCTGTTCTCAACGCTCTTTTTGATTTCAGCACTGGTGATTGGACTCGTGTCGGTTACGCATGAAATTACGCAATACTACACTATTTTCGGATGCTATGCATGGATGGGCGTTAACTGGTGGATTGCAAGTTATCTTGCCTCAAAAACGTATATTACAGACCATGGAATCGTAAAAAATATAAATGACCCCTCTCAAACAATAGCCTGGCATCAAATTTGCGACTACGTAGAGAGACCAAAATCACGCGGCTCTGACTACTTGTTTATGTATCAGGGTGGCGATGTTGAGGATGAAAAAGATCGATCGCTGACAAGGCTTGAACTTTTTGTTCCGGATAAAAAAGTTGGAAAATTTGAAAAAGTGGTCGCTTTAAAGGTCGGTAAGTTTCTCTCACCGGTTTCCGATATCCCGTTCGATATCAAAACGATAGAATAAATAACTTAGTCACAACCATTTGTTAGAAGACGTCCGAAAATCCTCCAAAACCAAAGAGATGGCCATCCTTGTAGGAATCTATGGCCCTGAAACTCCAAAATGGCTTGCAGGAGAATATCTTGAGGAACTTGAATTGCTGGCAGATACGGCCGGTGCTTCATGTGTGGAAAAAGTGTTGCAAAACAGGCCACACCCCGACCCGTCAACCTATATTGGTAAGGGGAAACTGAATCAGCTGAAAGCGATGGTGGGTGAGAAAGGGGCAGATCTGCTGATTTTTGATGACGATCTGACAGCTACTCAAGTTCGTAATGTTGAGAAAACCACAAATGTAAAGGTTCTGGATCGCAGCGGTTTAATTCTTGATATATTTGCTTCGCGTGCCAAAACATCGGCGGCCAAAACCCAGGTTGAACTTGCACAGCTTCAATATCTGTTGCCGAGACTGACTCGGTTCTGGACTCACCTTTCCCGTCAAAAAGGGGGTATCGGTACAAAAGGGCCGGGCGAAACACAGATTGAGACGGACAGGCGATTAATTGGCGAAAGAATATCAACGCTGAAAGAAAAACTGGATAAGCTCGACAAGCAGCGAACCACGCAGCGAAAAGGCCGTTCAGATAATCCCAGGGTTGCTCTTGTCGGATATACCAATGCGGGGAAATCAACATTAATGAATGCTCTGACGGATACCAATGTACTTGCCGAAGACCGCCTTTTTGCCACACTTGATTCCACCGTTCGTCGTTTGGAGCTGGATAACCACGATGTATTGCTTTCCGATACGGTCGGATTTATCAGAAAATTACCCCACAACCTGATTGAAAGCTTCAAAAGCACCCTTGATGAAGTGAGAGAATCAGATCTGCTTCTGCACGTGGTAGATGCATCATCAAATCTAATTGATGACTATATAGATGTTGTAGAGACCACGCTCGAGGATCTGGAAGTTACGGGGCTTAAAAAAGTAATTGTTTTCAATAAAATTGATAAAGTAGAGCCTTCCCGGCTGATGGAGCTTAAGAAAGGATTTCCAGGGGCGATATTTGTATCAGCGGAGCGCTCCATAGGGCTCGATAAGCTGCAGGACCGAATTGAGCTCATGATTGAAGAAGATTATGATCCGTTTACGTTTACCGTGCCGATGGCACATTATAAGGCAGTTGCATTTTTATACGATGTTGGCGTAGTTGATAATGAACATTTTGAGGGAAACAGCGTTACAATAAAAGGAAGTATCACCAAAGCGGATCGAAACCGATTTGAAACGATGCTTGAAAAACTGGAAACAGCAGTCACTTGACCCATTAGTTATGTTAGCCAAACAGATTCTTAACGACTCTTTTACACCGCTTACTTCATCAGACAAAGCGAGTTCTGCACTGGCTAAAATGGAGGCCTGGCAGACGGCCAACATTCCGGTAATTGAACCCACAACGAAAAAAGTGATTGGGCAGGTAACGCTCGACATGCTAATCGACCTGCCGGATGAGTCTAAACTCATGTCGGAGTTTAATCTCGAGCCGCCCGTATATGCATACGAAAGCCAGCATCTTTTTGAGGTTGCGCGGCAAATGCTTGCCAAAGAAGTTCGGTTTATAGCTGTTGTGGACAGTACCGAATCCGTTATTGGAATTGTGGAGAAAAAAGATCTCCTCGATGCATTTTCAAGCATGCTTAATATTTCCATGCAGGGATCAGTGATTTCCATTGATATTGAAAAAGCTGATTACACACTCACTAAGCTCATCAATATTATTGAAACTGAGGGTGCAAAAATACTCGGTTTGACCGTTGAACAGATGCCCGGAACGGGAGCTATCATCAGGGTTTCTATTAAATTGAATTTGCAGGATACATCAGCGGTTGTTTCTTCGTTACAGAGATATGGTTATACCACCACTACAGAAAACCGCGATGATCTGCTTCAGGTTGATATGAGTTCCCGGGCTGACGAGCTTTTGCGTTACCTTGAGTTGTAGAATAAGATTTTACGGGACAGGGCGGGAACAAAACGGTACAAGTTGGTATATTCTAAACTGATACAATTCTCAGAACAGGTCTTCAAATACACTCCATGATTCGCACCGTACGATTTGCTCCGCATCTTTTACTCTTAACCGTATTGTTTTTACCGCTCACAGCCACTGCTCAGCACGAGGTTCGAACAGGCAGTAGTGAAATTCAGCAGGGGCTGGACCTTTTTGGGAAAGGGCTGTTTGCAGAAGCAGCTGCATACTTCAGCGAAGTTGTAGCGGATGGCTCGGAAGACCTTCAGGAAATTGAACTGGCCGCATACTTTTATGCGCGATCTAACATGCGGCTTGATTCAACCCGTACAGCCTTTTTCACGGATCAGTACGTTCAGGAATATCCAAGAAGCAGATACTCCTCTGTACTGCTTGTTGAGGTAGCGGACCAGCACAAAGTGAGAGGAGATCTGGATGCGGCTATCAGAAGAATGCAGCAGGCTCTGAACTATCCTCAATCTTCCAGCAGGAAAGCAGAGTTATATTATAACCTTGCAGAAACTGCCGCGGAAAACGGTCAAAATGAACTTGCAAGAGAAACATTTTTAGAGCTTTCAAATAATTTCAGACGATCAGACTGGTCACCGAAGGCTCTGTACGCGCGCGGGCGCCTATACCTGGAAGACGAAGATTATGAAGGCTCCTCAGAAGCGTTTGAGCTGTTGCGCGAACGCCACCCTTTCGATGCAATGACCCGCCGAATTGGAACAGCACTTGGCGAATCCTACTATCAGCAACGTCGTTTTGCCGAAGCCATAGAGGCTCTTGAGCGTGCACTTCCTCTGCTCGATGAAACCAACCGCATGAAAGCTGTCTACATAATTGCGGAAAGTTATAACGCTCAAAACGATTTTGAAAATGCTACCCGTTTTTACCTCATGTACATCAGACGGGCCGATGATGAAGCGCAGGCCCGAATTGCCCACTACGGGTTAGGATGGGTATATCATAAACGGGAAATCTATCACTGGGCTGCTGAAGCGTTTGAAAAAGCAGCAGTGGGTACAGATGAAGTGGCTCGAAAGGGGCTCTACTACAAAGCGGTAAATAATAAGCTTGCAGGAAGATACCAGGCGGCTTTAGATGCCTTCAGGCAGTTTGGAGACAGGTTTGCAGGCGGTATTTTTTTTGAAGAGGCGTACTATGAATGGGGCGTTACAGCATTTGAGGTTGGACTCTACGGCGAAGCTATAGACGCCCTTTTGCCGCTGGCAAGAAACCTGGAAAATCTCGAAAATCCCGGCCAGGTACTCACATTTTTAGGAGAGGTCTATTTCGCAAATTCTGAATATACGCGGGCACTTGAAACCTTTGAGCTTGCGAGCGAACTCACAGACATTGATGATGCATTGACACGACAGGCACGTTTTCAAATGGCATGGGTCCGATACAGCAACCAGGCGTATCGCCAGGCCCAGCCCGAGTTTGAGGCTGTCTACAATGAATGGCCCGACAGCCAACTGGGAAGAGAAGCTCTTTTCTGGAGCGCAGATTCCCACTTTCAATACGAGAATTTTGGTCCCGCTTCTGCTCAATATGAGCGCTTTGTAGAGAATAATCCAAATCACGAACTGATAGGCGCTGCCAAATATGCCCTTGGCTGGGCGTATTTTAAAATGGGCGATTATGAGAACGCAACAGGGCCTCTGATCGATTTTCTGGAAAATTATGATCCTCCCTCTATCGCTCTTTTTCCATACGATACAGACACACAGCTTCGCATAGGCGATGCTTTTTACGCCCAGGGAAATTACCGCGAGGCTCTGGAATACTATAACAGAACGATCGGGGCCGAGCCGGGTGGAGACTACGCCATGTTCCAGGTTGCCAACAGCCATTACAGAATGAACAGAAATTTTGAAGCGGTTACCCAGTTTCGGCGAATGCTCAGGATCTATCCTTTCAGCAGATTACGGGAGCAGGCACAGTATAATGTGGCCTATATTTATTTGAATACCGGCAACTACGATCAGGCTGTAGTAGAGTTCAATACTGTAATCGAGCGGTTTCCCGGTACGGAGTGGGCTGCAAGAGCGCAATACAATATTGGTGACTCTTATTATAATGCAGGTGACTATGAGCGAGCCATAGAGGAATATAAACGGGTTTTAGATGGATATCCGGGCAGTACATATATTTTGGAAGCAATAAATGGAATTCAATTTGCTCAACTTTCCGCGGGACGGGAAGACCAGAGTACTGACGTTCTGGAAGATTTTCTGGATGAAAATCCTACATCGACCACGGCAGACAGGCTACGCTTCCGGCAGGCAGAAAACACTCTTCAGTCGGGGAATTATCAAGGAGCTGTAGCGGAATTCAGACAGTACCTGCGGATTACCAACAACGAATCGATGATGCCGGAAGCATACTTTAACCTGGCGGATGCCTATTTGCGGATGGGGCAACCTGTTGATGCCGCGGGAGCCTACCGGACCATTGTAGATGATTTCGCCAACTCTGACAGAGCTGCCCCTGCACTTGCGGAATTGGGACAGATACTGCTTGAAAGAGAAAATTATGAGGAGTCAGAATCGGTGTTTCAGCAGCTTGCAGATAAAGATGCCAGGTTCCAGCAGGAGGCCTATCTTGGCATGGGAAGGGCCAGCTTGGGAATGGGTGATACAGGTTCAGCACGGCAGCATTTTGAGCGTGTTTTGTCGATAAATGAAGGAAACGACGCGGCCAGAACAGGTCTCGGAAAGGTTCTTCTGGAGGATGGGCGTACGGAAGAAGCCCGCCGTTTCTTCTCTATGGTAGCTGGAAACAACACAACAGCAGTGGGTGCAGAAGCCCAGTATATGCTTGGTGTCTCCTACATGGAAGCGGGTAACCGTGAACAGGCGCAGGAGGAATTCTCAAAAGTTAGGGTTCTTTTTGAAGCGTATGACGTATGGGTTTCAGAAGCTCAGTACAAAACAGCCGAAATTTATATTCGTGAAGGAAGACGCGGTGATGCACTTTCTCTTTTAAATTCCATCGTTGAGACGTATCCGAATACAACCGGTGCCGAAAAAGCACAGCAACTTTTAGACAGAAATTAAGGCAATATGACTGAAACCGTACAACCCGCATCGGGACTTAACGGAACCATTACACTGCCACCTGATAAATCAATTTCACACCGGTCGGCTCTTTTTGCCGCAATCTCTGAAGAGGAGAGCACAATTGAAAATTACTCCTCTGCTGCCGACCCTGCCAGTACGCTTCACTGCCTCCAGCAGCTGGGCGTGAAGATCCGTAAAGATGGAAACAGGGTCACGGTTCAGGGGGCTGGCCGTAACGGATTAGCTACTCCTGAAAGACCGCTCGATTGCGGAAATTCGGGAACAACCATGCGGCTGCTTACCGGTATTCTTGCGGGGGCAGGCGTTCAGGCCGAACTAACCGGCGACGACTCTCTTTCGGACCGTACCATGAAGCGGATCATAGAGCCGCTGCGCGCATTGGGAGCCTCTGTAACGGCAAGGGAAGATGAATTTGCCCCCATTAAAGTAGCACCACACAACGGTATCAAGCCGATGCGATATCCTCTGCCGATCGCCAGCGCCCAGTTAAAATCATCTGTTTTATTAGCCGGACTTTTTGGAGAAACGCCAACAGAGGTTGTGGAGCATACGCCGAGCAGGGACCACACTGAGCGACTTCTGAACCTGAAAACAGAACCGTTTGGTCAGGGCAAGATTATTCGCAGCAGTCTTGCAGATACGATCCCGCCTCAAAACTACACAGTGCCAGGAGATTTTTCGGCAGCCGCGTTCTGGATGGTTGGAGCTGCAATTCAGCCTAACAGCGTATTGAAACTTAAAAATGTAGGTATGAACCCAAGCCGTACAGGTATTCTGCTTATACTGCTGCAGATGGGTGCCGATATAAAACTATCAAACGAACGAATGCAGGGAAGCGAACCGGTTGCAGATATGAAAATATCATCATCTGAACTGAAAGCCATTGACCTGGATCCGAAGCTGATTCCAAACTGTATAGATGAACTTCCCATACTTATGGTTGCGTTCTGTTTTGCTGCCGGTCGCTCATCCATTCGGGGAGCAGAAGAACTACGCCATAAAGAGACCGATCGCCTGTCTGCTATGTTCGAAATTCTGACAAATGCCGGAGCAGAGGCCATTCTTTTTGATGACGGCATTGAGATAGGCGGAGACCCTGAATTTCGTCCTGTGCCTGCCGAACACAAATCCTATCACGACCACAGAATGGCGATGGCAGCAGCAATCCTTTCAACTCTCGCACTCAAGTCATCGACCGTTCTGAATGCTGATTGTACGTCCATTAGTTATCCGGATTTTTGGTCTGATTTGACCATAGTGTCTGACTAACCTCCGGAATTGACGGAATGAAGCTTATCTGATTACGTCAAACTGGCAACGCACCCACGCCTAAAGTTTTTCTATGTCAATACGTCAGTGAGATGATGCGATGTTTCATATTGGCATTGTGGTTGCTCATATAGAAGTAAAACAAACAGATTATATGAACAGCATTAAAGTCGACATAGAAAAGCAGCTTACTTCAATCGGACGTGAAATTCAGCAGTTTGTTGAACGATTGGCACCAAATGCAGACGACCGTGATTTTTCACCCGCTTGCGATATTGTTGAAAGCGACAAGCAGTTCACCATTATGGCGGATCTGCCGGGGATAGAAAAAAAACAGGTGAAAGTAACTCTCAAGGACCGCATTCTGAAGATTGAAGGTACACGCGAACTGTATCTCGAGAATGATGAAAAGCTGAAGAGGGAAGAACGAGCTCAGGGATCATTTATCAGATCCTTCTCCATTCCCGATCACGCTGACCCATCATCAATAGAGGCTTCGTTTAAAAACGGTGTGTTGACTGTAAGAATATCAAAAAAAGGGAGTGGAGATTCTGAAGTGAATTCCATTCCAATAAACTAAAGAACATTAAAAATAAGAAAACAGACAGGTAATATTATGGGTAAGATTATAGGAATCGATTTAGGAACAACCAATTCATGTGTATCCGTTATGGAGGGCAGCGAACCGGTTGTTATACAAAATGCTGAGGGTGGGCGAACAACACCTTCCGTTGTAGCATTTTCAAAAGATGGAGAGAGACTGGTTGGAGCACCCGCGAAACGCCAGGCGATCACCAATCCGGAAAAAACAGTCTCTTCTATAAAGAGATTTATGGGGCGGATGTTTAATGAAATTGCCGAAGAAAGCAGCCAGGCATCCTATAAAGTAGTGAAAGGTGATGACGGAACAGCCCGGGTAAAAATTGAAGACCGTCTCTACGCTCCACAGGAGATTTCCGCAATGGTGCTACAGAAAATGAAACAAACTGCAGAAGAGTATTTGGGCGAGAAAGTGACGGAAGCGGTCGTTACCGTGCCTGCTTACTTTAATGATGCTCAGCGTAAAGCTACCCAGGAAGCAGGTAAAATTGCCGGACTGGAAATTAAACGAATCATAAATGAGCCGACCGCAGCATCTCTTGCTTATGGACTTGATAAGAAAGACACCGATCAAACGATTGTGGTTTATGACCTCGGTGGTGGAACCTTTGACGTATCAATCCTTGAACTTGGTGACGGTGTATTTGAAGTGAAATCAACCAGTGGTGATACCCACCTTGGCGGTGATGATTTTGATCAGCGCCTGATTAAGTTCCTGGCTGATGAGTTTAAGAAAGATGAAGGGATTGATCTGAGAAAAGATCCAATGGCGATGCAACGGCTGAAAGATGCGGCTGAGAAAGCTAAGATTGAGCTCTCAAGTTCACAAAAAACGAACGTAAACCTCCCGTTTATTACTGCAACCGATGCTGGACCAAAGCACCTGAATATCGACGTTACGCGGGCCAAGTTTGAGCAGCTTGTTGACGATTTGGTTAAGCGAACTATTAAGCCGTGCGAAAAATCACTGAAAGATGCAGGGCTGAAAAAAGGCGAAGTAGATCAGGTTATTCTTGTAGGTGGATCCACACGAATTCCAAAAATCCAGGAAGTTGTAAAAGAGTTCTTTGGAAAAGATCCAAGCAAAGGCGTAAATCCGGATGAAGTTGTGGCTGTTGGTGCAGCAATCCAAGGTGGCGTACTTACCGGCGACGTAGACGATGTTGTACTTCTTGATGTGACTCCGCTTACGCTCGGTATCGAAACCCTCGGTGGCGTGATGACTAAGCTGATTGAAGGAAACTCAACCATCCCAACGAGTAAGAAAGAGACCTTTTCAACGGCTGCCGATAATCAGAGTAGCGTAGAAATTCATATTCTGCAGGGTGAACGTGCCCAGGCACAGGATAATCGAACACTCGGGCGATTCCACCTCGACGGAATTCCACCGGCACCACGCGGCGTACCACAAGTTGAAGTGACGTTCGATATTGATGCAAACGGCGTACTGAACGTAAGTGCTAAAGATAAAGGTACCGGAAAAGAGCAGAGCATTCGTATCGAGCAGAGTTCAGGGCTTACCGATTCGGAAGTTGAAAAAATGAAGAAAGCTGCTGAAGAGCACGCTGAGGAAGACAAGAAAGTTCGCGAGAAAATCGAAACGCTCAACAAAGCGGACTCACTTCTTTTCTCAACCAAGAAACAGCTCGATGAGAATAAAGACAAAATCTCTGAAGGCAATCAAACCAAAATCCAGGAAGCACTCGATAAGCTCGAAACGCTCCACAAAGAGGAGAATGTTGAAGAGATCGACGGTGCGATAGAAGAGTTGAACAACGCATGGGCTGCTGCATCTCAGGAGATCTATCAGGCCGCTGCAGACGAACAGCAGGGAGAAGGCGAACCCGATGCTAAGGCAGAGGGCGAAACTGCGGATGCAGAAGCAGAAGAGGATGATGCCGTTGACGCCGACTTCGAAGTCGTTGACGACGAAGACGAGAAAAAGTAAACAAGATCTGATCCGAAGAGGCTAATACTTCTTCAGGCAGCTCGATTAATAAAATCAAAAAAAAGCTCCGCGGAATTGCCGCGGGGCTTTTTTTTTAGCTCAAAAAATCAAAGATGCAGTTTCGGAGCCGGTTCCGTTGCAGGATCGTCCCACCCCGGGAGTGTCAGTTTTAAAAGCAGGCAATAAAACAGGAAGAGCGCAATCGGCACAAATTGAAGAATGTAAAACCAGTTCCCGGAATCAAAAATAAAGTAGATGAAAAGGGAGGGCAGTCCAACGATCAGAAAAAAGAAACTCAGCCAGCCGTATCGCTTTTCAAGGATCAGAGTACCCACCAAAATCGGTAAAAAGAGCAAAATCAGCGCACCTAAAAGGTATAGAGAAGCGATATAAAAAAAGCTCACCAAGAAAAGGGCCGCTCCTGAGAGTTCATATGAGAGCCAGAGATCGAGAGATTTTAAATCGAAGGTAAATGGATACATGTGAATTTGATTTGATGAAGTGTCAATTATCTGCTTATCGTCAGTATTGATTCTGCGCTTAAAAAGCCTCATCCTAAATCTAAACAACACCTTGCCTCTGGAGTTTTGATTACCTATAATAGATCGGAAAATCTTCACTAAATGAAAACAAAAGCTCAACAATACTGGCGGCAAAACCTCATCTACCTCTCCATTCTCTTGGGTATTTGGTTTGTTGTGTCTTACGGAGCGGGTATTCTGCTTGTTGACTGGCTCGATCAGTTCCGGTTTGGCGGCTTTAAACTGGGCTTCTGGTTTGCCCAGCAAGGCTCCATCTACGTTTTTGTACTCCTCATCTTTGTGTATGTGTATCTGATGAACCGCCTCGACCGCAAATTTGAATTTGACGAGGTGTGATGGGAATTCAGGGATGGACTTTTCTGATCGTTGGCCTGACCTTTGCGCTCTACATCGGTATCGCCTACCTGTCGCGCGCGGGAACTACGGGAGAGTTCTATATCGCAGGCGGAAAGGTTTCCCCGCTCGCTAACGGAATGGCCACAGCCGCTGACTGGATGTCGGCGGCTTCGTTTATCTCCATGGCTGGGCTGATCAGCTTTATGGGGCGCGACGGTTCAGTCTACCTGATGGGCTGGACCGGCGGATACGTATTGCTTGCGCTATTGTTGGCTCCTTACCTGAGAAAATTTGGCAAATTTACCGTTCCCGATTTTGTGGGTGATCGCTACTACTCCACAGCGGCGCGCATGGTGGCGGTGGTTTGTGCCGTGTTTATCTCTTTTACCTACGTGGCCGGGCAGATGCGCGGCGTGGGAATTGTCTTTTCTAGGTTTTTAGAAGTCGAAATCACAACAGGAGTTTTTATTGGAATGGTGATCGTCTTTTTCTATGCTGTCCTGGGCGGTATGAAAGGGATCACCTACACACAGGTGGCACAATATTGTGTTCTGATATTCGCTTATCTCGTGCCGGCTATTTTTATCTCCATACTGATGACCGGAAATATCATTCCGCAAATTGGGTTTGGAGGAACCCTGGCCGATGGCTCCGGCGAGTATCTGCTCGACCGGCTCGACGGATTGAGCACGGAGATGGGTTTTGATCCCTACACCGATGGCTCCAAATCCACCATTGATGTCTTTTTTATCACCGCCGCGCTGATGGTGGGTACGGCAGGACTCCCCCACGTTATCGTGAGATTCTTTACCGTGCCTAAAGTACGTGATGCAAGAATTTCGGCGGGTTATGCGCTTCTCTTCATTGCCATTCTCTACACAACAGCTCCGGCCGTGGCCGGATTTGCCCGGGCCAATCTGCTGGATACTGTGAAAGATGCTCCCTATAGTGAAGTCCCGGAGTGGTTTACATCGTGGGAGGAGACCGGCCTGATTGAGTTTGATGATAAAAACGGGGATGGCATCATAAATTATACACCCGACCCTGAAACCAATGAACTCTATATTGATCAGGATATCATGGTCCTGGCAAATCCTGAAATTGCGCAGCTCCCTAACTGGGTGATTGGTCTCGTAGCTGCCGGGGGACTTGCAGCGGCACTCTCCACTGCGGCCGGCTTGCTTCTCGTAATTTCAACTGCCGTAGCGCGCGACCTGATTCGCCGAACGTTTGTGCCCGATATTACACAGCAGCGGGAACTGTTGTTTGCACGAGTGGCTGCGGGAGGGGCCGTGATTGTAGCCGGATATTTTGGGGTGAATCCGCCCGGATTCGTGGCGCAAACAGTAGCCTTTGCGTTTGGGCTTGCCGCCGCCTCCTTTTTCCCGGCTATACTGCTTGGTATTTTCTCAAACCGAATGAACAAGGAAGGAGCGATATCCGGTATGGTAGCAGGGATTGTGTTCACGGCAGGATATATCATCTATTTTGCGTTTATGTTTCCGGAACTGAACAATGCCAATCACTGGCTCTTTGGTATATCGCCCGAAGGAATTGGAACGCTGGGAATGATCATTAACCTGGTGATCGCCGTGAGTGTCAGCCGCTTTACAAAAGCACCCCCGGTTGAGATTCGTGAGATGGTGGAGCGGATTCGGGTGCCGAGGGATCTTGAGAAGGAGCAGGAATAGACCGGGGACGGGTGACGGAAGACCGGGGATTATATTCCGACGATTTTTCCATCGGTTATAGGTCACCCGTCCTCGACCCCACATTTTACAATCTGCTAATAATTATGTTCATAATCTTTCGATATGATTCATCCTGATCATACTCAATTCCAGGCCTTAGAAGTGCTGTAATATCACCGACAAACTCAGTGTCTCTCATCTTCTCTTCCAGATTAAGCTCGAACTCGCGGGCTGTGGGCGTTTTATTCTCTTCCTGGTCCATATAAGCGTGGAAGCACTCAATAATTTTGTCTAAGTTCACATCAAGATTTTCAAGGGCATAATACAGGTCAAATAAATCGCGTCCTTTTTTTCGCTGGTACAGGGCTCTGAGTTTGGTGCCTAAAATCTCCTCAGGCTGGTAAGCCGTGATTTCTGTACTCCCTTGAAACCAGGGATTATCTACTGAAAAGGGTTCTTTTAGCAAACCAAGTACGTTGAAGTGTTCCCGTGTGTTAATTTCAATTTTTACCCGCATTGCTGGAGGTGGACTCATTTCCGTTTCAAATTGATAGTAAACCGTGCAGTTATGTTCGTTCTGTTTAACTTTTCGGTGATCTTTACCACCCAAAAATAGTAATTGATCCCGAATAGCTTCCAGCATCGGTTTAGCAGGGCCAGATTTGAGCTGTACCAGGTCAATATCTTCAGAATATCTTGCTTGTGGGTAAAGAAATAATTTATGCAGTGCCGTCCCACCTCTGAATGCGAGGTTCTCCTTTATAAAATCATTGGAAAACAATTCCACAACGGCTCTCGATAGAACCAAATCCTGTTCGACCTGCGAAGATTCGCTCCAGGGAGCTACGGACCTCCACGCATCTATGTAAGCTTTTGGAATCATAACTCGTCAATCTCCACTTTCATGTTCGGGATTATTTTCCAGCGGCTGGGTGCTTTTTGATTTTCGCTGTCTGTTTTGGGGTTTAGTAGAGCCGGGTAAAATTTCCGATCGCTTAGGGCACCATATACAGCATCAGCTAATTCAATTTCTTGAAGTACCTCTTCCAGAAGATATCCTAAACGTTGAAGAGTCGTAGTTTGAGAGAAATTCTTTGCTGTTTCTGTCAGCATATTTGGTTTTATCTCCGTGACCAATTCAGCCAGAACCGTGATCGCACGGTTTATGCCACCAATCCGGTCTGAGTAAAAGATCAAATCAAGAGCTGTTAATGCCGGGCTTGAAATATTGATATATCCGGCATCTGTTTTCTGCTGATGGATATATTCACTATTCCAACTTTTCTTCAGACAGAACAGAATGGATTGCTGCTTGTTTTTGATCGGCCTTAAGTACGGTGGTTCAGATACAATAAATTGAGTTTGTGGCTGCTGATGAGCCGCTCCATGATACATGGCTGCTGATAGAAGGCCTACATAGTAATCCCGCCCCAGGAATTTCATCAATTCATCAATAAAATAACCCAACGGCAAGGTTTGGCGGGATGCGTATTCAGGAGGTATGATCAGATAGAAGTTCTGACGAAGCCTTGATATTCGGTCTTTGTCAGATAATCGCTGAATAACTTTTTGATAAGCTTCATCGGATAAATGAAACTGAGAAATGACATCATCTCCGGTAAACGTATATCGCCCTTTGCTACGAAGATGATCCAGGTAGCGATTTAGATATTCGTATGTATTTCCGTTGCTCATATTAGTTTTCAACTGCAAAACCAGACGGAATTCATCCAGTTATGCAGTTAATAACTAATAAAATCAGGTCAAATACAAGTTGCTGATCCCAAAAATGGATCTATTGGATAAAGATCAGACCGGGGATAGATGACGGAAGACGGACGACCGAAGTCCGGGAAAGGCACGAAATCTCACCTCGGTCATCGGTCCCCCGTCTTCCGTCCTCTACGAAGGGGCTCCGAAACCCATACCACTCACCAGTTAATTCTTGCCGTCACTTTCCCTATCTTTCACCCATGAATATTCTCGGAATTGAATCATCGTGCGACGAAATGGCGACAGTGTTACCTACCGATAGATATATATCGATCCTTTTGCTTGATCAAATAATTTCAAGACTGAAAAGTAAAAACCACATTTGGGAATGTTTAAAAAATACAGAGTAGAAACATTTCTTAGTTTATGAGATTAAGCTAAATAATTTTTATAAATAATATTTTGAAAAAAAAAATAAAGTGCTATCTAATGATTGTTAACTTTCATTAAATAACATCATCATGAAAAAGCTATCCACTCAAGTCCTATCACTATTATCAGGAATGATATTTGCGTTTCTAATATCATTCGCACTTCCTGCAAACACAACGGCAATTAATTCATGTGCAGATGATTGTCAAGCGATTTGCGGGAATCCAGGAAACACAGTATGCACTGGATTAACCTGTGAAACAGGTCCGGTAACTTGCACAAAAGAAGGTGGTAATCCAGGTTTACCAGGTGAAGATCCACTTCCATAAAAATACTCATAACAATTCGTTATTTGTAATTAATTTAAAAAAGTTTATCGTGCTGGTTTGACTTAACCATTATTCATCCTCAATTATGTTTGATTCTTGAGGATGAATAATTATTTAATGGGGTAAGCTTATTTTAATTTTCATCAAGAAGAAAGGACCTGAAATTATTTATGCATCTTTTATCAAAGAAAAATATAATATTCTTCCTCATCGGATTTCTGATCGTAACCCTTTTCTTTTATTTCTCCGACGTATTTTCAGAATCGCAGCAAATGACGCCTGAAACAGAGTACACGTCTGTACATAACCGAAAAGTTTATGATGTGGAGTATCAAGAGAATTCAGTGATTAATGATCTCAATGAAACCGTTTATCGCGGAATGTCAA
>CAZXYQ010000011.1:0-42078 GCA_964644975.1 uncultured Rhodohalobacter sp.
GCGATATTGAAAAGCTGATCGGGAAGAGAATTCCTATTATTGATGAGCACGATTTTCCATTGGAAGATCACAACCCTCCTGAGCCGCAAAAACAGCAGCAGCGAAACTCCAACAAAGGGCGTCATAACAGCAAACGCAACGGGCACGGCAAAACGAACGGCCGTCCGAAAGCGTCAGGCCAAAAGAAAAGAAGGCGTAATTAATATTTCATCACTGAAAAAAGTGCGTATTCTTTGAATGAATATCTTTTTGACAACTGACACATCAGTATTCAAAATCTATTCTCGTCAAGTATTTCACTCTATCTGAAAACCCTTTGGAAACTATCATTCCAAAGGGTTTTTTATTGATAGTCGAGTAGCCAAGGGGAGGGGAGACTTTATACTGAAATAATAGAATTATTTATTAATCGAACTGAGGTTGATACTTTTTCCAGGGTTCTAAACTGATGCGGCTGGGCAGCGGGTAAATATTCGGGCGAGACAGACTATATCATCATTCTGTTTCAAAATTGCGCTCTCCATCTCCCCTTTTCATAACCACCCAGGCTCTCATACCATCCAAAACGAGCTCTTTTCTAAAGATCACCTCTAAGCCATGCTGTTTTTTTAAAACATCTGATAGCAACTGGCCATCACCGCCTGCCGTGTAAATTGAAGCGGTTGAATATTGCTGCCGGTATTTTTCAATAAACACCCCGATGGTTTGGAAGTATCCGCCGTACACTCCCCACTGAATAGATTCTTTTGTAGATCTTCCGGGAAACGAACAGGGTATAACGGGTTCAACTTCCGGCAGTTCCGGCAATATACTCCGCATCGCCAGACGCTGAACTGGTAAACCCGGTAGTATTACTCCACCTTTGAATTCCAGTTCACCCGTCATATAATCGATTGTGCAGGCTGTGCCGGAATCGATTACAATCACATCCTTTCTCCCTGCATGGAGCACTGCTCCAAGACACGCTAAAACTCTGTCAATACCCAAAGTACCAGGAGTTTTGTAATCTAACAGAACCGCTCCGAGGTTTTCTTGAGTTATTCTCTTGATTCGGAGCCGGTCAGAAGATTCCAAAATCACATCCGATACGTCCTGGCGCACAGACGAAAGCACTACAATTTCATCATCAGAAATGCGGTTCATCTGGAGACGCAAATTGTCATATTTACCGGTTTCTGCTTTAAAAACCTCGCTATATTTTGATTTCAATACTTTGAACGCTTTAGCAGAACTATTCCCGACTTCGATAAAAATCATGTTAAATTATTTCGATTCAATTAGTAGAACTAGTGCACTGTCAACGGTGAGCTATCCTAAGAGTCATCGGATGAGTCATCCATGAATCATATATTGATTCAGCATGACTAGATTTTTCGAAAAACTTACCCCGAAAAGCTTTCGGGGCTATCCGACATTTTATCGATGACACTGCACTAGTAAAGGCGTCACATAGAAATTCCGGTTGGCGATGGTTTGCCGTATCTTTGTAAATGGTTTTGCCACATGATCTGTTAATTAACTAAATATAGTGAAAACAATCACCCTAACGCATTAAGAACTTATTTCATGAAAATTAAAAGCAAAATTGCGATTGTTACAGGAGCCAGCAGTGGAATTGGAGTGGAGTTTAGCCGCAGACTAATCGAAGAGGGCGCCACGGTTTACGGCCTTGCCCGGAGCGTGGATCGGCTGAAAAAACTTCAACAAACGCTAGGTGAGCGTTTTTTCCCGGTTGAAATGGACGTTACAGACCATGAAAAAATCACATCCTGGGTAGGTGCTACATTCCCGGGTGCGCAGTCTCCGGATATCCTCATCAATAACGCAGGTTTAGGTCTTTTCGGTCCGGTTGACGAGCTGAAGCTTGAAGAGTGGGAAACCATGATGAACGTGAATGTAAACGGTGTTTTTTACCTTACCCGCCAAATTGTGCCGCTCATGAAATCGTCCGATACACACAGCCATATTATCAATATATCCTCGGTTGCAGGGCTTCTGGGTAATCCCAATATTTCAGGCTACAACGCCACTAAATTTGCAATCAGAGGGTTCAGTGAAGCGCTATTTAAAGAGCTTCGATACGATAAAATTAAGGTCTCTTGCATGTTTCCCGGTTCTATTGCCACATCTTTTTTCGACAAGGCCGGTGGAATGGATACACATGAAAATATGATGCAGCCGGAAGACGTTGCAGATACACTCATGCATATTTTAAAAACACCCGACAACATGCTGATTAACGAAATTACCATGAGGCCATTGAATCCAAAAAAGCCCGAATGACTCGTAGCTTATTCACATTCTTGATTTTTCTAATACTTTTAACTGCATCGTGTAGCACCGATGACAGACCGGACGACCTGATTGAAGAAGAACGGTACGTACAAATTTTCACTGAACTTGTAGTAATTAATCAGATAACCGACGAGCAGCTGGGTCCGGTTTCGAGAGATTATCTGACAGAGCAAGTATTTGAAAAGCAGGGAGTTACCGAAAGTCAGTTTGATCGCACCCATCAGTACTATCAGCGTCAGCCCGACAGGCAGCTGGAACGGATAAGCAAAGTTGAAGAGAAACTGACCCGCGAACGCGATCAGTTCCAGGAGCGGCTCAACAGCGATAGAAGGGCCGCGGCTGATTCAGCTGCAGTATCGGATACGTTGTAAACGTATAGTGTGACATCGCCCACTCTTTCCATTCATCTTTGAACGTGAAGTCAGGTCTTCTACGCTAAACTATAATAAATGGACACTTTCGAACTCAGAAAGTCATCCCCCTGCTCCCGAAGGGACCCCTTACGGAAAAGGGGTACTTTTATCTTTTTTAACTCAAAGAATGGTGGAATTAAACCACTTATAAATTAACTCCTCAAACGATATTTCTCTCCATCATCATCCACCCGAATCAACAAATCTTCTCGTGACATTGCGTTGAGTATTATCTTTAGTTTTTGTCTTGGCCACCCGGTCTCTTCTGCAAGATCTTTAAATGTGACAGAATCTGAGCTCAGAATTTTACCTACTCTGCTGATTTCATCCTGATCCGGATAGAACGTGCCCTCCTCTGCGGCTTTGATACAGTTATCGCAGTGACCGCACGGTTTCGTGCCGGTTTCGCCAAAGTAATTTCTCAAAAACTGTTCCCGGCAGCCGGTTGTATCGATAAACTGTTTCATATAACCAAGTTTGGTAAGCAGCACATCGCGGTAGTGGTAGGCAGATTGTTGATCAATCTGAAGCTTTTGCATACGAGCATCCATAAGCCTTATGAGTGGCTCGTCACCAAGCTTTTCAAACTCGAGCAGCTTATCATGCTCAGAAAAAACATAGAGCGCTTTTTCAAGCTGTCGTGGTGTTACATTCAGTTTTTCACATACATACGATTCGTTGATATGGTGCATTTGCTGGAACGCATCGGCCCCAAACTGACGAAAGAGCGTATCTAGAAAATGCATTTTTTTAGAATCTTTGTCCTGTATAAGTGTTCGTATATAGTGCCGGCCGGCCGTAAACCGAATGCCTATTTTGGACTCATAAAGTTCCGTTTTCTCCAGCACCTCAAGCCTCTCCAATACCTGTACAGAAACCGCAATCTCCTGTTTTCGTATTCCAATTCGTTTCGATACACGGCTGTAGTTTACCGGCTCGGCAGAGTCAGATTCGCTTCCGGTTGCCAGTTCAAGCTCATCACAGATGCCATTATACACTTTCTGAAGGGTTTCATAATCAGGATATCCCCGTTTAATCCTGTTTTCAGCTTGTTCTGCATCTCCCTCTTTATAAAGCAGAATAGGATAGCTTTCTGCACCGTCTCTACCTGCCCGGCCCGCCTCCTGGTAGTAGGCTTCAATGGATATCGGCATGGTTTGATGAATCACAAACCGGCAATCTGCTTTATCAATCCCCATACCAAACGCATTTGTGGAGACAACCACCGGAGTGTCACCGCTGATCCACCGGTTTTGAATCGCTTCACGTTTTTTACTCTCAATGCCGGCGTGATACGCTTCTGCCCGGATTCCATCTCTCGTAAATTCTTCAGCCCATTTCATGCAGTCGCGGCGGGTACTGCAGTATACGATTCCGCTTCCTTTATCTGTTCCCCGCTTTACCGCTTTCATCAGTGAATTTTGTTTGCGCGGTGTTTTGGTGATCCACCACATCAAATTCTCCCTTCCAAATCCCCCCGCAACCACAGTTGGGTTTTTGAACTGAAGGTTTTTGATAATATCCTCTTTTACCTCGGGTGTGGCCGTTGCGGTGAGCGCAATCCAGGTTACTTTATCTGCCAGTTCCCCCAGCTCTTCGCGTATTTGCCTGTAGCTCGGTCTGAAACTGTGGCCCCACTCCGATATACAGTGCGCTTCATCCACCGCTATCAGAGAGATATTCAGGCGCTCCTGCTCATTTACCCAAAGCTCTGTGGATAACCGTTCCGGAGCGATGTACAAAAGCTTGTACATGCCATTTCGCGCATTGACCAGCCGCTGCTCAACTTCATAACCTGGTAATGTACTGTTTATAAATGTGGCTCTTATGCCGTTTTTCTTAAGCTGCTCAACCTGATCCTGCATAAGTGCAACCAGTGGGGAAATAACAACGGTCAGCCCCTCCATTACAAGAGCAGGCACCTGATAACAGAGCGACTTCCCCCCTCCTGTTGGGAAGAGCACAAGCGTGTCGTCTCCTTTCAAAACCGAATCTATAACCTCATCCTGTCCCGGACGAAATGAATCGTATCCCCAAAACTTTTTTAGTACCTCACGGGCTTTATTCAAATCGGGTCTGTCCATGATCTTCTAAGAGATACCACCTTTAACTTGTTTCTGCTTATACTCCATCTAAAATAAATAAAAAAAGGTGTGAATAAGATTCTATCCACACCTTTTTAATAAATTAATTTACTTTAGACTGCCTTTCTATCAGACTAATGCTTTCATATAGTCACGGCGCATTTGAGCGATTGCTGAAATGCTTATCCCTACCGGGCATACAGCTTCGCATTCTGCGTGATTTGAACAGTCTCCAAATCCCTCTTTTTCCATCTGCTCAACCATTGCAATGGATCGTTTATTGCGTTCCGGCAGACCCTGTGGCAGTGCATTCAGATGAGACATTTTAGCGCCGGTAAATAGGGCAGCTGATGAGTTAGGACAAGCGGCAACGCAAGCTCCGCACCCAATACAGGTAGCGTAATCAAATGCAGCTTCTGATGTATTCTTTTCAACCGGAATTAAATTGGCTTCCGGTGCGGCACCCGTTTTCACTGAAACATACCCACCTGCTTCGATAATCCTGTCAAATGCAGAGCGATCAACTACAAGATCTCTTACAACAGGGAATGCTTCCGCCCGTGGAGGTTCCACAACAATGGTGTCTCCATCACTGTAGTTTCTCATATGAAGCTGGCATGCGGCCGTCATATGTTTTGGGCCGTGTGCCCGGCCATTGATTACAAGATTGCACGATCCGCAAATACCTTCGCGGCAGTCATAGTCAAACTCAACAGGCTCTTTACCTTCTTTAATTAAGTTTTCGTTTAAAACATCCAGCATCTCGAGGAACGACATATGTTCGCTCACACCGTTCAGCTTATAGTCCTGAAACCAGCCCTTTGATTTCGTGTTTTGCTGACGCCAAATCTTGAGGTTAATCGTCATTTCACTCATAATAATCCTTATTTATAACTTCTTTGTTTCAATTCCACGAACTCGAACTCAAGGGGTTCCTTATGAAGAGTAGTTTCAAGTTTGCCATTGATGCCGTTGTACTCCCATGCAGATACATAAGAAAACTCTTCATCATTCCTGAGAGCTTCTCCTTCTTCCGTTTGAAATTCATCGCGCAGGTGACATCCGCACGACTCATCTCTGTCGAGAGCATCTATTGCCATCAGCTCAGCAAGTTCGAAGTAGTCTGCCACGCGAGCCGCAAATTCCAGGTATTTGTTATGATAGTTTGTACCACCCGGTACACGAACATTTTGCCAAAAATCCTCCCGCAGCTTTCGAATCTCCTCGATTGCGGATTCCAAACCCTCTTTGCTTCGGGAGATTCCTACTCTGTCCCACATGATTTTTCCAAGTTCGCGGTGAAACTCAATGACTGTTTTATCACCTTTCACATTTAAGAGCTTATCAAGCTGGTCTGTGGAAGTTTTTGCAGCTTCTTCAAATGCTTCGTGGTCAGTGCTTACTTTTGGCAGTTCCTCTCCGGCGATATAATCTCCGATTGTATACGGTATGATAAAATAGCCATCAGAAAGTCCCTGCATTAGTGCACTTGCACCAAGTCGGTTAGCACCGTGGTCACTAAAGTTCGCTTCACCTGCCACAAAAAGACCCGGTATGTTACTCATCAGGTTGTAATCAACCCAGAGGCCACCCATCGTGTAGTGAACAGCAGGGAAAATTCGCATCGGTGTTTCATAAGGATTTTCATCCGTTATGTTTTGATACATGTCAAACAAGTTTCCGTATTTCGCAGCGATTGTATCCCGGCCATCACGCTCAATCGCGTCACGGAAATCCAAATAGACAGCCAGGCCGGTATCGCCTACGCCGAGGCCTTCATCAGTCACCATTTTGGCATTTCGCGATGCAACATCACGGGGCACAAGGTTGCCAAAGCTTGGATACTTCTCTTCGAGATAGTAGAATCGATCTTCTTCGGGAATAATGCTCGGTTCACGTGTATCATCAGGATCCCGGGGAACCCACACACGACCATCATTTCTTAAACTTTCACTCATCAGCGTGAGTTTGGACTGATAGTCTCCGCTAACGGGAATACATGTTGGGTGAATCTGCACATAGCATGGATTAGCAAAAGCTGCACCACGTTTGTGACATCTCCAGGCTGCCGTTGCGTTTGAGTTTTTTGCATTTGTTGACAGATAAAATACGTTTCCATATCCGCCGGTACAGAGTACAACAGCGTCAGCCTCGTACTTATTGATCGACCCGTCGACAAGATTTCGTGTAATGATTCCGCGGGCCTTGCCATCTACCACTACAAGATCAAGCATCTCATGACGTGTAAAGCTTTCAATCTTACCATTATGAACCTCTTTCATCATCGCTTGATAGGCGCCGAGAAGTAGCTGCTGTCCGGTTTGCCCACGCGAATAAAAGGTTCTTGAGACCTGAGCGCCACCAAACGATCGGTTATCGAGCAGGCCGCCATATTCGCGTCCAAAAGGCACACCTTGTGCTACAGCCTGGTCTATAATATTATTAGAGTTTTCAGCAAGACGATAGACATTCGATTCGCGGCTTCTGTAATCCCCTCCTTTGATAGTATCATAAAACAGTCGCCAGATGCTATCTCCATCGTTTTGATAGTTTTTAGCTGCGTTGATCCCACCCTGGGCTGCAATACTATGCGCGCGACGGGCTGAATCTTGTATGCAGAATGTTTGCACGTTATAGCCAAGTTCCGCAAGACTCGATGCAGCCGATGCACCGGCCAGTCCGGTACCCACTACAATTACTTTGTGCTTACGTTTGTTGTTCGGAGATACAAGCCTAATATCTTTTAGGTGACGGGTCCATTTTTCTTCAAGTGGTCCGGACGGAATATTTGGATCTAATTTCATAATGGCTGAGTCTTTATCGATTTAAGAAAATTATCGGCACTGAATAAGAGCGGCTTCGCATCCGCCGCCAAAATATATGTATAACGGTATAAACAGAAAGCCGACCGCAAGGAGTATGGCAAACACAACTCCAATTGAATATATCATAGCAGATGCTTTTTTACTTCTTACCGTCAGTGATGTGAAGGCGCTCCAAATGCCGTGCCCTAAATGAGTGCCCAGAAGAAGCATCACGAAAGCGTAGCCAAATGCGTAGAACGGATTTTGAAATGTTTCAAGAACAAGCGATTTGATATCGTGAGTTTGCTGCCCGTCTATCATTACGGTTTGAGTGTCCCCAAGTGCAAATGTGTTAATATGGAACACAACAAATACCAGGAGTACAACTCCAGTAAATGCCATACTTCTCGAACTCAGGCTCTGCCGGCTCGGGCCGCCCTTGCTGCTGTAAACTTCATATTTTTGAGGGCGAGCTTTTCGTTTATTCCACCAAATTGAGATACCGATCCATGAGTGAATTGCAAAGACAACCACAAGTCCAATCCTTGCTATCCATAAAAGCGGGCCAAAATTGTGAAGAATCAGTGAGTATCGGTTCATTGCATCTGGCTCACCAAAAACCGCTAAGTTACCGCCAAGATGAAAAATGACGAATAGAACAAGAAACAGACCGGTAAGCCCTGTTAATATTTTTCGGCCTACCTGAGATTGGGCAGCTTTTAAAAGTGATGGCATATTTAATCTTCAAATTTTGAGAAACGCGGCGTATTTTGATTGCTCGTAAATTAACGAATCACCACGTAGTTTGGTTCCTTTAAGTGTACTACAAAAATCACCTTATTATTCTTAAAAGGCAAGGAAGAAGCGCTTTGATTAAGGTAAAGTTGTATAAGCAAATGATATCGGTTTTTATCTCAATAATGAGCCCTGTATTTGTATGAATAAATATACCGTCAAAAATCTTTATAAGGCAGATTTTAAAGAGAAAGGATCAAAATTTATCGCCTTTCTAACTCCATGCCACAAAATAGAAAACTGTGATACCGAACTCTCAAAAGTAAAAGAAAATCACCCAACGGCTACTCATCACTGCTACGCATACAGAATAGGAGCTGCAGACTGCGCGGAGTTCAGCCAGGACGACGGAGAGCCCTCGGGAACGGCCGGTGCACCCATACTTAATACCCTGAGGTCAGAAAATCTTGTAAATATTTTATGCATTGTTGTGCGCTACTATGGAGGAACAAAACTCGGAAAGAGCGGACTGGCTGAAGCATATGCCCGGGCGGCAAAACTTGCGGTTGACGCATCATCCCTTAATCGAATTATTTCGACGGTACGATTTTCAGTAACCTACCCTTACGATCAGCAGTCCGTTATTGAAAAACTGAAACACACCTTTACTCTTTACGAGATTGATTCTGAATACACAGACGATGTGCGGCTCACACTGGAGTGCCCGATGGATCAGGAGGCAGCCTTTTCAAAGAGAATAAAATCTCTTTCTCACCTGATGATACACTCTAAAAAAGAGCGGCAATCTTTCCACATCGAGAATTAACCCGGATATCTCAATAAGAAATTTATTTATCTGTAATACCCTGTGATTATTTTCAGCTCTTAAATATTGATATAACCTTCATTGAAACAATCATTTACACAAATTAAAACAATATTAGAGTGAGAAATTCAGGTTAGCGCTTCAGTCAGCGTTAAGTTAAATTATTTCGGCACAACCGATGTTAAACACCTACAATTGCAGAAGCGTAATTATTTCCACCATAAAATTATCAATTAGCAGGATATACTCATGAAGATTTATACCCGAAAAGGCGACGCGGGAGAAACAGCACTCTTTGGCGGCACAACAACAGTTAAAAGCAATATTCGTATTCACGCGTATGGTACTGTAGATGAGCTCAATTCCACAATCGGAATGGTTCTCTCCTACTCCTTATCGGATATCGGAAACGAAATACTGAAACAGGTTCAGAGCGATCTTTTTATCGTAGGTGCGACCCTGGCTACTCCCGATCCCGAGAAGTCACGAATTTCAGAAGTCGGACAAAAAGAGATCGATCAGCTTGAAGAGTGGATTGATCATCTTGAAGAAGGTCTTGATCCTCTAAAATCATTTATCCTGCCGGGCGGATCTGGTGCCGGCGCTACTCTGCACTTTGCAAGAACGGTTTGCAGGCGTGCTGAAAGAGACACCGTTGAACTATCAAGAGAGGAGTCCATACCCGACGCCGCAATTATCTACCTTAACAGACTTTCTGACCTTCTTTTTGTGCTGGCCAGATATGAAAATAAACAGCAAAAAATCAAAGAAACCCCATGGATTCCAAAACGAAATAAATAGCTTTAATTTATATTTTAAAAGACTTTTTGAGATCATACATCCAAATTTATCCCGGTAAACAGATTGGAATTTCGACCTGTCCCGCATTCTGGTAAAAACTTGAATACTGTATATTATGTCTAAATCAATTAAACTCACGCCCGACTGGAAACGATGGTTCTGGGGGTATTTTTTCGGTATCCTATTAATCCCTTTTTTGGGCATCGGGCTGATTGTGCTCTGGAACGTTCATCGAAAAAAGAAAAGCTATTCTTACAATATTACCGACCGCCAAATCACGGCTACGGGTGAAGGAGTTTCTCAAACCGTAGATTTGGCAAACATAAAGACGCTTGATGTAGAACAGAACTGGCTGGATCATAAATTCAATCTCGGCGATATCACACTTATTACCGAGTCCCGAAAGATCTCACTTCCGGGACTTACAAATCCACAGGCGATTTCTGATTCTATATCAAAAGCCGTTTTTGCGGAGAAAAAAAGGATTGTAGAGCTAAATAAAGTTGAAGCAAAACCGGCTGAAGCTCCACCACCGGGCACTCTCGACAAACTGGATTACCTCACCGGGTTATGGCAGCAAGGGCTCATGAGTGAAGAAGACTTTAAAAAAGAGAAAAAACATTTCGAAAAGAAATAGTACTGGGTTTAAATAACACCCGTTTCAAGGAGCCTAATCTCTCCCCTATCTGCATTTAGCTCAGTATTTACTCCCACCGGTAGTGTAAAGTTATCTTCTTCGTGCCCTATGTCTGCATTATAGATTGCCGGAATGTCCAGTGGCAAAATGTATTGCTCAATTACTTCTTTTACGGTAAATGTTGGCTGGGGCCCTGATGCACAATCGGTACATTTCCCAAAAATAAACCCGGATATCTTGTCAAGCGCACCCGCTTGCTTCAAATGTGCCAGCATTCGGTCAATCTTATAAGATCGTTCTCCAATATCCTCCACAAATAGAATTGCGTTTGTAAAGTCAGGCTGATAGTGCGTGCCCAGCGTTGTGGTTAAAATTGACAGATTCCCACCAATTAACGGCCCTTTAGCTACCCCTGAGCGGATTGTAATGATGTTGCTTACAGACCGAAACACACTTTCCTCTGCATCTAGCAGAACCGATTTAAAGTTCTTCCGGGTCAGCTCACTCCAGTCGGAAGTGCCGTTTGGCCCGTGGTAGGTGATCAATCCGCAGTAGGCCATCAGGGCGTGATGGAGCGTTGTATTGTCACTAAAGCCGCAGTAGATCTTAGGGTTTCGGGCTATCGCTTTAAAGTCAAGATAGGGTAAGATACGCGAACAGCCCCAGCCACCTCTCACGGCCATAATACCATCTATATCGGGATCCACAAACATTTGGTTCAGATTAGCCGCTCTTTCACGGTCTGTTCCGGCGAGGTATCCGTGCCGGCTCCTGACGTTTGATCCCAATACCGGACACAGGCCAAAATCTGAGAGAACCTGCTGCATTCTTACAAACTCCTGCTCATCGTAAACTATGCCTGCGGGTGCGGTCAATCCAATCGTATCCCCCGGCTTTAAGCGTTTTGGTTTCAGGAGCTTTCTTTTGTGGTTTTGTCCCCCCTTCCCAAACGCCCAGGGAGCAACAGATACCGTTCCGATCGCCTTTAGAAAGTCTGTACGTTTCATATTGAGCTACGAATTTAAGTATAGATTATGCTCTTTAATATAGCGAGCCACACTGCCTGGCACGGAGTTTAGTAAATGCTGAAGTTTACTGCCTTCCCGAATCTCTGTAGATGAAATCTCCAGCTCTTTGTGCTCGATAAAAATCGCCCGCTCCAATATGTTGTTTTGCTGATCACTGCTGTTTGCACCCGGTCTTGTCGCAACCAAAAGCGTCACTTTTTCCAAAATTTTTTTGTATTCATGCCACTTGTGGAAAGATTCAAGGTTATCCTCCCCAATGCAAAGAAAATAGATGTGATCAGGGTTCTTTTTTTGGAGGTACTCAATCGTCTGAAGCGTGTAGGAAGGTTCGGGAAGCTCGTTTTCTAAATCAGAAATAACCACATGCTCGTAGCCTGTAAAGGCCATCTGTAACATTTCATATCTCTGGGCAAAACTGGCTGAAGAGGGCAGATCTTTATGGGGTGGGTGTGGGGTGGGCAGCAGGTGCAATTCATCCAGAAGGTTGCTATTCAGAAACGATTCTGCAACCCGTTGATGCCCATTATGAACCGGGTCAAAAGCACCTCCAAACAGCCCTATTCGAAGGCCCGCTGAGTTCATCCGCTTTGTGCTACCGATTCACGCTGTTCGATTCTTTCAATTTCTCTGGTTGCACGATCGTAGAGATTTTCTGCCTGGCTTCGGTTTTCACCGCGTGGAAAAAGCTGCAGATACGTTTCATAACTTTCCACAGCCATTTCGTAGCGTTCTTTCTGACGAGCTCTTATACTATTATCCGCGTACATAATATACGACTCAATTTGAGCAACAAGCGAGCGCTCAGCCCATACCGTTTCAGGATAGTTGTCAATCACGAGATCGTGGTAGACAGCCGCAGCTCTGAACCGGTTTGTTCTCTTGTAAAATTCTGAGGCTTCATAAAGCTTACGTGCAAGCTTTGTGCGCAGCTCTTCGATGTGCCCGGACGTTTCTTCAACGAGGTCTGAATCGGGATAGCGGGAATTGAATAATCGAAATTGCTCAATGGCCTGGCGGGTATTCGTTTGATCGAGATTGTATCGCGGACTTATGTTATAATAACTTAGAGCCTGCTTATAATCGACCATTTCACGCCGCTCTGACCTCGGGTAAAAGTTAGCGTATCGCTGATATTCTGAAGCGGCGATCATATACTGTCTGTTATTAAAGTAGCTTTCTGCGAGCAAAAACTGGGCTTCCTGGCCAATATCTGTTCCCCTGCCAATCGATACCACGGTTTCAAAAGCCCTGGATGCTGTAGTCCAGTTTTCCTGTTCGTATTGTGAATTGGCTTTTTCAAATGCCACTTCCAGGGTATCTCCGGGACGGATTAAATCCTGACTACGGCATGAAACAAGTGCAAAAGCTGCGAGTGTAACAATTAAGATTGTTCGCATAGTACGTTTAGTGGTCCCGATTTTTTAGAGTTTGAATCAATTTTATAAGATCTCGCTTATCTTCTGATTCACCAAATATTTCTAATGACTTCTCTGCATTTAGATATAACTGGTCAATCTTCTTTTTTGATGTTTCAATAACATCAAGGTCTTCATATAGTTTTATGACCTGCTCAACCTCAGTCTGTTTCAGTGGTTTGGTTTTCAGGCACTCTCTTAACCATTTCCGCTGATGTTTATTGCAGCGGTCCAGCGCAAGTATCATTAAATAGGTTTTTTTACATTCGTATATATCGCCGGCCACCCGTTTTCCAAATTTTTCAGGATCGGCAATAACATCGAGCAGATCATCCTGAATTTGAAATGCAGTTCCAAGATTAGTACCCACACTCCGCAGCTGAAGGAGCTGGCCAGGTGTGCATCCTGCTACAACGCCTCCCATTTGCAGTGACGCTTCCAGCAAAGCTCCCGTTTTGCCGCCAATCATTCGCATGTACTCTTCAAGTGATACATCAACCCGCTGCTCGAACTCCATATCGAGAGCCTGCCCTTCACAAATTTTTTGAATTCCTTCCAGAAACAGGTTCATCACTTTTCGATAGTCAACTTCATCATCCAAATTATCGAGAAGCATCATAGACGTTGTATACATGCTGTCGCCCGAAAGAATTGCTACAGATGAGTTCCATTTACGATGCACTGCCGGCAGTCCGCGACGGTCTTTCGCCTGGTCCATAATATCATCGTGAATCAGTGTAAAATTATGAAGCAATTCAACCGCTAACGCTGCCGGCATCGCCTTCATGCGCTCCTCTCCGCATAAGCCACACCCCATAAGCGTAAGAACGGGACGTATTCTTTTGCCGCCATTGCTAAGCATGTAGAGTTGAGGCTCATATAATGTTGAAGGGGTATCGGGCAGTTGTAAATTCTGAAGCGCCTGCTCAACGCTTTCGAGATAGGATGACAAAAATTTCAATTAACTTATAGCTATGGTTGAAAATAGAGCGTTGCTGATGTTGGCTTTTTTTAAGCGAACATCTTCCAGATTGATGTCAAATATACAAAAAGAGCCGGCGATCACCTTATTTTTTTATCAGGTCATTTACAGAGCATTCCGCAATGGACCGCCGGCCGAGAAGCATACAGATCATCCCGGCTTGTTTTTTCAGCCCATCAAAAAGACGCTGCAGCTCCTTTTCTCCGCCGTTAGAAAGAGCATGAATAACGGGCCCGGCCATTGCAGAGAAATTGGCTCCCAGCGCAATTGACTTAACTATATCTGAGGCTGAACGAACACCGCCGGATGCAATAAGTTCAAACCTGAACTCTTCTCTCAGGGCTCTGGTCTCCTCGATACACACCGTTGTTGGAACTCCCCAGTTATTTAGAAAGTCAGTTTCAGTGGAATTCTCTTTTCGAAGATTTTCAACTTTCGCCCAGCTCGTGCCGCCTGATCCCGCCACGTCAATCACTGAAACCCCGGCTGCCAGCAGACGCCGGGCTGCTTCGCCCGTAATACCAGCTCCTGTTTCTTTTACAATGACCGGTACTTCAGAGTCAACCACAAGCTTGCGGATTCCGTCTTCAATTCCCTTAAAATCACGATCTCCCTCCGGCTGAACAAGTTCCTGAAGCGGATTCAGATGAACAATAACAGCATCGGCTTTTATCGACTCCGTAAGTATTTCAAGCTGCTCGCTTTTTAAACCGCCAGCCAGCTGAGCTCCGCCGATATTTGCGGCGATAAATGCTGTTGGTGCCATCTGTCTGACAACAGAAAAGCTTTTTCTCTCTTCCGGATGATCAAGCAGCGCACGCTGACTCCCCACGCCAAACGGTACATTATTTTGTTCGCAAAAGCGTGCAATTTGAGCATTAATCTGTCCCGCATCAGAATACCCTCCTGTCATTGATGAGATAAAAAGCGGAAAAGAAAATGTTCTGCCCAGAAGAGTTCCTTCAACTGATATATCGGCAAGATTCATTTCGGGCAGAGCGTTATGACGAAAATAAAACCGATCGAAGCCTGCGCCGGTTTTGTAGCTGACATCCTCGTTCATGCAAAGATCAACGTGGTCTTTTTTTCTATCTTTTATGCTCATGACGTTCTTCGAAGGCTTACATATAATTGAGTGTGCGTATAACCATCAATATACAATCTGTTAACAACTGCAGAAAAGGATATGTGAAAATTTCGTTCATACTGTTTATACCACTGCGGTAAAATGATAATCCGGAAAGCCTTACCCGGATTTTTCATCAAGAAATTCCTCTCCACTGCAGATGCATCAATGGTGACTCATCCTGTGTTTAAATGAAGTGTTTATCAAGCAGTAATTTTGAATACCCCGGGTGTATCGCTGTCAGAGGGTATTTCTGATGAGCTGTTTCTGCTAAGTACCCGATCCATTAAAATATGAAGAGCAGATTTTGCCTGAAGAAAATCATTATAGGAGTCTTTTCCTTTTTTAAGTTCGGAAAGAAAGAATTCGATTTGCCATTCACGAATCTGGGAAGAGTCGTCAATCGAAAGTTCCTCCAGGAATCTCCGGATCCAGCGGAGAGCTGATATCTCTTTTTGATAAGGTGCGCGGTTTTTTCTGTATTCGATTCTGAAATTTGATAAGATGCGTGATTTCTTCATAACAGGTATCTCCTTTTTACAGTATGATCTAAAAACCTGTGACCCCTTACAGTTTTTTTTGAAATTATCTTGAGAAGTCGTCATTTAAACCTTAGTTCGATTTTAAAGAATGACAAAACAGTTCTGAAAGAAGGCGTTGGTTAAACTAATTCATCAAATGATTTTGTCAAGCTTTTCTTAAGGACAGCAGATCACGCACCCCCCGCAGTTATACCGTTGGTGAAGTGCGAGATGACGCCCTTTTTGAACTGCTTTTAGTAAAATCCGATAAATTCAAAAATCGAACTCAGGTTTTAAATCACACCTGTCCAAAATATTCTTGAAGCACGTAAAAAATTGTCTGTTTTATACGTATCAAGACCGATTTTTTTCCATATTTAAAATCAACCCCCAACGTTTTCTAGCAGAGGTAAGATGAGTTAATCGCTGATTCTCGCTGATGTTCTACTGTTCAAAAGTTGAATTTCAGCGTAACTCTACCGAGAACATATTACTCGATACCATTATTATGACAGTATTTACTGCATTGATTACAACGTTTTGGACATGTGTGGTTTTAAATACATGTCCCTCCACCGTAATATCGCTTTGCTCAACTGACTACAACTTGTATATTCATTCAACCAAAAGGTATATATCCAAGAGTCCATAAACGTAACTCCTTCCACTTATGATTACTGCAATTATTGTCGCTGTTATACTCATTATCCTGATCGCGTATCCCGTATCGATCTACAACAAACTTGTTTCGCTGCGAAACCGGTTTAAAAATGCATTTGCCCAGATTGACGTGCAGCTTAAGCGCCGGTATGATTTGATTCCAAACCTTGTAAATGTTGCCAAACAGTACATGAGCCACGAGCGCGAAACTCTCGAGGCGGTTATCCAGGCCAGAAATCAGGCTGTAAACACTGAAAAACAAGCTGCTGATCAACCCGGTGATCCGGAAGCGATGCAAAAGCTGATGGGAGCTGAAAAAAATCTGGGCGGTGCACTTGGAAAGCTGTTCGCTCTTTCTGAAAATTATCCCGATTTGAAAGCCAATCAAAATATGATGCAGCTGACCGAAGAGCTCTCATCAACGGAAAACAAGATTGCTTTTGCACGCCAGTCGTTCAATGATTCGGTAATGAACTATAACACGGGAAGGGAAAAATTTCCCAACGTCATATTTGCCAATATGTTTGGGTTTAACGAAGCCCGACTCTTTGAAATTGATGTTGAGGATGAGAGAAAAGCACCGGAAGTCACTTTTTAAATCACTTCCAGTGCGGCTAATTTATTTAATTCAATGCATTACGCGGACATCAGCCTTTCCTGCAATTCTCTTCTGAACAAGCCAACCATTTAATAGCCGGTATATTTTTTATGGATTTTTTTGATGCTCAAGACAGGGCCAGGCAGGCAACATGGAAACTGCTCGGCCTTTACTTAATGGCAGTACTGTTAATTATCGCATCCATTTATGTGGTATCGCTGTTTATTTTGGGGTATGCCGGCGGCGCGGGTCCAAGGCAACCCTGGCAGCCGGGCCTTCTTTTTTTCGTCTCCTCTCTCACCCTCATACTCATCGTTTCCGGAACGCTCTTCAGAGTCTCTCAACTCAGAAAAGGCGGAAGTGCTGTAGCTGAGATGCTGGGAGGAAGAAAAATTGAACCATCAACCCGTGATCAGGGTGAGCGACAGCTGATGAATATAGTGGAAGAGATGTCAATCGCATCAGGCCTGCCTGTACCTGACACCTACGTACTGGACAGGGAGGAGAATATAAACGCTTTTGCCGCAGGGTTTGGAACCGATGATGCAGCAGTAGGTGTGACAAGAGGTGCAATTGATCAGCTTTCGCGTGATGAACTGCAGGGAGTAATCGCCCACGAGTTCAGCCACATTTTTAATGGCGACATGAGATTAAATATCCGGTTGATTGGTATCCTGAATGGTATTCTTTTGCTGCACATTATGGGCATGATTTTAATGAGGAGTTCACTCCTTTCCGGCGGACGAATGCGCTCATCCGGCGGACAGGGTAACAGTGGCGGTCAGGCGGCAATCGTAATGATTTTTCTCGGTATTTCACTAGTCATCATCGGTTATATTGGTATGCTGTTTGGACGAATGATCCAGGCGGCCGTTTCGCGCCAGCGTGAATACCTTGCCGATGCTGCAGCAGTGCAGTACACGCGAAATCCAGATGGAATTGCCGGGGCTCTTGAAAAGATTGGCAGAACCAAAAAAGGCGGAAAAATTGAAGACGGCCACGCTATGGAGTTCAGTCACATGTTTTTTGCAAACAGTTTTCATACTGCACTCGACAAGCTTTTTGCCACCCACCCCCCGTTAAAGAAAAGAATTTCAGCAATTCGCCCGGGGAATGACCCTGAGCAGATTCGGAAAAAGGAACGGATCAATAAACAGCTTAATGAAGACAGGCTGCAGCAGCAAAAAACCGGGGATAAACCTTCGGCATCAGCCGTTGGAGCTATCACAGACGCCCTGCCAACGCCGGAAATTCTCCTGGCCGCTATTGGGACAATGGATGGCGGCGGCGTTGACGCAGCTTCCAAATTAATGAAGCAGATTCCGGAAGAGCTCTACGAGGCTGCCCATGAGCCGCTACGCGCTGAAGCGCTTATTTATGCCCTGCTTCTTATCAACAGGGATAAATCCACAACTGCATTACCGGAATGGACTCATGACATCATCGACCCTTATATGGCTGAACAGACAGCCGAACTTTTGCCGGTTGTAAATAAAGGAAAACGGGAGTGGTCTCTTCCGCTTGCTGAGATCTCCATGCCCGCTCTTCGAACAATGAGCGAAAGCCAGTACCGAAAGTTCAGAGAGAGCATGAAGCTGATCATCGACCACGACAAAAAAGTGAGTTTGTTTGAGTTTGCAATCGAAAAGCTTGTAGAACATCGCCTCGATGCACATTTTAAGAAAGAGAAATCTCCTGCTATACGTCATCATCACTTAAAAACGATCCGTAAAGAGATTGCTATAATGCTTTCGTCCCTGGCAAATGCCTCACAAACCGATACTGAAAAGGCGTGGCAGGCGGGAATCGACGCAATGAAAGAAGCTGCACCGGATAATATGATTCTTCTTTCTGAAGACGAGTACACTCTGGGAGATCTTGATGACGCTCTTGATGAGCTGGCTCTGACCGCCAACCCAGTAAAGCGCTATCTTATGAGCAGCATGATTCACTGCGTGCTTTCAGATGATAAAATCTCACTGGATGAGTTAGAACTGCTCAGGGCGATGTCTGAAGCGATCGGAATCCCCATTCCCATGCATGTAATGCCGAGGTAGTGGGTGGTTTGGTAACCTGAACTTGAGTTATGACTTTTAAATAAACCAAGATAAAGTCTCCCCTAACATGGGGCTCATTTTTGAACGCGCAGCGTAAGTGTAGTGAAATTTAGAAGGGTGTCCATCGAATTTTGTCACAAAATCTAAATGAACATCCCCCTCAATCTCGCCCCGAAAGTCGGGACTGAAAAAACACCAGCTGGCGCGGGATAAAAGAGGAGCCCTTTTTTAAGGGGGACTTTTCGTCGTTCAGATAGCCTGACAGCTTCTGCAAATATAAATCCTGCGGCCGGATTTTTTAATCTTCTCAATTTGAGTTCCGCAGCTTCTGCACGGTTTTCCGGCTCTGCTGAACAGGTAGTGACGATACTGGCGTCTTTTTTCGCCATTCTGTTTTGCATACGAAAGAATTTCCTCTTTCACCGTAATCCCGCCGGTTTCGTACGCCCTGTGCGTGATGGTGATCGCTGATTTTGCAAATTCGAGCAAATGATCGTCAGACAGCTCTTTTGGTTTTTGTGACGGTCCGATTTTAGAATCAAACAGAATTTCGGTCCTCAAATAGTTTCCCACGCCACTCAAAAAACTTTGGTCGAGCAGTAGCGATGCGAATGATTTTCTTTTAAAGTCATCACTTTTGCAGCGTTCCACAATTTGATCCGCTGTGATCTCTTTTAAAAGATCGGGACCAAGCTTACTCAGATACGGATGCTCATCTATAGACTCCCCGTCCATCACGTCGATCTCACTGGCGCTGTAGAGCAGGGCTGATTTCTGATCTGTTCGCAACTCCGTGCGCAGCTGACGGTTCGTTTTGGGATAATCGCCCGCCGGTTTGATGTACCATTTGCCATACAGCTGATTATGGCTGTACATGTGATAGTCTTCCGCAAATGATATAACCAGCCCCTTGCCAAACGCTTCAACGTTCACCACTTTTTTATCAGCAAGCTCTTTTTCAAATGGCTTCAGATGATCGTGGTAGAAATAGACATATCGGCACTCAGCGCCACCGATTGCTTTTTTGATTTTATCGGCTTCGCGGTGAATTTCGGGTCCTTCAGGCATTTTTTGGATTTACATTCATTAATTATTTTTGACTGAAACAATAACCAGAAGTGCACTGCCTGCGTTGCAAACGATTGACTTGAGTTCAATAAAGAGCGCCCTTAAGCGAAAACGCTAAAGGTTCACATCTCATCGGGAATAATGCGCATCAGCTCGCCGTCTGAATGATCGGTCAAAATATAGAGATAGCCGTCTGGCCCCTGTTTTACATATCGAACGCGTCGGCCAATGGTTAGCGATTCTTCACCAACCACCTGCTCACCGTTCAGAATAATCCGGCGAACCTGTTCACCTGCTAATCCGCCGCTAAAGAGATCACCCTGCCAGTCAGTAAACACATCTCCGGTGTAGAACTCAAGCCCGCTAGGCGCCTGTGCGGGCGTCCAGACCACTTTAGGATCCTCCATACCGGGCAGAGATGTTTCATCGGAAATCCGGGGATAGTGATACTCCCGGCTGTAAGTAGCTTCCGGCCATCCGTAGTTTTTTCCTGCTTCCAACAAGTTCAGTTCATCCCCCCCGCGTGATCCATGTTCATTCGCCCAAATCCTTCCACTTTCCGGATCTCTTGCTATACCCTGTATATTTCGATGGCCAAGCGTCCAGACTTCCTGCAGCGCGTCTTCTTCATTTAAAAACGGGCCATCCGGTGCCGGGCCTCCATCCTCCGTCAATTTCAGGACTTTGCCAAGGTGGGTGTCCGGTTTCTGGGCTTGTTCCCTGATCCAGCCACCCTCAAAGCGTATATAATTTCCGCCATCTCCCAGCGTCAGCAGAAACGTATTATCAGGCAGCCATAAGATTCGGGATCCAAAATGCTGATCCCCCGTTTTGTCGTCCCCCACACGGAAAATTTCCTGGAAATTTCGTAGCTCATAACCGTTCAATACACCGCGCCCCACAGCCGTTCGATTGGCGTCATCGTCACCACTGGAGTAGGTAAGGTACACCAGGCGGTTCTCCTCAAATTCTGGATGAATGGAAATATCAAGCAATCCGGCCTGGCCACTTACAAAAATATCCGGTAATCCGGTAATTATCCTTGGATCCAGCATTCCGCCCCGCACAATACGAAGCTTACCTGGCCTTTCCGTGATCAGAATTTCGTCATCACTGCCCGGCAGCCAATCCATCGCCCAAGGGTGTTCAAGCCCTGAAACGATGGTTTCAGCCTGCCACCCCTCCGCTTCCGGCGCTTCACCAGAAAGCGGCACCGGTCCTTCAGGCATAGAGCAGGCTGATACAATGAAAACGATTAGTAACAGTAATGAGGCAGCTCGAAAATTCATTATGCGATGTGTTTTTTTTAGTTAAAAGCCTTTTTACGGCTCAGTAACAATAAGAAATTGTTTGATCTTTGAGAAGTAATATCATTGGTGAAATCCTTCACATCGGTGTATTTTCAATGTGTACATGTCTTTTTAACCTGTAATTCAAATCATTCATGCCAAATCCCGGAACATATCAAACCGCATCCGTTCAGCTGAAGCAGCCAAACGGATATCTTCTCCGTTTTGAAAGTGGTGAAACGATATTTATGCCATTTGAAGATTCTACAAAAGAGCTTTCTGCCGGTGATGAAATCGAAATTTATATCTACCAGGATAGCGAGGGAAGAGATACTGCCACAATGCACACCCCAACCATATCACTGAATCAAATTGAGCTGATGGAGGTAAAAGCCGTGACTGACCACGGTGCATTTATGGACTGGGGGATCTCAAAAGATCTATTTGTTCCATTCAGTGAACAGAGCAACCGCATGATGGAGGGCCGAAAAAACCTGATCTATTTATATGTTGACAGAAAGTCCGGCAGATTGACCGGTACCACAAAGATTGAGCGCTATCTAACTTCAAGCCCACTCACCGTGGAAGAGAGAGAGGAAGTGGATGTTATCATCTGGAACAAAAGCGATCTCGGCCGCAACGTGATCATCAATCAGCAGCATGAGGGTTTAATTTATGAAAATGACATTTTCCAAAATCTTCGGTACGGCGAAAAACGCAAAGGATACATCAAACAGATTCGTCCGGATAATAAAATTGATGTGACATTGAGGCCATTTGGATACAAAAAGGTAGAGCCTAACGCCGATCAGATCTACGAACTTCTGCAGAGAAGTGAGGGCTACCTAGATCTTCACGATAAAAGTGACCCTAACGAAATAAGAGCGCGGCTGGAAATGAGCAAGAAAACCTTTAAAAAGGCGATCGGCCTGCTTTATAAAAACGATATGATCCGAATAGAAGATGACGGTATTTATCTGGCCTGATTTTTTAATAGCTTAATAATCAATACCATTGAACTATGACGACCCACGAAAAAGTTGAGCTGCAGTATTTAAAACGAAATCAATACAAAGAGCTCTATGAGCTGATGCTTACCTGTTACCCTAAGGTTGAAAACCCTGCCTGGGAAGAGAAACACTTAAATACGCTGATCAACCGATTTCCTAAAGGCCAGGTTGTAGTGATGGTAGACGGCGTTATGGCTGCTGCATCGCTCTCTATATTGATTAAACGCGATCGGTTTGATGAGAAACACACCTACCTTGAAATGACGGCCAACGATACGTTTGACACTCACACCCCAAACGGCGACACGATGTACGGACTGGATGTAATGGTGCACCCCGAATACCGCGGAATGCGTCTTGGAAGACGGATGTATGATTACCGCAAAGAGCTTTCAGAAGAGATGAACCTGAAGGGTATTGTACTGGGTGGACGACTCCCCAACTATCATCAGCACCACGACGATCTGACGCCCAAGGAGTATATCAAAAAGGTAAAAAACAAAGAGATTTACGATCCGGTATTAAGTTTCCAGCTCTCGAATGATTTTCATGTAAAACGTTTAGCCAAGAACTATCTACCTGAAGATCTGGCCTCACATGAACATGCAGCCCTGCTCGAGTGGACCAACATCTATTACGAAAAACCGTCTGACACAAAATCATTTGGTGTTGAAAAGTCGATTGTAAGAATGGGGCTTGTACAGTGGCAAATGCGCTCTTACAATGGATTTGATGATCTGGTAGAACAGATTGAATATTTTGTGGATTGCGTATCGGGTTACAATGCCGATTTTTTACTGTTTCCTGAATACGTTAACGCTCCATTGATGGCTGAGTACAATAATCTGACTGAAGCTACAGCTATACGAAAACTGGCCGGCTATACCGACAGGCTCAGAGATACGTTTTCTGAACTTGCCATATCCTATAATATAAATATCATTACCGGAAGTATGCCCGAAGTACGCGAGGACGGACTGTACAATGTTGGGCACCTCTGTAAGAGAAACGGGGAAGTTGAAAAATATGAGAAGATTCACGTCACCCCAGACGAGGTAAAAACCTGGGGAATGAGTGGCGGAAACACAATAAAAACTTATGAAACAGATGCGGGACGAGTCGGAATTTTAATTTGCTATGACGTTGAATTTCCGGAGCTCTCCCGTCTGCTGGCGCTTGAGGGGCTTGACATCCTGTTCGTACCCTTCATGACCGACACTCAGAACGGCTATTCCCGGGTAAGAAACTGTGCCATGGCCCGTGCAATTGAGAACGAGTGCTATGTGGCTGTTGCCGGCAGCGTGGGAAACCTTCCAAAAGTCCACAACATGGATATTCAGTACGGTCAGTCTGTAGTGTTTACGCCCTGCGATTTTGCTTTTCCAACAACGGGCATCAAAACAGAAGCCACACCTAACACCGAAATGATGCTTATTGCCGATGTGGACCTGGATCTGCTGAAAGAGCTTCATGAACAGGGAAGCGTTCGGATACTAAGAGATCGAAGAACCGACCTTTATGACTTAATTCGGAAAGAGTAGCCAGAACTTAAAATAGCCACGAGCTAATGCCCGCGGCTACTTTATTTTATAACCTGAGTGTGTTTATGCTTGGCGTATATTTTACGAATTGTTAGCTGCACTCCGTTTCAGCATAACTGCTGTCCCAGCACTGGCGATCCTGCCCCGGGCGATCAATAAATCCTTCTCCTGTGGCTGAGTTCCAGTAGATTACAGCATCCTGGTTAAAATCATAGCCTGAGTACTCAAGGAAGTTATCCTCATTATCTCTTTCATAGTCAATTCTAAATTCACCGTCCTGTTCCGATAGATTGATGATAGAAGAGAATGTAAACTCTGTTTCAGAGACCGTATTCCACTGATATTCAACGGATGGCTGATCCGGTTGTTCAGGGAAGAAGTATTGCCAGTTCCCACTTAAACCGTCATCAGATACAAAACCACTCAGATATCTGAATTCAGTGAGCGACTCTTCTCCATCGAACGAACCGGAAAGATATACGTTCCATTCAACACCCCGGGCAAGCTCTTCTGCCGTTGTTCTAATCCTTACGCTTTCTCCTTCGTCAGTAAATGAAAACTCCCAAACCCAAAGACCGTTTTCAAATTGAGCATTTTGACCTGCAGTAAACATAAGGAACGAGTCTCCCATTGCAGTGGCCCCCATCAGGTTTGCGTTTGCCCCACTTGCCAAAGCGCCGGCTTCGTTAAAAGCCTGATGCTCTTCACCTGTAGGGTTATTGTTTTCGAATAAAGAGTTATCAACTTCCACTGGAGAGGTCTCCGGTATAGATGGCGGATCGCCATCATCTACTCCGGTTGGGGAATCGTCACTGCAGCCGCTAAGCATAAATAAAGCAATTAAAAATGATGTAGCGAGAATGGTACTGGTTGATTTTTGAATCATTTTGATGAAGAGATTTGATTAAAAATTATCTATTGAAGTGCTCTTTTGGCACGTTCCATCATAAAGAATGCGTAAAAATTAGCATGCAGGTGTCAGGAAATCAAAATTTATCGCGCTTATCCTTCAGCGCCTTATAAAGCATCTCCCTGGCCCGGAAGATATGAGCTTTAACCGTGCCCAGGGGAAGATCAAGCTGTTCAGAAATCTCCTGGTAGGCTAGCTCCTCAATATGCCTCATCTCAATTACCGTCCGGTATTTATCGGGAAGGTTTTTTATCGCAGCAGTAATGATTTTTTTTCGCTGACGTTTTATAATTTCCCGGTCTGTCGCGGCATCATCATCCGAAAGTTCAATAAAGAGCTCACCATCCCCCGTCTTGATCGGTTTATCGATGGACGTTGTCTTCAATTTCTTTTTGCGCAGATAGTCGATCGTGTGGTTGGTGGTAATCCTGTAGATCCAAGTAGAGAATGCGTAGCTGTTGTTGTACGATTCGAGATTGTCAAAAGCCTTTACAAGCGCCTCCTGCACTAGATCTTCCACCTGTTCGCTCTCTTTCACCATTTTCGAAACGTGAAAATGCAGAGGCCGGCGGTACTTCTCCGTCAGTTTCTGATAGCCACGCTGATCTCCTTGCAAAGCATCCTTTACATAGGTTTCATCCTGTAAGCTGCTTTGAGAAGCGTCGTCTCTTTTTGAATTACCAGAGTCGGAGTTTACGCTCATTCAGAAAAAACTTGTTTCGTGATACATATTAGTTATTATTTACGCAATAGTAATAAACGGTTATTAACTACCACAAAAAATCAAAATAACATAAGAATAGAACTATGAAAAAACTACTTGTCATTATATTTGCAACTGCTTTACTGTTTGGTACTTCCTCAATCACGAATCTTGTCCATGCTCAAACCGAAGGCAGCGTTCAGGAGGGAGATTTGAAAGCTGGGATAGGACTGGTGTTTGGTACCGGCATTGGAGGATTTGGAGGTTTTGACAACGACCTTGGAATTCGAGCTGACGGATATTACGCTATCACACCCTTAATCAGGGTTGGGGGAGATTTTACGTTCTATTTCCCGGATACGGTTTCAGAATCAATTTTCGGAGAATCATTCGAAAGCACTTTAACCGTGTGGGAGCTCAATCTGAACGGCCAATACATTTTTATGGATGAAGACGATTTGATTCTATACGGCCTTGGTGGGATTAATATCACCGGAATAAGAATTAGTTCAGAAGGCTCATCTGGTTTTGGAGATGTATCAGGCTCTCAGAGTGACTCAGAAATTGGCCTGAATCTTGGTGGCGGTGTAGAGTACGCTCTCGACTTTGCTGACCTTTTTGCAGAAGCGAAGCTTGGCGGTCTTGGAGGCAATGCTAACCAGTTTGTACTTGGCGCCGGTCTGCGGTTCTCGTTCTAAACTGTTATTTAAGTATTATCAAGATGGATGAAGGCGACCCTGAAAAAGGGTCGCCTTTTTTATTTGCCATACGATTGCATTAACTCAAATTCCGAAAAATTTTAAATATCAATCTCAACTTCCTTTAAACAACTCTATGAAGTGCTACATCCATTATTTCAATTGCTGGATAAGCTTTCTGTTCTACCTTTCATTACTGCATTTGCGAATTGCATTTTCGATTAATATGGATATTAAAAAGCAATAATCCCCGGTAGCATAGATAATAACAGTCCCGCTACGGGACGCCATATCCGTACCCCTGCAAGGCGACCAACCCATCTTAACCCACAATTTATCTTGTTGAATTCATAGTTCGAATAATGCCACGCCTATGGCGCTTCTTTAAAATTCGTTCTCCTCCCTGCACCCCACAGATTCACCTTGTGAACCTGTGGGGCTACGCAATGCCGCCCCGAAACGGGGCTGGTTTACACCCATGAAAAGGCGAGCGCCATTCTATTTATATAGGATCTACTTTATTAAAAACAGGGAAGGAAGAATGACCAGAAAACCAATGGTTGTATATAAAAGTTATGAACTATTTCCATCACTTTAAAAGAGAACTTATTTTGTAGCCACTACATCGCCATTTTGCGGAACTTGCGTTAATATACCGTGGCGAATTCCACTTGGTTAACCAATTTACATTTAAAATATTGAGCTACAATACCAGAGCTGAATTGCTCGATATCCTACGCACAAAAAAAATCCGGCCTTTGAAAGGAAAGGCCGGATTAAATATCACCCTGAAGCCGTGTTATTTCATTTCGAGATAAAACGGTTCATTATTTTTTAGAGATTTTTCTGCTGCTTTAGAGAGTGTACTACTGATAATCTCCTCCGAATCTTCTTTATTAATTGTATACATGTTTGAACGATCGGCTGGAACATCTGCACTTGAAGCTGCACAGGTTACTTTAATGTGCATTGGCGTGTACAAATTAAGTGTGATACCCGAAATCAGTCCGTTAACAAAACTGATTCGGGTTTCAACCCTTGCCACACCGTTAGCACATTCATCCTGCGCTCTAACTATGCTCGGAGGCACAAGGCCAAATAAAAAGCCATGTGCCATTCTGTCTTCATATACCTGAGCAGAAGCCTCAAGCCCCGTCGTTACCTGTGCATGATAGCACCCTGAAAAAATAAACAATCCTGATAAGAGTAAAATTACTAAATGATAAGTTTTCATAGTTCTCTGTTTGGTTAATTTAGATTAGGTTAACTTGCCGCAAAGCCAGACAATCCAACGAAAATCTCTCAATGAATTAATATCCGCCCCCACGAATCCAAACACTAAATATTAAATTATTTTATTTTATAAAAATTAAGTTTTTGATTCAGCCAAATGAATGATTAAATCTATTTTTATGAAAGGATCGTAATCCAAAATAAGGGCGAATTTTGGGAGTAGCTTTTTAACTGGAGATCAAGATGAACAGAGAAGAAACTATAGCAGAGACACTTTTTAGCCTAACGTTTTAACCCGGAAATTTTCGCAGCACTTCCTTTTAGCGAAAAATTGGGCTCTTATCGATATTAAATAAGATCAATGTTTTCAACGCTTTAAAATATAATACAGTTAAAATTGTGAATATTTCGGGTTCATTAAAATTCCGTGACGTATCCCACCCGTTGAAACGGTTAATCTCTCAATATCACAATGCTTCATAAATTCTGACAGGATAATCAGGCCTGCGGTAATCACATCCCCCCTCCCCTTCATAAACAGCGGATAGCGTTCTTCTATTTCAGAAGGGGTTTCTGATGAGAACTCAGCTATCTTTTCTTCAATTAAATCCCGCGACAATTTATACCCGTTGATCTTTTCAGGGTCATAGCGATCAAGCCCCAAGTCGATACCTGCTACTGAAGTAACTGTTCCGGCTACTCCAACAAGCTCGTCAATCTTAGCAGGCTCAGACTGCCAATTGCGCAACATTTTTTTTACAGTGCTGCGAGCCTCATTAATCTGACTTTTTTCAGGAGGGTCATTCATTAAAAATCTCTCTGTAAACCTGACGCTCCCCATATTCAGTGAATCCCAACGATCGAGTATTTCACCTTTTCCGGTTGCGATTTCTGTACTTCCGCCTCCAATATCCAAAACGCTCACAGTTTTTTTCCGGTATGATTCATCTAAAACAGACAGTGCGCCTAAGAATGTTACCTGAGCTTCTTCCGATCCCGATAACAGAACAACCTTCCAGCCGGTTTCCTTTTTAATTCTATTTATAAATTCTTTCCTGTTTTCAGCATCCCGCACGGCACTGGTTGCCGTAACAATCATCTCTTTTTCTGCTTCGGGATAAAATTCAAGAAGCAGTTCTTTGTATTCATTCAGCACATCCAGTACCCTTTGAACTGCTGTTTCGGCCAGTCTGCCATTACAGTCCACACCCTGACCCAACCGCGGGATTCTTTGTTCTTCGTGCAGTGTCTCAATTTTACCGTTTTGAACAGTGGCAACAAGCAGTAAAACAGAGTTTGTACCAATATCGACTGATGAGCAGATCATAAGTTTGTTTTCTCAATTTGAAGCATCATCCATTCCTCTTCTCTATCCAGACCGGTAACCTGTACCGGATATTTTGCCAACTCCTCACGTATGCGCTCTTCATCTGTGCTCAATAAACCTGACAGCGACAAAATTCCATCTGCGGTGAGCTTTTGAATCATATCTCCCAGGAATTCTAAAATAACATTTCTGTTGATGTTAGCCAGAATCAGATCAAAAGGCTCTTCATCCTCCACCTGCTCAAATCCTCCAAGCCTGATTTCAAGCCTTGGGCCAACATCATTAATGAGTGCGTTTTCGTTTGCGTTTCGCTCACACCAGGGATCAAAATCGAAGCCGATCACCCTTAAAGCTCCCTTTTTGCAGGCTGCAATTGCCAAAATACCTGTCCCTGTTCCTGCATCCAGCACCCGCTTTCCTTTGCAGTTTAGCCGGTCGAGCTGGTGAAGCATCAGCCTGGTTGTGGCGTGATAGCCCGTACCAAAGGACATTTTGGGATCAATCTCGAGAACCGTTTTACCTTCAGCCGGCTGTTCGACGGACCATGTTGGCCTTACAAAGAAGGACCCAATATTTTGCGGCTGTATGGTCTCTTCCCATGCGGCGTTCCAGTTCTCTTCAGCCAGATCAGACAGCTCAACGAACGATGCGCCGGGCAGAGATGCCACCATCTGTTCAATCACTTCTCTGTTTGTGTCATTGAACCTCGGTTTTTCCACATACGCAATTAACTGGTCGTCAAGCTGTTCAAAGCCGTAGAAGTCCATATCCATCAGCTCAGCAATTAAATACTCCTGATAATCGTCTGAAACTTCAAGAATTAACTTCAAATAGTTCATGATGGGATTCTGTTATAAATCAATTCCAGCAATACATCACCCACAGCCTGCAATGTAGCCTGGTCAATGATGTCCATATTGTCGTTTTGAGTGTGCCAGTAAGGCGGAAACTGTACATTACCCTGATTGTCAACCGAATGGTGAATTATGTTAATCATTGGTATTCCGGTTGTCTGCTGCACAATAATATGATCGTCAGCTACATTCCCTCCCCGCTGATCTACAAACAAATGGTCGTACCCCATACCGGCTGCAATCGACCAAATTTGATTAACGAGATTAGGGGCAAAACGCATAGAGTAGCCCTCTTTTGAGAACACGGCATTTTCGCCGCCAACCATATCCAGTAAGATACCGAACCTCGGACTGTAACCGGGCACCGGCGGGTTATTTCCCCAGTGCCGGGCACCTAGAAAATAGTTATCCAGGTCTGAAACTTCCCCATAATCCTCTCCATCAAACAGTACAATATCGATACCCAGAGGAGGTTCGTTTTCTGAAAAAATTCTGGCAAGTTCAAGCAGAACCCCAACACCGCTACCGCCGTCATCTGCACCGAGAATGGGGCTATCTGGATCCACCAGGTCTTCTTCTGCCCTGGGACGCGTATCCCAGTGGGCTGCTAGCAGAATCCTGTCCTGATGCTGAACTCCGAAAGATGCCAGCAAGTTGAACATCGTAAGGGTTTCTCCATACACCTCTTGCTGAAACTCCTGTACAAATACGTTTCTTGCTCCGGCAACGGTCTGAAATTCCTCTTTGAGATACTCCTTGGTTTGAACGTGAGCTTCGGTGTTCGGCACCCTTGGCCCGAAACTGACCTGTTCTTCAATAAAATTGTAAGCGTTTTGGGAGTTAAATTCCGGTACATCCCTGCCCTGCCGCTCAAACTCTAGGCCTGCCCCCTCATCACCGCACGAAATCATCAACCCTGAGAGTAAAAGTAAAATTGCGGTTTTAAATAATCGATTCTGCTTCATTTTTTACGATTTACCATAGTTGATGACGATTGCTGAACCGGAAAGACAACTGTATCCATAATATTTACGTGTGGAGGCCGGCTTGCCGTGAACAATATTATTTCTGCGATATCGAGGGCAGTAAGTGGTTCCATACCTTCATATACACTCTCAACAAGGCTGTCATCCCCTTTAAACCGCACGTTACTGAATTCTGTTTCTACAAGTCCGGGTGATACTTCACTGACCCGAATAGCTGTTCCGTGAAGATCCTTTTTTGTTGATTGTGTGATGGCGTGAACAGCATGCTTGGTGGCGCAATAGACAACGCCTCCGGGATAGGCTTCATGCCCCGCAATAGAGCCAACATTTATGATATGCCCGCTGTTTTCCTCTTTCATCAGCGGCGCGATCAGGCGCGTCATATTCAGCAGGCCTTTCACGTTGGTATCGATCATCCGGTCCCAGTCATCAAACTCTCCCTGGTCTACGGGATCCTTTCCCACGGCGAGCCCCGCATTATTAATCAGAATATCGACCGGTTTACCCAGAGAATTCACGAAATCAATGCACGCCGGTCTGTCTCTCACATCAAATACGGCTAGGGTGACGTCTGTACCATGTGTCTTTTCTAGTTTCAATCGGAGTTCTTCAAGACGCTTTTCTCTTCGTCCGGTCAGTATCAGATGAGCACCGGCATCGGCAAAAAGTTCTGCACAAGCCCTTCCAATACCGGATGTGGCACCGGTTATCAGCACAAGCTTATCTTTTAACCGGTTCTTTGCCATGTAGTTGGTTACCCGTGCAGTTTTTCGATGGCGCGTCCGGCTCTGAGTACATTGTGTTCGGCAAACGAATCAGCCATAAACTGAATACCAACCGGTAGACCATTAGAATGAGTGCCGGCCGGAACGCTGATTCCGCAGATTCCTGCAAGGTTTGCTGATATTGTATAGATATCGTTCAGGTACATTTGAACCGGATCATCCTGATTTTCTCCCAGCTTGAAAGCTGTAGTTGGAGCTGTGGGAGATACGATCACGTCAACGTTTTCATACGCCTGTTGGAAATCCTGTTTTATCAGGCGGCGAACGCGCTGCGCTTTCCCAAAATAGGCGTCGTAATAACCCGCACTCAGTACATATGTGCCGAGCAGAATCCGGCGCTTCACCTCAGTGCCAAATCCCTCTGTTCTCGATTTTTTATAGAGTCGGATCAGCGGTGAATCAGCTTTAGCAATTTTCTCAAGCAGTTCTTTATGTTCTGTACCATTGGCCAATTCAAGGCGCTGTTCAAGCGCAATCTGCTCTTTTTTAAGTTCTTCTTCCACTTTGTCGAAGTCAGCTCTGTGGCCGTAGCGAATTCCGTCGTACCGGGCCAGATTGCTGGAAGCTTCTGCAGTAGCCAAAATATAGTACGTGGCAACGGCATAATCGGTATGCGGCAGATTGATAGGTACCAGCGTATGGCCGTCTGATTCCAGTCCTTTCAGTTGATCTTCAACAATTGTTCGAACTTCGCTGTCCAGACCTTCGCCAAAATATTCTTCCGGAACACCAATTTTCAGTTTAGCGTCACTGTTCAGTGCTTCACTATAATTGGGCACGGGCTCATTCGCTGATGATTGGTCCATTGGATCATGGCCTGACAGCTGCTCGAGCAGAAGTGCGGCATCGGTAACATTGTTAGCAAACGGGCCGATACAGTCAAAAGATGAGGCAAACGCCACCAGTCCGTAGCGTGATACACGCCCGTATGTTGGTTTTAAGCCAACCACGCCACAATAGGATGCCGGCTGTCGAATGGATCCGCCGGTATCAGAACCAAGCGACATACTGCACATATTTGCAGCTACTGCAGCAGCACTTCCACCGCTTGATCCCCCGGTAACATACTCAGGATTATGGGGATTTTTTGTTGGGCCGTAAATGGAATTTTCAGTTGATGAGCCCATCGCAAACTCATCCATATTTGTTCTTCCAAGGAAAAGTACGTCTTCGGAAGCCAGTTTTTCAATGACCGTTGCGTTGTAGACGCTTTCAAAATTTTTAAGAATATGGCTGGAGCAGGTCGTTTTTTCTCCTTTTTCGCAAATCAGATCTTTCACAGCCACAACAGAACCCGCAAGTTTACCGGCTGATCCGTCTTCAATTTTACCCTGTATTAACCGGGCCTGTTCACGGGCTTTTTCTTTATTAAGTGAAACAATCGCGTTTACAGCGTCGTATTTAGATTCAATGGTTTCAATGTACTTTTCAACAATATCCTGCAGGTTGGTTTTGCCTGCTGAAAGCTCATCCTGTGTCGTGAGCAAATTCTTCATGTAAAAACCGCCAATTTATTTATCTGATTTAGATTCTGCTTCTTCACTATTTTTCACAGAGCCTGCGTTTTTAACTTCTTCCGCGCCTTTATCTATTTCTTTTTTGATATCATCGGAAGCTTTACGAAACTCCTGAATACCCTGGCCAATTCCTTTTGCCAGTTCGGGAATGCGCTTAGCTCCAAAAAGAAGCAAAATAACCATTACTATTAATACAATCTCAAAACCGCCGGGCATACCCATAATGATTTGTGTTTATGTAGATTATTAGTATTTATTTAATGAAGATAAAAAATATTTCGTTGACCTTTTGAACACCTTACAAAAAAAAGTGTACCTTTGTGCCCCATTTTTATTTGCATTTGTCATCAACAAACAGTTTATAACAGTCGAAATAAGTTTAACCATAATCCGTTACAGAGACTAATTATTATGATTTGGACAGTTGAATTAGCAGCCGTATTAGATGAAGCCCCATTCCCGGCAACACGAGAAGAATTAATTGAATGGGCCGAACGAACGGGTTTGCCACAACAAGCGATCGATAATCTTTACGAATTAGATGAGATTGCCGAAGGTGAAGATACCGTTTATGAAGGAATTGAAGACATTTGGCCCGATTACATTCGAAAAGAAGACTTTTTCCATGGTGAGGAGGACGAAGGCTTCGATTATGATGATGTTTAATCATAAATTGCTCATCAATAGTTTTCTAGAACCCCGGGCTTAGATTTTGTCCCTACAATTTGATATGAGACACATTTTCTTGGGCTTGGGTTTTATCCTGAGCATATTTTTTTCATTCTACGCCATACCACATACAGCCGTAGCGCAAAACGGAAACTCAATTGAGCAAAATGGAACGGATAGTGAAAAAGTAGTTCGGGTCATTCGGTTTTCAGGAAATCAGGGAGTTCGTAACAGCACGCTCAGAACGTTGGTGCGCACAGATAATAACAGAGAGTTTCTGGGAATTCCGAGATTTACGCCCTGGTATTATATCTGGCGGGTTGTGGGTGTGGGTGAGTCTCCCGCATATCTCGACCGTGAAATGGTTACTAACGACATCGAGCGAATTGAAGTTTATTACGGAAACCTCGGCTATTTCGAAGCCGTCGTTGATACCTCAATCATCGAATACAGACCAAACAGGGTTGAAGTTTCATTCATTATTGATGAGGGTCCCCGATCCAACATTCGCACCGTATCCTATACCGGTCTGCCCGACTTTGACGATCCAGACCTGCAGGACAGATTTTTGTCCAACAGCGAATTCAAAGACGATATGGTGAATGACTCTACGTTTTCAGTAAATGAACCGTATGAGGTTCAGAAACTACGCAGAGAACAGACCCGGATCGTAAATTTCCTGAAAAACAACGGCTTCGCTTCCGTTCAGCGAGATTCTGTAAGAGCACTTGCAAAGCCTGTGAATGACGAACAAAATCGTTTTGACATTTTGTACTCAATACGGCCGGGGGAACTCTACACGTTTGGTGATGTGCACATTACGCTAAGCGGGCCTGACAATCTGGACGAATACGATCAATCCGAAACCTTCGAAGGCGAACCGCACACCCAACCCGGATATTCAATTTATATCAAAAAGCATAGCAGTGCTCAAACCCGGTTCAGTCTGCTTACGGAACAGATACGGTATTCGCCCGGCGATACGTTTGATCAATCGGAATACCTGCGAAGTATAAATTCATTCCAAAACCTTGGCATGATCCTCACAAACAGGTTTGCGCTGAATGAAGAAGGGAGTATTCCCGATTATTCACAATCTGATATTCCATCCTATTTTGATTTACAAACGCTGCCGAAACACTCCATCAGGGCTGAATTTTTCGGTATGCGGAGATATGGATACGGCACTGGAGTAGGGCTTAACTACAACAATAACAACCTGAGAGGGCGTGCTGATAATCTTACCATTGGCATTAACACAAGTCTCGAATATGTAACTTCCGGTACACTCCGTGAAATTTCGCCAATCGAAGATGGATTTGAAGGTACCGGAGAGACTGGCTCCACATTTTTCCAAAGCTACGAGGTAAGAACAGAATATACCCTTCCAAGGCTGAACTTTCCATTTCAAGCCTTTCGCGACAGATCCTGGGTGCGCTCAGCCCGTACCCGATACGCTTTGACCTACAGCCAGAGCAACCAGCTATTTTTTGATATTAACTCCGACATCCGGTTTAACACCCGCTATGAAGTTACCCATTCTGACAGATTTACCAGCCTGTTTGACCTAGTTGAGATGGATATTATCGATACAGATCCCTCTCCGCAATTTTTACGAAATCTCAGAATACAGTTTGAGGATCAGCCCATCGTTTTGGCGCGCGTCGAGGAAGACTTCCGGGCCCAGTTCTCATCGATCATCCGCTACACATTAAGAAGCCGGAATACGAATCTGATCAAACGGAATTATGGCTATTCAGCTGAATTTTCTGCGGCCATCGGCGGAAACCTCCCCTACCTGCTCGATCGGTTTATATTCAGCCCGGGAGAGATTAAACAGACCGTTCCGTCTCCGCTGGGAATATCCTCGAACGCACTGGCCTACAGCCGTTTCATTAAACTATCAGCCGACTACAGACGCTATTTCGATCTGACGGATAATACCGTATTTGCTCTCAGGGGATTTGCCGGAGTAGCCCATCCTATTTTTGACAGCGAAAGTATTCCGCTAAACAGGCGTTTCTTTGCCGGAGGCAGTAACGATATCAGAGGCTGGGATTCTTTCAGGCTGGGCCCCGGAGAACTTACATCAGATGAATTGCCCCGGCCTGGCGGCGATATAAAGCTGGGTGCCTTTAAGGAACTGCGGCAAATTTTTATGCAGGATGTGCTGAACGCCAAATGGCATGTGGCCTGGCACACCGATGCAGGTAATGTATGGTACGGCCCTAAGACATCTCTTCTTGATGAAGAGGGCAATGAACTGCTGGATGATGGACGGTTTTTTATTGACAACTTTTATAACCAAATTGCTGTGGGTTCCGGCATCGGCATTCGGCTCGACTTTGAATTTATTGTAGCCCGGTTCGATCTTACCTACAGAATTCATGATCTTGAACGTGGATGGTTCAATAACAGCCGCCGATTTTTTAGTTTTGGAATAGGCCACTCCTTTTAATCCCTTTTTTATGTTTAAAAACAATCAGTTTAACAAGTTGAAAAACCAGACTCGAATGATTTTCAGATCGAATTTCCTGAAAGATCTTTCAACCACTGAACGGTACGAGTTTCTGCAGCTTTGCCATCGGCGAAAATACAATAAAGGGGAGTTTATCTACTATCAGGACGATCCCGGAACGGGCATGTACTTTATTGAGGAAGGGTGTGTGGATTTAATTGTATCAAACAGCCATGATGAAGCCGGAACTGATATTGTGACCTTTAAACTGGAATCACCTGACAGCTTTGGTGCACTTTCAATAGGATATGACCTGCGGAGACTTTCTGCTGCGAAATGCATCACAGATTGTACTCTTCTGGGATTTTTCAATCCCGATTTTGAGACCTTAAAAAAAAGAAATCCCGGCATTGCAGTTAAATTCCTTGAAAAACTGAGCAGTATTGCCATGAAACAGCTGGAACGAACCATACGCGAACTTGAAACCACAACATCCACCCAGCACGTGTTCGACATTCAGTTTCAAACTTACTACGATCGGTATAAAACCGAAGAAGAATCGACTCAAAAAGAAGAATAATATCATTCTATGGCATTAAAGAAAGGATCTGAAGTTGAACTCGAAATCGAATCCACAGCATTTAAAGGTAAGGGCGTTGCTAAAGTAGACGGACTGGCCGTATTTGTTCCGGGTACAGCTCCCGGCGATAAGATCAGGGCGATGATCACACGCAAAAAAAAATCATTCAGAGAAGCTAAAGTACTGGAAATACTGGAGCCCTCCTCCATCCGGGTTGATCCGGTTTGTTCTCACGCGAATACGTGCGGCGGATGTACATGGCAGCATATTCCTTACGACAAACAGATTGAGTATAAGGAGCAGCACGTACGAGATCACATTACCCGCATTGCTGGACTCAGTGATGAAATTGTTCAGCCAATTATTGGGTGCGATCAACCACTCTACTACCGAAATAAAATGGAGTATAGTTTTGGAGCGAGGAGGTGGCTATCTGAAGATGAAATTAAAAAAGACGAGTATGTTGATGACTCAGGGTTTGCCGCAGGTTTGCATGCACCCGGCCGTTATGATAAAATCTTAAACCTTAATGAGTGTCATCTGCAGGAGCCGATCTCCTTCGAACTCCTCGACTACGTAAGAAGTTTCTGCATAAAAAACGGTATAGAGCCGTTTAACACCCATAAGAATGAGGGCTTCATGCGGCATCTTGTTGTTCGGACATCCGCCTATACCGACGATTTGATGGTAAATCTTGTAACCTACAGAGATGAGCCCGAAATCATCAATAAACTCTCTGCACTGCTGCTCGAAAACTTTCCAAAAATTACAACTATAGTAAATAATGTTAACGATCAGCCGAATCCAACTGCCGTCGGCCGGTTTGAACACGTTATTCACGGGCCTGGATTTATTGTTGATAAGATTGGCCACCACACATTTAAAATCCATGCCAACGCATTTTTTCAGACCAACACCCGTCAGGCAGAAAAACTATATAACGTTGCGCGAAACTACGCCGAGCTGGACAATGGCGGGCACCTCTTTGATCTTTATTGCGGAGTAGGCACGCTTTCTCTTTTCATGGCGGATAAAGCCGATAAGGTAACAGGAATAGAGATAGTGGATGTGGCCGTTGAAAATGCAAAATTTAACGCCAAAGAGAACGGTGTCGAGAACGCAGAGTTTGTTCTTGGCGATATGAAAGATACGTTCAACGAAGATTTTTTAAGTAAAAACGGCAATCCCGATTGCGTTATAACCGACCCGCCACGCTCCGGCATGCACCCCGATGTTGTAACTCAGCTATGTGAACTGGAAACAGATCGCCTGGTTTACGTGAGCTGCAATCCATCAACCATGGCACGCGACCTGAAAATTTTGAAAGAATTTTACGAAGTAGAAAAAGTTCAGCCTGTAGATATGTTTCCCCAAACATACCATATTGAGGCCGTGGCTAAATTGACTCGTAAATAGATTTTTTAAAAGAATTGAGGAACCGTAAAAAACGGGATAATTCATAAACCCGTGGGTGGATTCTTCATAAAATCATGATAATGCTCATGGTATGCCAAAAAGTACCCTGCAGTTGATTACTCAAAAATGAAAGCCGAATCAAATAAACGTTCAGGTCTCTGATTGGGTTATTTTATGTAGAATCATCTACAAAACTGTTTTGAGAATTACTGATATGCCTGATAAAGCAATAGTTATAGGAGCCGGAATTGGGGGACTTTCAGCGGCGTGCCTTTTGGCCGCCAGGGGTTGCCGGGTTGAACTTTTTGAAAAAAATGGATCTCCCGGCGGAAAAATGCAGCAAATTACGGCAAAAGGGTACCGTTTCGACACCGGCCCCAGCCTGTTCACAATGCCGTTCATTCTTGAAAAACTCTTCAAAGAGTGCGGAAGAGATATTCGTCAATATTTGTGCTGGAGGGAATTAGACCCTGTTTGTCGGTACTTTTACAAAGATGGTGTTCAATTTGATAACTATTCAGACCGCAGCAAAACTGCCAAACAAATCGAGACATTTGCCCCGGAAGATTCGCTGGCGTATGGTAACTTCCTCGACTATTCTGAAAAGCTTTACGACTGTACTGCGGGGCCGTTTCTGTTTAATCCACTCTACAATTTTTCCGACCTCAAAAACCTAAAATTCTCCGATTTTCTGAAGATTGATGCTTTCTCTACAGTATCTGAAAAAGTAGACGACAAATTTCAATCGCCATACCTGCGTCAGTTTTTCAAACGATTTACAACCTACAACGGATCATCCCCCTATCAGGCACCGGCCACACTGAATGTAATCCCTCATGTAGAACTAAACCAGGGAGGCTACTACGTGCTCAACGGTCTTTACCAGATTGCGCTTGCCCTGCAGGAGCTGGCTGATGAATTGGGCGTCTTTTTTCACTACAACACGCCTGTTACGTCTATAGCTGTAGAAAATGGCAGGGTTTCCGGAGTAAAAACAGATGATACGTTTACAAAGTGTGATATTCTCTTTGCAAATTCAGACGCTTCGGATACCATCTTGAATCTTATCCCTGAACACGCTGTTTCGGACAGGAAAAGAAAGAAACATGAAACTATTGAGCCCTCCTGTTCAGGATTTGTGATGTTACTGGGTTGCCGCAACCAGTGGGAGCTGTTGAAACACCACAATATCTTTTTCTCTGCCGATTATCGCCGCGAATTCCTCGATATTTTTGATAAGCATCAAATGCCCTCAGATCCTACTATTTACATTACCAATACATCCTATACCGATCCGAAACACGCGCCTGTAAATTCTTCAAATCTGTTTATACTGGTCAACGCTCCGTACGTAACTGAGAAACAGGATTGGAAAACGATTCGAGATGCGTACGGTGATTTTCTCATCAATGAACTCGAGGAACGGGGGCTCAATGGTATTCGCGAATCAATTGAGTACAGTGAAATGATAACACCGGATCAATTTTTAAGCCGCTACGGTTCTAACAAAGGCAGTATTTATGGAACTTCATCCAACAGCCGGTTTGCTGCATTTCTCAGGCCCCGAAATAAAATGCGTGGTATAAGTAACTTCTACCTTGTGGGAGGGTCAACACATCCCGGTGGCGGTATTCCACTGGTCATACAGTCTGCGTTTAACGCAATGGAACTTTTGGAAAGAGAGTAGGCCGAAAGAAAAAGTCACATACTATTTATGATTATTATTGCAATAAAACTTCCCTGTTATCTCACTACCCGAAAATCCACGTTGTCATTCAATCCTTCACCCGCTATCTTCTCAGCATGCCATCGAAAAAAATGACAAAATCTGAACAGGCCATCCTAAGGGAGCTGATTTTTGTTGAGCCGTTTTCCCATCTTCTTGAGGAGACCGGTTTCACATACGGAACTCTGCGTGATGAGCTGATAAACCTGATTAATCGTGGGTTTATTGAGGTGTACTCTCCGGACGGCTTGCAATCGGTATCTCCATTTTATGATTCCGACAACATTCAACAGTTTAGTTTCCAGGCCACTAAAACAGGACTCAAAACCATCCAAAACCATGCAATTTGAAGCTAAAATAGGCGAATCGGATTACGACATTTTTCTAAATCTGGATGAATCGCAGGCAACAGTTAATGAAGAGCAGATTGATTTTGAGATCGTAGAAAAAAACAGTGTTCAAATTATCTTCAGATGTGGCGATAAGCTTCACAAGATCAGCAATATTACCATTGATGGCAGTTCTATTGAGTGCACGGTAGACGGGAAGTGGATCAATGCCGACTTGAAAGATGAGAAGCAAATTCTTCTTGAACGGCTTGGATTTAAAACAAATACTGAAACATCAGTCGGTTCACTGCAGGCCCCTATGCCCGGTAAAATACTTGAGCTTTTGGTCGAAGAGGGTGCCGAAGTTGAGCTTGGAGATTCTGTTGCCATTCTTGAAGCGATGAAAATGGAAAATGAATTGAAAGCTCCCTGCGCCGGAACAATCGCACAAATTACAGTTACAACCGGTACCAACGTAGAAAAAAATCAACTTTTGATAGAAATCGAACCCCGTGGATAAATTTATTATTGAAGGCCCTTCTCCACTGGAAGGCACAATTCCAATCAGCGGATCAAAAAATGCGGCACTTCCTCTTATGGCTGCTGCCATTTTAGGCGACTCGCCCACCACCATCTCACTTGTTCCGAAACTAAAAGATATTTACACATTCAACAATGTGATCCGCGTTACCGGCACAGCTGTTCAGTTTGATGAACAGAACAATACATTAACAATTGACCCGTCCCACCTTGGATTCGCAGAAGCACCTTACGATCTTGTGCGGAAAATGCGCGCTTCATTTTACATGCTGGGCGCCCTGATGGGCAAAACCGGCGAAGCAAAAGTATCCTTACCCGGCGGTTGTGCCTGGGGACCCCGGCCGGTGGATCTTCACCTGAAAGGAATGGAGGCCATGGGCGCCGAAATACATCTCGAACAGGGATATGTTTTCGGATCTTTTCCCGGTGAAACAGTTAAGGGAGGCGAATATACGCTCGAGCCCAGCAGTGTTGGCGCTACCGTCAACCTAATCCTGGCGGCCGTTCGGCGTGCAGAGCATTTTGTGATTAGAAATGCAGCCAAAGAACCTGATGTGGTACTCCTTTGCAACACTCTCAAAAAAATGGGCGCAAATATTGAAGGAGCGGGAACGGGAACCATCACCATAAAGAAAACGGACAGGCTGGATGGAACCGCTGTCTCCAATGACCCGGACCGGATTGAGACCGGCACGTTTATGATCGCTGCAGCCATGCATCCCAACTCTTCCATTACACTTACTGGCTGCAAACCCGAACACCTGGGATCATTTCCTGATACACTCAGAAAGACAGGAGCAGAGGTAACGATCGACGGTACAAAAATTGGGATTAAGGCTCCATCAAAAATTAAACCTGTTTCAGTAAAAACCGAAATATACCCCGGATTCCCTACTGATCTTCAGGCTCAGTGGGCTACATTAATGACCCAGGCAACTGGAAAGAGCAGCGTTACCGATACGATCTACTTTGACAGGTTCAGCTACGTGCCTGAATTAAAACGTCTTGGTGCCGACATTGCATTAAAGAAAAACAAGGCAACTATGAACGGCGGTCAACCTTTGTCCGGCACCTCCGTAATGAGTACCGATCTGCGCGCAAGCGTAAGCCTGGTGATGGCGGGAATGGTGGCAAAAGGAAAATCTGAGGTTCTCAGAATCTATCATCTCGACAGGGGATATGAAGACCTCGAACAAAAGTTAACCAGTGTGGGAGCTGCCATCACAAGAGCTGACGACTGATCAGCACCACTTTGGTGTGTCTAATTTGGTTTTGAATATCTTTGCCGGGTCCGTATAAATTTGTCTTGTAGAACAGATAGAGTTAATAAAAGATCAACATTTAATTATTAATACTTTTAAGTTATATTAACTCTATTGTATGATTCATTAACAAATTCTTTACTTTAGAAATTAAGTCATTGTTTTACAACACCTTACAACTTCTTTTCCAACACT
>CAZXYQ010000012.1:0-39493 GCA_964644975.1 uncultured Rhodohalobacter sp.
TGAAGGGATGTATGTTTGTGGTTAAATTTGATAAAAAAAAGCCGTATACCTATTACAGATATTCGGCTTTAATGTGATAACAAATGATCTGCTAAATTAGTCGTTATATCCCATCTCATTTTTCAGCTGACGGGCGAGAATAACACGCTGAATCTCTGATGTTCCCTCACCAATTGTCATGAGTTTTACATCACGTAAAAATCGCTCAACATGGTACTCTTTGGTATATCCGTATCCACCGTGAATCTGAACTGCATCCAGTGCTGCTCGTTCGGCCATTTCGGATGCAAATAGTTTTGCCATGGAGGCTTCTTTGGTAAACGGTTTGCCGTTGTCTTTCAACCAGGCGGCCCGGTGTACAAGCAGACGGGCGGCATCAATCTCTGTAGCCATATCCACCATCTTGTGCTCTATTGCCTGAAAGTCTCCAATCGACTTCCCAAACTGTTTACGCTCTTTGGCGTACTTCATCGACTCTTCGAGAGAACCACGCGCAATCCCGACGGAAAGCGCACCAATTCCAATTCGGCCGCCGTCCAGCACTTTCATCGTATCGATAAATCCTTTACCAAGTTCTCCAAGCAGATTGCCACCGGGAATGCGAACATCTTCAAAAACCACTTCGGTAGTGTCAGATGAGTTCATCCCCAGTTTGTGCATTGGTTCACCGGGCTTCACTCCGTTCATGGTTCGCTCTACAATAAAAGCGCTAATCCCTTTCGTACCGAGTGTTGGATCGGTTTTGGCCAGAACCACGTAAGTATCACCCACAGAACCCTGAGTTATAAAAATTTTTGAGCCGTTGATGATCCAATCATCACCCTCTTTAACTGCGGTAGTTTTCATACCGGAGGCATCGCTGCCGGAACCGGGTTCGGTAAGGCACCATGCCGCTAGTTTTTCGCCGGTTGCAAGTGGCGTGAGAAATTCTTTCTTCTGGTCGTGTGAGCCTGCAAGCGCAATGTGGCCGCTGCCAAGAGAGGTGTGTGATGCTACAGTTAGCGCGAGTGAGGCGTCCCATCGCGCAATCTCTTCAATTGCCAGGCAAAAGCTAATGGTATCGAAACCGGCGCCGCCGTACTGCTCATCATGATAAATTCCGAGCAGTCCCTGGTCTGCCAGCATTTTAATGATGTCGTGAGGAAATTTCTTATTTGTATCTCTTTCTATTACGCCGGGAGCAATATGTCGGTCTGCAAAGTCGCGTACACTGTCTCGTATCATCTGGTGATCTTCTGACAGGTCGAAAGAGAGATTACTGGTTCGTTCAAGTACTTCTAAACTCATAGGTTTTTATATATTCTTGGTTAATTGGAAACGCTTCCAAGATAACGATTTGTCCGCACAATTCATTTGATGAAATCAATAAATAAGTGATTTCTCATCAAAATTCCGCACGTCAGGCACATTCAAACCGTTATCTGTTAGCGAAAGAACGATCTTGAGATAAGATACCTTGTTATGGAACAAGACTAATTCATTTTAGTAAGAACAAGCGACACTTAAACTTAAACAAAAAATATAACTATGATTAAAAAAACAATACTTCCAATTGCTGCAATTTTTCTAATGTTTTTCGCCGTGGCTTGTGGATCATCAGGAATGGTAGGATCTGAAGACCAAACAGCAGTAGCCGGCGTTGTTGTAGATAGCGATTCTTATGACAGGATAGCTGACGCAACTGTAACTCTTACAGACGAAGATAAATCAGCCGTAACCAATGAAAACGGAGTATTTACGTTTGTAGATGTAGGTGTTGGTACGCATAATGTTGTAGTTGATGCCGGCAATCACGGTACAACGGAAACAACCATTGAAGTGGTTGATGGTGGAACAAGAGTTGAGATTAAGATCTGACAGCGCCTGTAAAAACATATTTAAGCCTCCTGTTTAAAACCCAGGGGGCTTTTTTTTGCAGATGTCAATCTTCGAAGATTTTAAATAAAAGAGTATTTACCCGTAGTTCCACGTAACTCCGCGCCCGATTTCAGGATCAGGAAACTCCCAGCTTACCGCATCCTGATCGCATGCATACATGCAAGTACCACATTCTATACAGTCTTCTACCTGGAAGTGAACTTTTCCATTTTCATCTTTCGTGTAGCAGTTTGCCGGACACACGTATGTAGTGCACGTATGCGGGCATGTGGAGTTACAAATATCGGTATCCACCCTAATATGAGGCTTAATATCTGATTTTGCCTGATTACGATAGCTTACCAGCCCGAGTCGTTCTTGCAGGGTTAAGAGTTTCATAGTTTTTTTAGGTAAATAGTTGATTTAATGTACTTTAGGCTTCACTATAGTGAAAAGTGAAAAGTGAAAAGAAATTTTTTCTGTGATTTACTCACAAGTTGGCTTCAAATGAAATTTCCAACTTAATAAGTCAGATATACAGGTTCGTAATTTCAGTGCCGCTCAACTTTCACCTTTCACTTTTCCCCTTTCACTTCTCACCCCAATTACAGAGCTTTCGCCCCTTTCGCACCGATTTTAATCAGATCCCAGTAGGAAGCATGTTTCTTAACGGAATCCTTCAGCATTTCGCGTGCTTTCTTGGTCGGTTCGTTTTTGATACTGAAAAAATTTCGTCCAAAATCACAGATCAGGTTCGGCATTTTTTGCGTCATCACCGGATCGTGCAACAGGTGAACCGCATCCTGAAAATTATTTATATCCTGCATTATATAGCTGTCTTTCAGCCTGTCTTCGTATTTTTTCATCGAGGCCTCACCAAAATCGTTGTTCTTTTTGGCATCGGTTATCGCATCAGCCGCTAAAATCCCCGATCGCATTGCGTAGTCCATTCCCTGGATCGCTTTACCTGCGTTCATCAACAGGTTGGCAGCTTCTCCGCAGACAACCAGTCCGGGCTTATGGAGTTTTTTCGGCATCACACGCTTATCACCGGATGAAACCACATGCGCTGAATACTCCACAACTTCACCGCCTCGAATCGTATCTGCAATTGTAGGATGTTTCTTGAATGTGTTCAGTATATCATAAGGTTTTTTACCTGCTTCACGCAGATCTTTCAGCCCGAGTACAAGCCCCAGCGAGATGGTGTCTTTATTGGTATACAAAAATCCACCGCCTTCAACTCCGTCGGTCGCAAACCCAACAAATTCGTTACTCATACCGCTTTTGCCATCGAGCTGAAACCGATTTTCAAGCACATCCTGGTCAAACCGGATAATCTCTTTAATACCGGTTAGCATGTGATCAGCAGGCACGTACTTGTCCTGCAGGCCGGTCTGGCGCGTTAGCAGGTTATTCACACCCTCTGCCAGGATTACCGAGTCGGCATAGAATTTCTCGTCACCGGTACGTATTCCGGTCACTTTTCCATCTTCTTCAAGAATCTCTTCTACCAGAATATTTGGCGCTATAAACGAATCCATTGCGTAGTCGCTTTTATCGATCGCCTGCTGTACTTTATCGGCCAGCCAGCGGTCGAACTTCGACCTTAACACAACCACTCCGGTATAAGGGGGCTCGTTGAAGTGCGATGATTTGAAATCCACAGAAAAGCTGGATTGATCATCCATAAACGTAAGCCGCCGCTGATTGATGAACCGATCCCAGCCGGCATCTTCCTCCCAGTAATTGGGTACCAGTTTCGCTAAATCGTTGCCCCACAATACTCCGCCGGATACGTTTTTTGATCCGGGAAATTCACCCTTCTCAATCAACAGGAATTTCATGTTATTTCGGGCAAGGGTCATGGCTGCTGAAAGTCCGGCCACTCCGGCGCCCACGATAATACAATCAAATTTTTCGTCCATAGAATAGGTAGTGAGTGAAGAGTATCAGCTATTGAGATAAACACTCTAAACAGTGTTACAGTTGCGTTGCAATTTATATGCAATCGTAATTAGAAAAGTTCGAAGTCTAACTACTCAATACCAGCTACTCAATAGCCTAATTTTGTTTCAGTTTTTTAATTTCTTCGATAAATGGCGGAAGCACTTTGTAAAGATCGCCTACGATACCGTAATCGGCAACATCAAAAATGGGGGCGTCGGGGTCTTTATTGATCGCCACAATCACTTTAGAGTTTGCCATACCGGCCACGTGCTGAATTGCGCCTGAAATTCCCACGGCAATGTAGAGCTGAGGGGCCACAACTTTGCCCGTCTGGCCGATCTGAAGGCTGGGATCGTAATCACCTCCCTCCGTAAGAGCACGCGAAGCTCCGATACCGGCATTTAATACAGATGCCAGCTCAGTAATCATGTTTCGAGCATCTTCATCTTTTACCCCGCGGCCGGCAGCCACAACGGCTTCTGCCTCAGAGAGATCAATTTTATCTCCGGAAGCGCCAAGGATTTCCTTCAGCGTAATTTTTAGTTCTCCGTCGCTGAATGAAAAATCGATAGACTCTACATCCGGTTCAGATGGATTTTCGATCACATCATAAGAACCTGATCGTACAGTCAACAGCACAGGCGAGCCTTCAGCCTCTACCGAGGCGATGATCTTGGCGGCCATAACAGGTCGCTTTCCTTTTACACCGTTTTCGGTCAGTTCAAATTCCGACATATCGGCAAGGGATGCTGTTTTTTGGTTTGCTGCCAGTGCTCCCAGTATATCTTTGGATCCTTCCGTAGATGCAAACGCAACAACCGATGGATCTGACTTTTCGATAGCCAGTGAAAGAGCCCGGATCAGGGGAGTATTTAGATGATTTTTAAATATAGGATCTTCAATCAGGTAAATTTTATCCGGTCCGTACGTTTTGAGCTGTTCCACATATTCTGAAGCCTTGGAATCGATTACCAGAGCGGCAGATGATTGACCGCTATCGTCCGCCAGTTGATTACAGCGGGACAGGACTTCAAGGGATGACCGTTTAATTTTTCCGTCGTTTACACTGATATACGTTAATAGTGTACTCATAGGGCGTTTTTTCTTAATAAAATTTTTAAAATGGGTTTAGATAAGACTCTCTTCGGTATCGAGGAGCCGGGCTACTTTTTGAGCTACTTCATCAGGCTCACCCTCAAACTTCTGACCGGGTTCCCGGCCGGGCTTCTCTTCAAAGCCAATGGTTTTTGTTTTTGGGGAAAGGTCGGACAGTCCAAGGTCTTCAGCCTGGATAGTCTCTACCGGTTTTCTTTTCGACTGCATAATGCCTTTCAGGCTTGGTATTCGCGGATCGTTCATATCGTTTGAGCAGGTAATCAGCCCGGGTGAAGGCAGGGCGATAATTTCCTGCCCTGCATCTCCCTGCCGTTTCACCTGCAGGGATCCGTTTTCGTAGGTAAGAGCTACGGCATTGGTAACATATGGTAGATTTAAAAGCTCCGCCAGCATACTGCCTGTAAGGCCGGAATCGGTGTCCTGTGACTGTTTGCCGCATGAAATATAATCGTACTCCTTATCTTTGAAGTAGGCGGCAAGCATCTGTGCATAGGTGAATGAGTCGTTATTTGAGTCGCCGGACGTTACAATATGAGTCCCTTTATCGGCTCCCATGGCTAACGCTTTACGGATAGTCTCTTTTGCTTTTTCCGGGCCTGCAAGAACAACTTCAACCTCAGCGTCGTGTGCTTCTTTTAGGACAAGTGCCTCTTCCACAGCAGAGGCATCATAGGCGTTTAAAATGCTTCTGTCGGCATCCTGAATAAGTTCGCCATCTTTAATTTGAAGGGGCGCATTAACATCGGGTACCTGCTTTATACAAACGTAGAATTTCATTCTGCTCATTAATTTCTTTGATTGTTTGGAACCGCTTTTTTACGTCATTTCAATATAAAAAAAACAGATCACAAAAGTTGAACCGGATCTGCTTTGATTGGATATTTATAAACGTTTCGTAAATAAAAGGAATTTAGATGAAAATGAATTGAATCAGGAATTCTGCCTGATCTGCCTTATTTTGTTCGCTTCCTGATTAACTGATTAGAAGTATATTGAAATCACCGGTTCGCGCGCTCTCATTTTGGAGTAAAATAGCATTAGTTGTCCTGACTATTGGCACAGGTCTGCTGTGGACAGGCGGAGCGGGTATTGAGGGCAGGGTTGTTGCTCTGCGCATGTTCCTGTTTTTTGCATCGGCAATGATCGCTTTTATCACGCCCTACCTTCTGTTTCCTGATCCGTATTCGGCAATGATGCAGCTCGGCAATGCCGGCCCTAAATCCATACTCAGGCATCTATTCAGGCGTTCGGCAGTTCTGTGGGGTGGTTCTATTCTGTTTATCGGGGCCATTTGCTTCGGAGATATCAATCGGCCGTTCTCTGACCTGGCAACCAAATGGGTTTATTTTGCAACCGGCGCACTCTTTTTTAGCGGCTTGCTGGTCTACTCAGTCGCCCGGTACACGCGATCGGGACTTAAATCGCAGTTTTGGAAAGAATCTGACCGAGGGCGTGATCTCCGGTCATCTATGGGTGAGTACTTTAAATATCCAATTGATCCCGGTGCGATTCCCAGTTTTATAAATACAGCCGTAATCGGCGGTCTTGGTATGATTGCTGTGTCGGCCGGGGCTGCGCTATACGTAAGTTATGGAATCTTTTATGAGGCGCTCCCCGCACTGCTGCTGGTGGTTACCGGACTTTACTCTGTTAAAAAACTGACGCCATTGCTGGTGGCGAACTACTACGCCTCCGGGGCATTTTTTAATGAGTTCTTTGGTGATACGATCAATGGAAAAGAAGAAGCAGCCCGAATACAGGTAGATCAGCTTTGGTGGGTTCCCGGGTGGATAAAGAGCCATGTTTGGGCCTTGTTGCTGCAGCTCGACCGTAAGTTTCCTGCAGGAAGGGCTCTTTTTGTCGGGCACCTGTTTATCTGGCTTCTCTCATACCAGGATCCGGGAGATGAATTGATGATTTCAGCGTGGCTTCTGTTTTCAATTTTTCACCACGTTATCATTATTATCTCTCTTTCGGAACAGTATTCGCCCGGTTGGTTTCAGCGCTGGATCGGTTCTTCTGCCCAATGGATATTCGTGCGTATATGGATTCAGTTCCGGTGGATTTTAATACTGGCCGTAAGCATGCTCTTTAACTCCTGGATTTTTGGGCATGTTTCCTATGCCGCACAAGGTGGAATTCTACTGTTTTACATCGCCTCGGCAGTTTTTATATCTGTCGCCTCACATTTTTATAATCGAGTTTATTCCTGAACACATGATGATAGAACTCCAGAATATTACCAAGCAGTTTAAAGCGGGAAAAACAATCTTTCAGGGTGTAAATGAACATTTTGAGAAGGGTGAATTTATAGGGCTCTCCGGGCCGAACGGTTCCGGTAAAACCACGTTTTTACGACTGCTGTCGGTTAACTCATTTCCCACATCCGGGAAGGTTCTGTATAACGGAATCGATATCCATAAGTCTCCGCAAGAATACCTGCAACATGTGGGTCTGGTTCACGATCAGGAGAGTCTGCCGGTGCACTTGTCGGCGGTTGAGCTTTTGGAATGGGTACTGCGCAGCCGGTCTGATTGGAAAGGGGATTCTAAACAGAAAATTGAAAAGCTGTTTGATAAACTTTCATTGGGTGAAGATCGTTATGAGAAAATCGGTACCTACTCCACAGGAATGAAAAAGAAAACCCAGGTTGCCGCAGCTTTTATTGTAGACCCGGATGTGCTGATACTTGATGAGCCCTTGCGCGGTCTCGATGTGGATACTCGCGGTGTTGTGGAGAGCATGTTAAAAAGAGCAAAAGCGGAGGGAGCCCTTATTCTCATGGCGTCTCACACGGCAGACATACACTCTGAATATGTAGACCGCATTCTGAACTTCCCGCTCGAAAATTGAAACGGGCACTTTTTGAAAGCTATAACGGTTGTTGCCAAAGTTGAAAGATTTTAGACTGTAAAGAACCAAACGATATTGGATATCACAGCGATGTTGAGACGAACATCAAACGTAAACCACATATATATTTTAAAATAGATTTATGTCAGAGCTAACTCTACCTGAAGTTGAACTAAATATCTATTCGACAAAAGATCCTGTTGAAGTGGAGGTTGTTGAGAACTATATCGTCACTAAAGAGACGAGCCCAAATATTGTTCGGCATATTACATTTAATGTCGCCGGAACCGATCTGGAAAATCGTATACGCGTGGGGCAGTCTGTCGGTATTTTACCACCCGGTGAAGACGATAGAGGCCGCCCGCACAAATTGAGGCTCTACTCCATTTCTTCACCTACATCTGGTGAGCACGGGAAGAAACACCTTATATCAACAACTGTAAAACGAACGATAGAAGAATTTGAGAACAAACTCTACCTGGGCGTTGCATCTAACTATCTGTCCGATCTCCAGCCCGGCGATAAAGTGAAGATGACGGGCCCGAGCGGGAAACGATTTTTGCTCCCGGAACAGGCCGGTGATTACAACTACCTGTTTTTTGCCACCGGTACGGGAATTGCACCATTTCGGGGCATGATTAAGGAACTGTTTGAAAAAGGTGATTACACAAATGACTGTGCGCTTGTGTTTGGGTGCCCTTACAGGACAGATCTTCTCTATGTTGATTACCTCGAAGAGCTTCATAAAGAGAAAGATAATTTCCACTATATCAAATCAATATCGCGTGAAAATCGTCGCACAGATGGTTCAAAATACTATGTTCAAACTCAGCTGGAGGAAGAAGAGGAGCTGCTCTTGCCAATCCTGAAGAAAGAGAATACGCTGATCTACATTTGCGGTATGAAAGGAATGGAGATCGGTATCTATAAGCAGCTTGTAAGGCTCGGTCTGTTCGATTACGTACAGATCAAAAAAGATCTGCCTGAATCACTGGATGATATTCCGTGGGATAAGTTTAAACGGTATATCAAGCCGTCTGACCGCACGTTCGAAGAGGTGTATTGAACCATTGATGCCGTGATAACTCAATGCGGGTCGTGGGTTCTGTTTCTTGAATGTCCCCTCATTTTCACGAATCTGTAAGGTAAAATATTCCCTCCGAATTTTTCGGTATATACCTGTGTAAATACGGCCCCAAGCAGAATAGTCTGGATGTTGTAATATACCCAAACTATAAATACAATAAGCGATCCCGCTGCTTTGTAAGCCGCACTTATACCTGACGCGGTAAGGAACAGCCCAATGAGGTATTTACCGAGCAGAAAGAGAGCCGTGGTGGCAATAGCGCCAATAAAAAGATCACTCCAGGGAGCATGCACATCGGGGAGGATCTTAAAAATCAACGTAAAGAATGCAACGGCAAAAGCAATGGTTGAGAGCTCTGTTACGAGCCTGAAGAAATCCAGATTCAGATTAGGCAGGGCTTGTGTGAATAAACCGGATACAACGCCAATAACGACTTCAGCCATCAGGGAAGCAACCAGTAGAAAAGTCACGAGAATGATCACACCAAAAGAGAGCAAACGATTGAGTAAAAAGTTCCAGATGGAGTTGATTTCAACATCTTCAACATTCCATATAAGGTTAAGCGTCTTTTTGAGCTGTGTGATGACGGTAGTGGCACCAAACGCCACTGTAATTGCTGCAATAATGGTGGTTAAGAATCCACCTGTTGTGTAGGTCACCTCCGTAAGGTACTTATTCAGGTTTGCCGCAATTTCGGTGCCGGCCAGCTCGGCCAGCTGATCTTCCACCTGCTGTGTGATAAACTCCTCGCTCAAAAAGATTCCCGATACGGAAATGACAAGGATGAATAGCGGGGCGATGGAGAACACGGTGTAAAAAGCGATCGCTGCACCCTGGGTAATAATGTCGTCGTCAATGGCTTTTTTAAAAGTCGCTGTGAGTAGCTCTTTAACATCGGTGTAAACCGTTCTAAAATCCGGAAAATCAATTTTCATACTGTTGTGAATAGATGATCAAGGGCGGTTTCAATTTCTTCTTCGGTATTGTAAAAGTGCGGAGATATTCTAAAATGATTCTCCCTTGAAGATATAGTAATGTTTCTGCCTTTCAACTTATTAATACTCCCTTTATAATCGGTCGTCTCGTTCATCGTAAAAGATACAATCCCCAGTCGTTGATGCTTTCCCGGTTTTGTGATCGGCTCACAAGTTCTGCCTGCCAGGTTGTTTAGAATAAATTCCGTCAGGTAAAGAATATGTTTTTTAATTTGATCCGCACCTATCTCATTAAACAATTTCAACGATTCTCCAAGTCCCGCTATCCCCAGCATGTTAGGCGTGCCTGTTTCAAGATGAGCGCTTACAGGAAGCCATTCGTGTTCGAACTCCGAAAGTTCCCACGGATTCTCCACTGAAAGCCACCCGGTTTTAAACGGCGTTAAGGTCTCCTGCAATTTTTTGGACAGATAGAGAAACCCTATCCCCATGGGGGCCATCAGCCACTTATGGGCGCCTGTTGCCACGGCATCGATATGGCACGCTACAACGTCTAGGGGTGACGCGCCGAGTGCCTGTATACCGTCTACCACAAAAAGAAGATTTTTCTCTCTGCACAGTTTTCCGATAGCCATTAGGTCTGCCCGGTAACCACACAGATACTGCACCGCACTCACACTCACCATCTTTGTATTTGGTGTGATGTAGGAGTTGATCTGATCCGCTGTAATGGTATAATCGTGGTGGGGAATATAGATCAGCTTTACCCCTTTCGATTCAAGCCGCCGAAAAGGCTGTACGTTCGATGGAAATTCCATCGTATTTAGGATGATTTCATCACCATCACTCCAGTTCAGTCCGTTGGCAACGGCAGATAGGGCATCAGAAGTATTGCCAAGAAACGTTATCTGGTCGGCCGAATCTGCATTCAGGTAGGCAGCAACGCGTTGACGTGTAGTATTGATGGCCTCTTCCAGCTCTTCAAAATTCTCTACAGGGCCGTTTGTCCGAATGTCCAGCCAGCGCGATACAGATCTGTTTACCTGTATCGGCAAGGGGCTTATAGCCGCATGATTGAGATAAATCAGCCCGCTTTCTGTATGCGGGAAAAAACTTCGAATTTCATTTAATTCAGATTTTGAAAATGGGGATTTGTTCATTCAAGTTTCTATTGAGAACTATTTATATTTGTGACTCCGGCAGAAACAGCAAATTTAAGGGCGTCTGAGGGATCGATATTTAGCGGGGTCACGAACTCGGGATCAACAAGATAGAGATTACCTGAAAAATTGTAGGAGTGTGGAAAATAGACCGCAATCCGGTTTTGAATGTTAAAATCGGTAAGATTTTCTTCGGTAATAAAACCTATTCTGTCAACTCCATCCGTTAGTTTTACCACAGCCGGTCGGTTAAATCTCTTTTTCTCTCCCACAAACGCTTCCGTTAAATCCTTAAACGCTGTGTAGATGATTTTGACAAAGGGGGTTCGCTCAAGCATCCTCTCAAAATAAGAGAGAAGCGAACTTGTGAATGCGCGCGTAACAAAATATCCAAGAATTACAATCAGGAAAAAAGCAGTGATGATGCCAAGGCCCGGTACGTCGAACGGAAGCCAGCCGAAAATCAAGCTGTTTAGAGAATCATCGATCCAGTTAATTGTTACTGAGATGATATAAAATGTAGCAAAGAGAGGAAACGCAAAAACCAATCCTCTAAAAAAGTAGTTGATAACTGTTTTCATGAGATGGAGCTGTTTGCAGGTTTATTTGAACGCATTAAGGAATATACAGAACCATAAACTAAGTATTTGTCACATGGTAGCGATAGGCGGGTGAGGTTTCCGCCAAAATTTTCTATTTTAGGAAGCTAAATATAAAAGCTAAAATTCAACGTATTTGGCAACTGCTCAGGTAAGTTTCATATAAATAAATTGTATCTGTCTGGAACTATGTTATAAGCTGATTTTTGCTACCTGCTCATTCCAGTTAAATCGTGATTAATAAAAAAATTCGTATGCCCGTAAAGACCTCCGAACAGATCAGAAATGATTTTTTTAAATTTTTTGAAGAGAAAAACCATCTGATTGTCGACAGTGCACCTGTTGTTCCTAAAAACGATCCTACGCTTCTGTTCACAAATGCCGGAATGAACCAGTTTAAATCAATATTTTTGGGGGAAGAGCCGGGCTATCAGCAGGGCGATAAAACCTGGAAACGAACGGCAAACACGCAGCGCTGCATCAGGGTGAGTGGAAAACACAATGATCTTGACGAGGTAGGGCACGATACCTATCATCACACGCTTTTTGAGATGCTGGGAAACTGGTCCTTTGGCGATTATTTTAAAGAGGAGGCGATCGAATGGGCGTGGGAGCTGCTGGTAGACCGATGGGGGCTGGAGCCGGACAGACTTTACGCCACTGTTTTTGGCGGAGATGAAGAAGACGGACTGCCGGTTGATGATGAGGCGATTGAGCTCTGGAAAAAGAAAACCGATATTAATCCCGCCCATATCTTAAAATTTGGCAAGAAAGATAACTTTTGGGAGATGGGAACCACCGGACCGTGCGGCCCATGCTCCGAAGTTCATGTTGATTTGAGGCCTGATGCCGACAGGAAAAAAAAGCCGGGAGCCGAACTGGTAAATATGGACGACCCGCGCGTGATGGAGATCTGGAACCTGGTGTTTATTCAGTTTAATAGGGATGAGAACAGCAAGCTCACCAACCTGCCGGACCAGCATGTGGACACAGGGATGGGTTTCGAGAGAATTTGTGCTGTTTTACAGGGAAAAAAATCGAACTACGATGCCGATATTTTCACGCCGATTCTGGATCATATATCCGGAATGTGCGGTAAACCATACGGCAGAGATCTTGAAACCGATATTGCAATGCGCGTGATCGCCGATCATATTCGGGCGGTCAGCTTTTCGATTGCCGACGGAGCTTCTCCGTCAAATGAAGGGCGGGGTTACGTGGTTCGAAGAATCTTACGCAGGGCAGTGCGATACGGCTGGGATCGCCTCGGTTTTAAGAAACCGTTTATGTTTCAGCTCGTGCCGGTATTAGCGGTTCAGTTCGAAAATGTATTCCCGGAACTGAAAGCGCAGATCGACTACGTTCAAAACGTTATTAAAGCCGAAGAAAAAAGCTTTTTGAGAACATTAGGACAGGGAATTGAACTTTTTGAAGATATGACGGAAGGTAAAGAGAGCGTGACCGGCGCTGATGCGTTTATGCTCCATGATACCTACGGATTTCCGATCGATCTGACGCAGCTTATGGCGCGAGAAAAGGGCATTGAAGTTGACCTGAAAGGGTTTGAACAACTGATGCAGGAGCAGAAAGACAGAGCCCGTGCAGACGGTAAGTTTTCAGCCGGTGACAGCGGCCGGGAAATTGATATGCTTTCTGATGATGTTGACTTTGAATTTATTGGGTATAGTAAGCACGAAGCAGAAGTAGAAATAGTAGCTGTACATCGTAATGAGAAAAATCCATCTGTGTGGCTAAACAGATCGCCCTTTTACGCAGAATCCGGAGGACAGGTGGCAGATACAGGCACGATCCAGAAAGGTGTACAGGTTATGAACGTACTGGATGTTCAGAAGTCATCAAAAGGGTTTGAGCATTTTGTAGACGAAATTCCGGAAGATTTGTCCGGTAGCTGGATCGCTTCGATAGACAGGGAGCGGCGCACCGAAATTCAGAAACACCATAGCGTAACGCACCTGATGCACGCGGCCCTCAGGGAAACCCTTGGCGACCATGTGGCTCAGAAAGGTTCTCTTGTGGAGCCCGGCAGACTCCGTTTTGATTTTTCTCACTACGAAGCGGTGACGGCAGAACAGCTTGAAGGTATAGAACGGCGCGTGAACGAGAAGATTCAGGAGAACATACCGCTGGCAGTTGAAACTATGGGGATTGAGCAGGCCCGTGAAAGAGGTGCGATGATGCTTTTTGGTGAAAAATATGGTGAAGAGGTCCGGGTTATTTCTTTTGATCCCGACTTCTCAATAGAGCTTTGTGGCGGTACTCACGCCAAAGCAACCGGCGAAATCGGATACTTCCGGTTTTTGAATGAATCGTCGGCTGCCGCCGGCATCCGCAGGGTAGAAGCTGTAGCAGGAAAAAAAGCAGATGAGTTGATTCGATCAGAAAAAAAGGAACTCCGGAAAATCCTCTCTTTTTTCGGAAGCAGTGATCAACCCGCCGCCGAGATCGAAAAATTGATTGCAAAAAACCGGGAACTCAGCAAAGAGCTGGAAGAGCTAAAGAAAAAAGAGGCGTCCGGTGTTCTGGATTCCATCCTTGAAAACGGAACGCAGGCCGGTGATGCTATAATCTACACCGGGAAAGTGGAGGGAGCGGATATGGATATCCTGAAACAGATGGGGCACCGCGCTTTACAGTTGAAATCTAGTGAATCTGTGGTGATTCTCGCGTCTGCCAACAGTGAGGGTAAAGTATTTTTAATGGCAGCTATCACGCCCGACCTGGTTAAACAGGGAGCCCAGGCGGGTAAACTGGTATCCGCTCTCGGAAAAATTGTTGGCGGCGGAGGCGGTGGTCAACCTGATCTTGCAACAGCAGGTGGGCGATTTCCGGAGAAGATAGATGAGGCGTTTACGAGTGCTAATGAGTGGGTAAAAGAACAGTTATCATGACAGGCTGAAAATATCTGAAATTTTGGGTATACTTTAAGTCTGTGAAAATTTTGAATTGAACGTAATAATTAATCGATGGCCAAGATAAAGGATGAAGGTATTTTTGCACCGGTTGGCGTAAAAAGCAACAAAAAAGAGCAAATTGACAAGGCGGTTGAACTCCCTGAAGCTACAAAAAAGACGCACAAACAGCTGGGGCTGAAAGATGATCAGTTGTTGGAGATGTTCGAACAAATGTATTTGCAGCGCAGGTTCGAAGAGCGAGCTATGCAAATGTATCAAAAAGGGAAGTTTGGCGGATTCCTGCATCTCTATATCGGTCAGGAAGCGATTTCCACAGGCACCGTATTTGCCCTGAATGGTGATGATGATATTATTACGGCTTATCGCGATCACGGATGGGGCTTAGTACGGGGCGTAACTCCAAATGAGGGGATGGCCGAGCTCTATGGAAAAGCAACCGGGTGTTCAAAAGGAAAAGGCGGCTCCATGCACTTCGCCAAGGTAGAAAATCACTACTGGGGCGGGTACGGTATTGTTGGCGGCCACATTCCACTTGGTGGCGGACTGGCGTTTGCAAATAAATATAAAGATAACGGAAGGGTAACCGCCTGTTTTCTGGGTGATGGAGCTGTAGATCAGGGCGCACTGCATGAAACGCTCAATATGAGTCAGCTCTGGAAGCTGCCCGCTATCTACGTTGTAGAAAATAACGGATATTCCATGGGTACCGCGGCTCACCGCCATACTGTGAACGAAATTTATGAACGTGCCAACGGCTATGGAATGAAAAACACCGTGCTTAATGGGATGGACGTGTTTACAGTTTACGAGAATATGAAAAAGATCTCCAAAGAGGTTCGGAAAGACTCCATGCCATGGTTTGTAGAGATCAGAACTTATCGGTACAGGGGGCATTCAATGTCTGATCCTCAGAAATACAGATCCAAAGAGGAGCTCGAAACGTACCAGAACGTGGATCCTATTGAGCGCCTTAAAACATACATCCTGGATAAGGATATCAACACGAAGAAAGAGATCGAAGAGATTCAGGACAAAGTGGAAGATATGGTGCTTGAAGCAATTGAATTTGCTGAAGAATCACCGTTTCCTGATGATGAGGCGTTGTATGAAGACATGTATGCGGGCGAACCTCATTTTCACAAGTAATCCTTACTATCCAGTTGTCAATAAATCTTAATTTAACTAACTAAAAGCTGAAAAATGGCTGAATTACAATTTCGAGAAGCACTCCGGCAAGCAATTGATGAGGAGATGGAAACCGATGATACGGTATTTATCATGGGCGAAGAGGTTGCTGAATATGACGGAGCCTACAAAGTAACTGAAGGATTGCTCGATAAATATGGTTTCAGACGCGTTATTGATACTCCTATTTCTGAGCTCGGGTTTGCCGGTATTGGTGTGGGAGCTGCAATGAACGGACTGCGGCCGATTGTTGAATTTATGACGTTCAATTTTGCGGTACTCGCCGCAGATCAAATTATAAACCACGCATCGAAAGCTCGGTATATGCTTGGAGGGCAGGTATCTACTCCCATTGTATTTCGCGGGCCCAACGCTTCAGCCGGGCAGCTCGGGGCAACACATTCTGTGGCTTACGATTCGATGTATGCGATGTTTCCGGGTTTGAAAATAATATATCCATCCGAGCCCGGCGATGCGAAAGGACTATTAAAGTCCGCAATTCGCGATGACGATCCCGTACTCTTTATGGAATCGGAACAGATGTATGGACTTAAAGGAGAAGTTTCTGATGCGGAAGACTACACGATACCGATTGGTAAAGGTAAGATTAAGCGCGAAGGAGACGACGTGACGATTGTAGCTACGGGCAAAATGTATCATATCGCAAAAAATGCGGCAAAGGAGCTGGCAAAAAATGGAACTGAAGCGGAAATTATAGACCCGAGAACAATTAAGCCACTCGATATAGAAATGATTATCGAATCGGTTAAAAAGACCAACCGCTGTGTGGTAGTAGATGAATCACATCCGTTTGGTGGATTGGCTTCCGAGGTAGGATTTTTGATTCAACGTGAAGCTTTCGATTATCTCGATGCCCCGGTTCAACGGGTTACACTGCCGGATGTGAACGCTCCGTTTTCAAAACCGCTTTTTGATCTCTGGTTGCCCGATGCAAAAAACATCGTTGAAGCAGTAAAAGCAGTAACGTACCAAAAGTGAATTGATAAAACCCATTGAAGTGGAAGAATTGTCTTTCCATTTCCGTTGCGTTTTGCCGGATCACTTACTAATGTTTGGGACACCTATTAACAGTATCCATATAAATAATTGACAAACTGACTGACTATGGCCGAAAAAATTGAAATGCCGAAGCTGAGTGACACCATGGAAGAGGGTGTAATTGCCTCCTGGAATGTAAAAGAGGGCGATAAAGTTGAATCGGGCGATATTATTGCTGAGGTCGAAACCGACAAAGCCACAATGGAAGTTGAGGTTTTTGATGCCGGCACAATCTTAAAAATACTTGTAAAAGAGGGGGATGCAGTACCTCTTGGCGGCACCATGGCGATTATTGGTGAAGAGGGTGAAGATATTAGTGATCTTCTGGGCGATTCAGGATCTGATACTGAAGATGAAAAAGAAGAGCCGGCGAAAAAAGAGTCTAAAGAAGAAGAAAAAAGTAACGGCAAAGAGAAAAAAGAAGAAAAAGAAACGTTCGACCCTATACTTGAAGGAATTGATAAAAAAGGCGGTAAAAAGAAGTCAAAAGCTGACACCGAAAAACCTTCAAGTGATGACGGCCGGGTAAAAGCCTCTCCGCTTGCCCGCTCAATGGCCGAAGAGAAAGGTATTGACCTCACCGATGTCAAAGGTTCAGGTCCTGAAGGTCGCGTGATTAAACGGGATATAGAGGATTACAAACCGTCTGAGAAGAAGGAAAGCAAAGCCAGCGTGCCATCTTTCGAAGATGCAGAATCTGAGGATGTTAAAATATCTCAGATGAGAAAAGCCATTGCCCGCCGACTGTCTGAAAGTAAATTCACAAATCCGCATTTCTATGAAACGATTGATGTGGATATGGAACCGGCCATGGACGCCCGTGCGAAACTAAATGAAGTAAGCGATGTGAAAATCAGCTTCAACGATATAATTGTAAAAGCATCAGCTGCCGCACTTCGCCGTCATCCGGACGTAAACTCATCATGGCTTGATGACGTGATTCGAAAGCATGGCGATGTAAATGTGGCCGTAGCTGTTGCGATCGATGATGGATTGATGACCCCTGTTATCCGGCACACCGATAAGAAAAATCTGAGGCAAATTTCTGCTGAAACCAAAGAGCTTGCCGGACTTGCGCGCGATCGAAAACTCCAGCCCGAACAGATGGAAGGGAGTACATTTACGATATCTAATCTCGGAATGTTTGGAATTGAAGAGTTCACAGCTATCATTAATCCGCCAAACGCATGTATTCTTGCCGTTGGGGCCATTAGGGACGTACCGGTTGTTAAAAACGGTGAAGTAATGCCCGGTAAAAGGATGAAGATAACACTGAGCAGTGACCACAGGATTGTGGACGGAGCCAAAGCAGCAATGTTCCTGAATACATTGCGTCAGATGCTCGAAAATCCGCTATCGATGATGCTTTAATAGATCGTCTTTAAAAAAAAACCTCCAAGGGTTGCGAACCCTTGGAGGGTTGAATTCCTATAATTAACAAACCCTGGCATCAGCCGGGGTTTTTAGTTTGAGAAACTATAGGGAAAACAGATCAATAAGTTTTAATCGGGTATTCGTAAATCGCCATGTCTTTGAAGGGTATAAAAAGACAAGAATTGAGACTTCGGCCGATATCATTTGTGATTGGGAATCGGCCGAAACCGCTTTAGGACACCAATTTTTCTCACTCCCTTTTTTCTCTCTGCGGAGGGTCTATCCCCGTGTTCACGAGGCCACCTGTATGGGGCTATTACTCCGATCCCTGCAACGGGGTCTATCCCCACGTATGCGGTACCACCTCAGCGGGGGTAAGCCAGACATCAAGTTAAAAGGTATTTCCCCGCGTATACGGGGCCACCTTAGGGTTCCTGAACACCCCAAATAAAAAGACCTGACAGGTTTCCAAAACCTGTCAGGTCTGAGCCTTTAACTTTAAACCTCCAAGGTTTTAAAATCCTTGGAGGTTTAAAGTTAAAGTGCATAGCTGCATAGCAGTTGGCCAAAGTTGTTTGAACTCAGAACAAAAATTCAGTCAATTGTTTTGAATTCAAGACAATCAGATCATTTCACGCATGTAATCGATCCGAAACCTCACGAGGCAGAATTTTCAAGACCGATAAATTCTGGCAGATCAGCATTGATTTAAACATCCACCAAAAGCAATCATCTGGTTATTCGTGAAACGTGTGCTTTATTCGTTAAAAAATCTTCTGGCTTTCAGTTTTGTATTTACAAAAAAAGCGAGGTTGTAAAAAAGTCAGTTTCCAGTCGGGACTCGTTCCAATAGCTATTTCCTCTCAAGAAAAACGGCGTTATTACAGAATAATCAACTGAACCGGTTCTCTCATACCAATACTCGAGAATATTTGTTCGGTCAGATATTGCTCTTGAGGTCCAGTCTTTTTCTCTTTGATCCATTGATCAAAACGTTTGTTGGCTTTCTCATGAGATAGTACATCACCAGCTTTAAACTGTTTAAAGTCCTTCTGGTATGTGATCATTATTTTAAATTACCATTCAGTTAATTTTAAACCGTCTATACGGCTGAACTCTCTTGTGTTTCGCGTTGCAAGAGTTCCATTATTTGATAGTACTGTAGCTGCAATCAGAAGGTCGTTCGGACCAACCGGTTCGCCTTTACTCTCGCAATCGGCACGTATTTCAGCATATGTTTCAGACATTTTTTTGGTGTAAGAAACGATCTCAAACGGCATGAGAAATTCCTGTAGTTTGCGGCGGTTCTCTATCTTTCGTGTGCTTTTTTGTACGCCATAAAGTAGTTCGGAGTGAACAATCACCGGTATTTTTATCTCGTTCGGCGGCGTGGCAAGCAGGTTTTCACGGATAGAGGGATGCTCTCCCTTCAGGTAATGGATGCAAATATTTGTGTCCAGAAAAATCATGGCAGCGATTCCCGTTTGGCATCGGCATCAAACGGCTCTCGCTCCGGCACCTGAAACGATTCATCGCTGATTGAACCATACAGGTTCTGAAAATCTTCCGGATAACTGGCTTGCAGCGATTTCTTCAACTGTTTCCCAACCCATTTGGAAATTGATGTTTTTTCAGCATCAGCGGCTTTTTCCACTTTTTTAAGGGTTTCCTTATCTATGTAAAGTGAAATTTGTGGCATTGGTGATCACCTTTTTATTGAGTAAAACGGACGAAGTATGTAATCAAGTATATGTTCAAGTATAATTAAAGTTGGGTTGTATTCCAACGGTTTACAAGATCCGCACTGTCTCTCCGAAATTCTTCGGGGCAGATCTTTCGCGAATCTCTCCAAAAATCGGTATTGAATCTGATATCATTTGTTCTTACTTATCGCTATCACATGCGAACCCGATTTCAGAAAGTTACCCAACATGCCAGAGCCTGATGTACAAGTAGACCTTTCCTCTTACCCGGATGTCCATTCCGATGAATTCCAGTTTTTGAGTTTTGATGAACAGTATGAGCTTGAAGATTACCATACGCTTACGGAAGAGGCCACTGCGGTGCCGCCGGGGCAGAAGATTCTCTGCAAGTATTTTTGTGTGGAGGAAAAAGGAGAATTTGAGATGTGCCAGGGGGATGTGGAAGTCGTGCGGATGCAGGAACTACAACAGATTCGCTGGAAATGCCTGAAGTGCGGCTACAACGGCATCATTACAGGATTTGAGAACAGTTCCAGCGATCTGAGTGGATTATCGCCAGAGGAATTGATCAAATACATGAATGAAAAATATGGCGATCCATTTGATCTGGATGAAGGTTTGAGTTTTGACAACTTCCTTGAAGGCGAATTAGCGAGTATGATCCCGGAAACGCAAGAAGAATTTGTAAATTGGTATAATAGTCTGGGTGAACAAGAGAAAGAGGCGATACGAACAGATCTCGGTATTGATATCGATCAATTGACGGATGAGTTCCGTAAAACTGCGGGCGGACTATCCCCGGCCGACATGTTTGAACTGCTTTCCGCCGACTGGGAAGAGGCCGACAACCCGGTGCAGCTGAACAGTGAGCTGCCTGCAGCAGAGCTTGAAAAGGGTATCTTCTTCCGAAACTCAAGAACGTTACTTCTCAAAGCGCAAAGAGAGGATGGGATCGGTTTAACGCAGACGGGAAATATGCAGAGAAAGCCGATCTCGGAACTGATTCCGGACTGTATCTGGCCCGAAGGATACATTGAAAATGTGAAGGAATTTAACAAGGTAATCAATGAGCATGATGTGTGGCTGCTGCATGTTTGCCGCGTTCTGCTGCAGCTTTCCGGTCTGCTGCATAAGCACAAGGGAAAGCTGAAAGGCATTAAAAAAAATGCGCAGTATTCATTGAATTCACGTTCGGGTGAACTTTACCGTCATTTGTTCATAACCTATTTCCGGAAAATGAATATCTCACATCTGTCGTACAAGTATTATGATTATCCCAATCTGCAGGAATCGGTTCCCTACATTCTGCACCGCACACAGCAACTGGCGGATAAGTGGATTCCTATAGAAGACCTTACAGGCCATGTTCTGCTTCCGTCTGTTTATGAGGAAGTGATGGAAACGCATTATTGGAGCAATGATTACGGCGATCTGCTCTACAGCATAGTTATAAAACCTCTTGAACTGTTTGGGCTGATGGAGACCCGGAAGACAGGGAAAAAACCGGATTGGAGTTATGCTCCCGATGAATGCCGTAAAACCCCGCTTTTCGACAAATTTATCTCGTTTCGGATGTAAGAGGAGATTACAACCTTCATCTGCCGCGAGCGTCCGCTCGTGGTTTTTATTAATTTGTTGTTTGTAATAAAATTCAGTTTGCGGGTCAGGCGACCCGCATTACAGGCAGCATCTTTTGTATTTACGGCCGCTTCCGCAGGGGCATGGGTCATTTCTCCCAACATCTCTGTATGGATTTTTTTCGGGGAAAACGGGTTGTCTGCCTTCGAAACCGTACAAGCTATCATCTTTAAAATCAGGAAAGGAATCCTTTTTCGAATTGAAGAAAAGGGACTCGAATAGTTTATCTTCAAAAATATCGTCGCCTTCGGTGTGCATTCCCCGGTCTAACATGAAATTATTCATAAGATGATCATAGTGTTCCATGATAGAGTAATGGAAACTCTCGTAATAGGGTGTGCTCTCTTTTATACTTTTAACAACATCGCTGTAGGTGCCAACCATCGTTTCGAGGATTAAATCTTGTTCAAACAACGATTTGATGAGGGGCAGGAGTTTTTCTTCACCAATGTCGATGCAGCTCCAGACCAGGTAGCTTAAAAACTCGGAATCAATGACGGCTTCATCATCCAGTCGGTCGAGATGGAACCGTAACAGTTCTTTAAAAATGTCAGATACTTCATCTCTTCGCTCGGGATCGATGGTGGCGATGATATCCAGAGCGGAAACCGGGATTTTTCTTGTCGCGGCGCAGTTATTGGGCTCTTTGGCAAATTCTTTTAGCGCCTCTGAATTGTTGAGGGTCAGCTTTGCAATTGGGAATCTTAAAAAGATCTCCAGGTCATAACCGAACCAGAAATTGAGAAACTCATCGCCCTGCCGAAGCAGGTCAAAGATGGTATCCAATGATGATTCACAGCCAATCTCTGCAAGAAGAAAAATAGCGTGAAGTGAAAACGTGTATTCTGAATCATCCCACCCGTCTTGATCAACTTCATCTTTAAAATATTCATACCGGTTGATCGCATCCTCGATCACCCTTTCAAGATCCTGAACAAGGGATTCAGTTGGAAACTCAAGTAATTCCCGGATTACATTTTCAGGAATATCAAAACCAAACCGATAGAGGTGTTCAATCTCAGGATGAGTAAATTGTGGTTCTTGATTCGTCTGGGTCTCTGTTCTATACCCACGATCCGTAACGCTGATTTTCTTAGCCTGATCTGCTGCAACCCTGGCTGTATGTGAATTTATATTATAAGTCATGATCTCCTTGCGGGACTCATTGGTAAACGGTGCTTCGGGATCAATTTCCTCCATCATCTCCATTCTTTCTTCAGCACTATGAATATCATTAATGAACAGAAAATAAGAGATTGCAAGCTGGAGATAACTTAATACCTCATTCTTATGAAACTCATCTCTGTCCGGGTAGAAATCTCCCAGGTTCAGTGATTTTCCCAATAAATTCGGGATTTTTTTCACACGCCCGTTTGCCAGGTATATCGTGGCCAGGTTTAATCTTGCAAAAATAAATTCAGGGTGAGTCTTTATAGTCCAATTCAAAATTTCTTCCGCTTTCATCTTCCGGCCAGAGGCTGTGAAAGCAACCCCCAGTAGATTCTTAAAGTACGGTACAGCGGGGTATTTAGCGCAGAGCCGCTCCAGGTGTGAAATTGTCTCTTTCTTACCCTTTAACGCTTCGGGAGAAATCGCATCTAATTGATCTTTAATCTCTATTGTTAAACCATAATTTTCATCAAAATAGTAGGTGTCGTCCGTAATCTTAAAATCGCGAGGTGAATTGCCGGGTTTAAATAGGTCTGATTGCATGAATATCAATGTGGAGAGTCAAATATAGTTTTCAAAATAAACTATTCTCAACGAACAGAAACAAAGATTTTTGAAGAAATTTTAAAAAGATTTTCTAAGCAATGAATTTAGTCTGCATTATTCATAAATATTCGTTGATTTGTTTTTACCACTTTGTTTATTGATACGTTATATCAAACATAAATTAAAATTTTATTCAACGTATTGTCAGGCCATGGGCACCGAGCGAAGCGATTCCCACGAAGAGAAATTTGCCCCTGGACTGCGTTATATCAAAAATGGTTTACTCAATAGTCCACCGTCTGGCGGACGTTTCCGCCACTATTTCCGAGACGCCTTATCCACTACCAAACTTCTTGGTGAATAATGCAGGTTAGATATACATTATTTATTCATTACAGGTTTATTGTTTCTGATAGCCGGTACCGAACTACTGGTAAAAGATGTATCGGGAATTGCCCTCAATATCAGAGTTTAATCTTTTATTCGTCAATACGAGGAATGATCCGTTTTATGATGATAGATAGTGAGGACTATAAAATCAGGGCCATCTGTTCAGTGTACCGTTATTTATAACCCGGTTTGGTGAGCTATCAATTATCTAACAGAGTGTTTACGGTACAGCTCAAAAAGGAGATCGCGTTTCGTTTTACCTAAAGAGGTGACGGGAATTTTATTTACGATAATGTACTCTTTGGGAATTTTATATCCCGACAGTCGAGATTTAAGCTCTGTAGGAAGGGTAGCAGAGTTGAAATTTGAGGAATTTGGCACTTCCAGAAGAGCTACAACTCTTTGTCCCCATTTTGGGTCTTTTACTCCCAATACGGCTGATTTTTGCACTCCATCAAGTTGTTCAAGGATCGATTCTACTTCAACCGGATCTACATTTTCACCGCCGGTTATGATTAAGTCCATTCGACGGCTTTTCAAAAACAGCTGCTTCTGATGGTTTAAACGGCCGATATCTCCCGTATTGAACCATCCATCTGTATCAAAAGAGCGGGTATTTAGCGCGGAATCGAGATACTCATCAATTACCTGAGGACCTTTCAGCCAAATTTGTCCCACTTCATTTTTTGGCTGAACCTCGCCCGTATCGGGATCCCGTATTTGTATCTGATTCGGCTCAAAAATGACTCCAACGCTTTTCTTTGGATAGTACATGCCGCGGGGTTGCAGTATTGGGTTTGCTGCAATTTGTGCGCAGGTTTCGGTCATGCCGTAACTCGATACAATAGGTATACCACGCTCAAGCGACTGTTCAATCAGTCCATCCGGGACGGGGCCGCCTCCAAGCAAAAGTGCTTTAAAATCGAGATGAAGCTGGAACAGAGGATCCTCCAGCAGCCGGAGCAGCATGGTGGGAACCAGTGAAGCGACCTGAAAGAGCCTGTTTTCACTCAAAAATGTTCTGATCTGATGCTCATCGAACCGATCCATTCTGAATATAGCGGAGTGATAGAGAATGGATCGCAGAATAATAGAGATTCCGCCGATATGATTTAAAGGAAGGCATAGTAACCAAAATCGATCGTTATCGGGCTTAAAGTTTGTTGCAGAAGCTGCAGCAGCAAACTGGATCTGTCGCCTTTTAAGCGGCACAATTTTGGGATTTCCTGATGAGCCGGAAGTAAAAAAATACCCAAACCGTTCATCGGGATCGGAAGAGGGCGAGCTGATTGAATTTCCGGATGCAATCAGGTTAAGATCATCGCTATGGATTCTTATGGATTTGTACTCTTTTACTCTCCATCTATTTTCTTCGTCTGCAAAAAAAACACCCGGTTTAATCAAATTAGTCTGCCTTTGAAGCTCATTGTCGGTCAGTTCCGGATTCATCGCAACAAAAGGAATCTTCAGCAAGTAGCAGGCCGCAATAAGAAAGGTAAGTTCATCGCTGCTTTTACTTAACAGGGCCAGCGGTCTGTCCTGAGTTATGGAATACTCTTTCTTAATATCTTTAAATTTTGAACAGAATCCATAAAGATTTGAATAGTCGTAGATTGTAGAATGCGACGCTAAAAAACTTTTTTCCGCACCAGGAAGAGAGAATTTGGGATATGTGTAGTCCTGTAGCGTCATATCAAAACAAAGTTACTAAATGATTAGTGTTCAGTGACTTAAATGTAATAAATTCTTCCGGAATTCCATCCAGGCTGTATTGGCCTGCTGATATGGGCTTATCGGCTATTAGATCATCTTTGAATAGCGTGCCGGTGTTTAAACCGTGTGCCGCTTTCGGGTTGCCGTACATACCGGCTATTTGGGCTACTATTCTTCTTCCTACCGCCGATTCAAGTGCTGTAGTAAAGATCAGGTTGTTTACAAGATGATTTCGACGGTTAATTGTTGCAAAGAGGTTGTTTAAATTTCCGAGAAACATCGGTTTAAGTATAAAAAAAGGGGGTGGTGAACTCAGTTCGGCGAATGAATTGAAGCCAAACTGCGATATCGATTCATCAGCAGCGAGTGGTAAAACCGAGTCTTCTGCCATCCGGGCAAACGCTTCAGCGGAGTAGAGCATAGTGGGTTCTTCGATGTACTCTATCGGGAGATGGCAGAACAGTTTTGTGAATCGTACAACATTCTCCTTTGCCCAGGACCGGTTTGCATCGAGGCGAAATGATAAATCGCTATATATTGATGAAATATAGGAAAGGGTATCAGGAAGATATCCGGGATCGGAAAGTACCTTGCACTTAATTACCCGAAATCCCTCCTTATAAAGTGCAGTTGCGCGTTCTTTTAAATCCTGCGGATTAGAATAGCCCGCAACCGCATTTACCTTCAAAGATTTTTCTGTCGGTTGATCCAGCAGTTCAGAAACGGTTCTGTCTTTTCTATCAGCAAGAACCTGCATTCCAAGTATGCTGATGCTACACTGCAGTGAGGGAAAGTCGGAAAAGCTATCTGTAAAAAGAGCCAGAGTTTGCAAGTCGAATGGATCCGAAAGAAAGGAGAGTATAGATTGCCTATTACCGGCTAGAACCGTGATAATATCAGACAGTGATTCTTTTGAAAAACCCGGAAGGGGAGCTGCCTCCGATATCCTGTCTGTGTATGAATCGTGATAGCGAAGAATGACTCCTTCACGGTGCTTAAACGTTCCTGCGCCCGTCACAAATGGCCGTTTAAAAGAGAGCTTATATCTGTAGACGCTAAACATAAAGATCGATTATGAATGCAGCGGAAAAGAGGATACCGAAAGCCATCATCAATAAAGCGGTTTTGCCGAGGGTACCATTCAGCAGACGTTTATCTATATTGTTCCAGACGGTACGGTTCAGTCTGATTGCGGGAATCAGCGTGAGCACCGGGAGGTAGATCCAGTACGATACAGGCGTAAACAGGTGGATGTAAAAAAGCGTGCTATAAGATAAAAGCAGCATGGCGGTATACTCTATTTTGAGTACACGTTCACCGAAAATAACACCAAGGGTCCGCTTATTTGCCACACGGTCCTGTTCTACATCTCTCAAATTGTTTACCACCAAAATATTTACACACAAGGCGCCCACCGGAATAGAAGCCCAAAATGACACAGAAGACCATTCAAGGGCGTTTACATAGTAAGTACCGGTTACAGCCACAATACCAAAAAATATAAATACAAAAATATCTCCCAGTCCATTGTAGCCAAGAGGGTAGGGCCCTCCGGTGTAGAGGACACCAAAAAGCAGCGAAAAAAGACCAATGACAAGAATAATCCAGCCGCCAACCCAAACCAGATAGAGTCCGGCCAGAAAGGCAATCAGCATGGATAGTATTGTTGCGTTACGCATCGCTTTTGGGGAGATTAGGCCGGTTGCTGTTGCCCTCTCAAACCCGAGACGTTCATCGGTATCGGCCCCTTTTACAAAGTCGAAATAGTCGTTTGCAAAGTTGGTGCCGATTTGAATGGCAAAAGCACAAAAGAGAGCCACAAAAGTTGTGTCAGCCCTGAATAGCTCGTGATTCCAGGCGATCGATGCACCGGTTACTACAGGCACCACAGCCGCTGCGAGAGTTTTTGGACGCGATGCGCTCAGCCAAAGAGTAAAATTCTTAAATTCCAATAGTTTATGAAGAGTTTTGATTCCATAGAATATCTCAATAGGAAGATAGGGATTATTGGTTCCCCTAAAAAAATTCAGATAGAGCTCCTTAAGTAATGCTTAAACTTAAATTAATTTATCAGGAAGCGCTTCTACGGTAAAATATTAATAATTATGTGTGTTGTTATTTTTTTAATAAATATTTCTTGCGCTATTGACTAAAAAAATTTTGTTAATATTCCTTTGGTCAATATCTTTCTCACTGTTTTGAAAGTCAACAAACAAAATGGCTTAATCTTTTGAAGTCCTTACACGAAAATCCATTGGAGTTAATTCCTGTTTCCGGACTCAAAATTCTTAAAATTTTTCATCCAACCACTAAACACTTATTTACGAATGGCATACTCTAAACTCGAATACATTTGGCTTGATGGATACGAACCCACTCAAAATCTCAGAAGCAAAACGAGAGTGGAGCACGACTTTAGCGGAAAACTTGAAGATGCACCGATTTGGGCATTTGACGGAAGTTCAACGCTTCAGGCTGAAGGCAGCTCATCTGACTGTTTGTTAAAACCTGTTGCAATTTTTCCTGATCCTGCCGTGAAACACGGGTATCTTGTAATGACTGAAGTTCTGACCGCTGATGGCAAACCTCATTCAACGAACTGCAGAGCCGCAATTGATGAAGATGATACTGATTTCTGGTTCGGCTTTGAGCAAGAGTATTTTCTTGTAGATCCCGAAACAAACTTGCCGCTTGGATTTCCGGCCGGCGGATATCCTGCACCCCAGGGCACATACTATTGCGGTGTAGGTGCTAGAAACGTGTTTGGTCGAGAGATTATTGATGAACACCTGGACATTTGCCTGGAAGCAGGTTTGAATGTTGAAGGAACCAATGGCGAAGTGGCAGCAGGTCAGTGGGAGTTTCAGATTTTTGCCAAGGGTGCTGCCCGGGCAGGTGACGAAATTTGGGTGGGCCGCTACCTTATTGAACGCACAGCGCGTAAATACGGCATTGCGGTAGATTATCACCCTAAACCTCTTGGTGATACAGACTGGAATGGTTCCGGAATGCACGCAAACTTCTCAAACGGTTTTATGCGCGATACCGGTGGTGAGGAGAACATGAAGAAAATATGTAATGCATTTGGAGAACATATTCAGGAGCACATCGCGGTTTATGGTGCCGATAATGACAAGCGTCTGACAGGAAAGCACGAAACACAGTCGATAGATAAGTTCAGCTATGGCGTTTCAGATCGCGGAGCTTCAATTCGAATTCCAATTTCTACAATCGAAGACGGATGGAAAGGCCGACTTGAAGACCGCAGACCAGCATCAAATGCGTGTCCCTACGAAGTAGCTTCACGGATTATCAAGACAGTCAGAAAGGTAAAGTCGTAACCGGATTTACTAAACTGTACATCTATACAAGCCCTGGCTCTTAGGAGTCAGGGCTTTTTATTTGCACAAAATTTTGGATTTGAAAAATTGTTGCGAGATTAGGTGAGAAGTAATCGTACCTGTCACAGAATTGTGCGGCAGTAAAAATTGGGTTAATTTAACCACGCTTGAAACTGTGTCTGACTGAGTTACAAACGTAATCGTATTTTGAAAACTTCAATGTTGTTTAATGAATCAAATTGATTTTATAGGGATTGTAAGAGAAGCCGTTAAGCACTATGATCATTCGAAACGGATTGTAAGAATCGACGATATCAGTGCCAAGGTTTCTACAAATCATGTCTACAGAATTAAATTTTCCGACCATAATATTATTATTGCGAAACTCTCGTATTTTGGAAAATTTGAACATTTTGTTGAAGACCACAGCATTATCAACTCTCTTTCGAATAATTTACCTGCTCCGTTCGAAAATGTGCTGGCGAGATCTCTGATTAAAGGAAATGAGCTTTTTGTGCATCGCCATACAGACCGGCTCATGGATGCATGGATTGTTTTCTACAGGCCGATGCGTGTTCGAAAAAAGCCGCCTAAACGTCTGAATGAGGATCAAATTAAGAAACTTGCAAAAACCTTTGCTCAATTTCATCAGGCGTGCTTCAGCGTAAAAAATACACTGCCTCCCTCTTCTAAAACGATGCAGATAGATATCGAGCATCTGCTCAGGATTCTGCAAACCAGCCTTGGCCAGCACGATCATCGGATGCATCTCGATCTGATTCGTGAACAGTGCCACAAATTTCTCGATAATACAGCAAAACTGGAGACGGAAAACTTAGATAACATACCGGTTTTTGTTGACTGGAACATCGGCAACTTTTCGGTTACCGGTAATATGGTGCTTCATTCAAGGTGGGATTATGACTGGTTTCGGGTCAGCTCCCGAATGATGGATTTCTACTTCTTCAGCAGAATCGTATCAAGTGTGGGAGATAAAACCATATTCAGCTACGATATTGACAGATTTATGGAGCCGCGCTTCGTTATTTTTCTAAAAGCGTATCATGAAGAGTATCCTCTTACGGAAAAAGAGATTCGATACCTTCCCGAAACCTACCGTTTCTTTTTGTTGAACTATGTGGTTAAGTATGGGCGTTATTTCTTTCATGAAGTATTCTCCAACAGGCTTCAGCAAGAAGCATATAACCATCATCTTCCCACTATTGAAGAGAAATTTGACGCCGACTACCTGCTAAAAGAATTATTTGATTAAAATAAACTATGGAAAAAGTATCGTTTAGGTCGATTGCTAAAGATTATAAAGCGATTTTTGTTGATTCTTACGGGGTTTTGAAAAACCACCAGGGTCTGATCAACGGAGTTCAATCCACCATCAATCATTTACGCGATGAGGGGAAAATATTCAGAGTGCTGACGAATGATGCCTCTCGAAGCCAGGAAGGACAGGTTGAGATGTTTGAAAAAATTGGGCTAATAAACCTGAAAAATGAGGAGGTGATAACCTCGGGTATGCTGGCCAGACACTTTTTAGAGCTGAAAGTAAAGACTGGAAAAATCGCCTATCTCGGTACGCCTGAATCAGCACGGTACTTTCTTCAGTTTGGCTTGGAACCGGTAGCCGTTAACGATATCAACCTGGATGATATTGACGACATTCTTGCTTTCGTATTTCTGGATGATGAGGGATTCGACTGGCACGCCGGTATCAACAAAACAATCAATTTTCTCAGGCGTAAAAACCTGCCGGTGATTGTGGCAAATTCTGATAAGTATTACCCCATTTCAAACAACGATGTAGCTGTGGCAATTGGCGGAATATCAAGGTTGATAGAGTCTGTGTTGAACCAAAAATTCATCCGGTTTGGCAAACCCGATTCCCAAATGTTCATGTACGCCTACGATGACATCAACAAAATGGGGAACTACTCAAAGGGTGACATTCTGATGGTTGGTGATACACTTCATACGGACATTCTTGGAGGCAATAAATTTGGTCTGAAAACCTTACTCGTACTTTCCGGAAATACGCGCCCGGAAAGCGTGGAAATGAAAATTAATTCAAGCGGAATTATTCCTGATTTTATCTCAGATTCTATTCTCACTTAGGAGTCTGAGTTCGGTTTTTCCAGTCCCGACTTTCGGAGCGAGAATAAGGGAGATAGTCTCTCCTGCCAGTGCTTTACTGGTCCCGGCCGTAGTTCCCATGGGAGGGGGAGGGTTCTTGTTGATAATTTTATATGAATTCAGAATCGAACTGAGGATATCAGAGAGAGAGCCAGGGATATTTCTTAAAATCGGGTTTTCGTTTTTCGAGAAAGGCGTTTCGTCCCTCTTCGGCTTCATCGGTCATGTAGGCGAGCCGGGTCGCTTCGCCCGCAAAAACCTGCTGACCCACCATTCCATCGTCAATCAGATTAAAAGCAAATTTGATCATCCGTATGGCGGTGGGGCTCTTCTCAAGAATCTCCTGTGACCACTGAAAGGCGGTATCTTCAAGCTCATCGTGCGGAACCACTTCGTTTACCATCCCCATTTCGTACGCCTCTTGTGCCGAGTAGCTGCGTCCAAGAAAGAATATTTCGCGTGCCCGTTTTTGGCCGATTTGTCGGGCAAGCAGCGCTGATCCAAATCCGCCGTCAAAACTGGCAACATCTGCGTCAGTCTGTTTGAAGATAGCGTGCTCTTTACTGGCGATTGTTAGATCACAGACAACATGGAGGCTGTGCCCGCCGCCGACGGCCCAACCCGGAACCACGCAAATAACAACTTTGCTCATAAAGCGTATCAGGCGCTGGATATCCAGCACATTGAGCCGCTGCACGCCGTCGCCGCCCTCGTAACCACGCTTACCCCGCACCTTTTGATCACCGCCGGAGCAGAACGACCAGACTCCATCATCGGCCGGGCCTTCACCCGTGAGCAGAATCACGCCAATCGAAGTATCTTCTCGTGAATCGATCAGCGCCTCTTCCAGCTCAAAAAGTGTTTGAGGACGAAAGGCATTTCGGATATTTGGCCTGTTTATTGCGATGCGCGCAACGCCATCTGATTTTTTATAGGTGATATCTTTATACTCTTTAACGGTTTTCCAGTCAGCCATGATCTTCTAAAAATTGAGTTATAAATTTGGCGGTTGCTTCCGGCTGATCAGCATGCACCCGATGGCCGGCAGTATCGATAATTTTAAAAATAGCACCAGGACAAAGTTGGGCTATTTTGCCCATCTTATCAACATATTTCTGATCTGTTGACCCGGCAATCATTCCCAGTGGTATATTCAGAGATCTGAGCTTATCACACACAGGAGGCATGGAACCCGCCCCAAAACCAACCAGCGAAGCGGCCATAAGTTCTGGTTTTTGACTGCTTAAAACAGGCCTGTAATTAAAATGTGACGCACCTTCGGGTGATTCGAAAAGGGGGAGGGACACCCAGTGCTCTAAAAATCTTTCAAAGTTTTTCTCAATTTCTTTCGCTTGTATTTTGTCTGATTCTGCCCGTTTATCCCGTTCAGTACGCTCGGTAATTCCACAATGGGTACTTTCAAGTATGAGGCCCGAAAAACGGGAAGGTTCAAAAATTGCCAGTTGCTGAGCAAGACGTCCGCCCATGCTGTACCCGTAGAGGAACAGGTTTGGCAGCTGAAGGCGGTTGAGCAGTGAAACGATATCATTCACCTGTCTATGAGCTGTGAAGCGTTCTGGATCATTTTCAGCAATAGTGGAGCCGTGTCCCAGCAAATCAATGGTGACCGGGTTACAGCTCTGCAGCAGCCGCCCCGCTAACGGTTTGAAAGCTTTAGACGATCCCATGAAGCCGTGAAAGAGGAGGAGATAGGGGAGCGGTCGCTTGTTCTGATGAATCGTCAGATGGTAATAGGTTCCTTTGCAGAAAAGCTTCATTTAAACCTCAGGTAGATAAATAATACTTTTTAATAATCAAACAAGAAGTCTCCCCTAACAAGGGGCTCATCTTTTGAACACGTAGCGTAAGCGTATTGAAATTTAGAGGGGTGTCCATCGAATTTTCCATAAATCTGATGAACATCCCCCTCATTCTCGCCCCGAAAGTCGGGACTGAAAAAACACCAGCTGGCGCGGGATAAAAGAGGAGCCCTTTATTAAGGGGGACTTTTACGTTCATGATTTAACAATCGAACTCAGGTTTTAACTGTTCCATAGCCCGTTCCGCATCGCCATGCCAGCTTCAGAATCTGTTACACACTCTATAAGCAGCGGATTGCCCGGCCGAATATTATCAACGGTAAATCGGCTCAGTTCATCCCTGCTTTTGATAGCGCGATAACCGATACCGTGCGCTATTGTTAAATGTTCAATACTGGCCTGTTGCGGAGTTTCAAAATACGGGCTGAACGTCTCTTTTTGCTGAAATACCGGGAGCATTTTAAATATATTTCCGCCATTATTATTGATCACAACAATCAAGAAAGGTGAATCTACCTTGTTTAAGGATAGCAGCGCGTTGGAGTCGTGTAAAAATGCAAGATCCCCGAGAACCGCACAGGTGGGTGAACCGGTTGAAACTGCCGCGCCAATGGCTGTTGACAAAATCCCGTCGATTCCTGCAGCTCCCCGGTTAACGATGACGTTTTGTCCTGGCTTTGCAAACAGTGCAGCATCGCGTGGAGGCAATGAATTCGACAGCATGATGTTCCACTCATTATCTAAAGAAGATGGAAGGTGATGGAAAACATGACCATCACAAAGAGCTCCTTCGCTATTTAAAATGAGCTTAAGTGACGATTCAGATTTTGAATCTGCCTCTTGCCAGCGCTGATAAAAATTTGTTTTGCGCTTTCTGATCGAATCTGTGTTCAAAACATCTTCCTGCCGCAATTGAACAATATGATCGACACTCATTTCGGTGTCTTGCCACGAATTTCTGGAGCTGAACCAGACCGTACTCACATCCTGCCACTCTTCGAGGGCGGTCAGTATTGATTTTGTGAAGGGCTGGTCACCAAATCGCAAAATAAGATCGGGGCGGAGAGAAGCGCGACTTTCAGGATTTCGCAAAAACTGTTCATACCTGTGAACACGCAGCGAATGAGTGCTGAAGCGAGATCCCGGTTCTGCAATTACAGGTACCCCAATTTTTTCTGCTATGCGTAATGCGGCAATTTCATTGGAATGGTGCCTGTTCGAAGGCCCGGCAATCACAAGCGGTTTAGCGGAGTTGTTAATCAAATCTGTAACCTGTGTCGATAGGTTGAGAGATGCTGTTGCTGCAGGCTCCGCTTTTAAAAAGTGTTGGACTTGTTGTTTATTCTGAGCGCGCACGGTTTTAAGCAGCTCGTCTGTCGGTTCCAGTGGTTTTCGAAAGGGAAGGTTCAGATGTGCTGCGCCGCCTTTTTGAACAGACTCTTCAACCGACTGCTTAGCGGCAAACTGAACTCTTTTACGATCTCTGTCATCGTTATCGGCTTCACCTATTTCGTGAAAAAAGACTGCCTGATCGCCGTAGAGCTTTATTTGGTCAATAGTTTGTGAACTGCCAATGCCTCTCAGATGAGGAGGCCGGTCTGCTGTTAACACCACCATCGGCACACCCGACTGTTTCGCCTCCACAATAGCAGGAAAGTAGTTGGCGGCGGCTGTGCCCGAAGTACAGACGAGAATTGCGGGCAAGCCGGTCTCTTTTCCAATCCCCAGCGCTATAAATGCAGCTGATCGTTCATCCAGAACGACCTTTTTTCTGAACCCCTCATGCTGTGCAAGCGCGAGCGTAAGCGGTGTGGACCGGCTGCCGGGTGAAATCACCGCGTGTCGGAGGCCTTGTAAATAGAGTGACTGGACCAGGATGGCGGCCGTTTCGAAGGGTGAAAGCATGCGGTTATTATAGGTCGTTCAGCGCTGTTGTCATCGGTTGAAATTTCATCAGCGTCTCTTCCCATTCGCTTTCCGGGTCGGAGTTCTCAACGATACCGCACCCCGCAAACAGGTAGGCTCTTTTTTTATGAAGAAGTGCACTTCGTATAGCCACGGCAAATTCTCCGCACCCGTTCAGGTTATACCAACCAACAGGGGCTGAGTACCAACCGCGTTCTATTTGTTCAATCTCCTGAATGAACGGTGTTGCGCGCTCTTTCGGGAATCCTCCCACGGCGGGCGTGGGGTGCAGCTGTTTTACCAGATCGTGTATTTGAAAGCCGCTTTTGATCGATGCCGATATTGGGGTAAAGAGGTGCTGTACGTTGTTTAGCTTCTTGATTTGTGGCTGGTTCGGATGCTCCACCCGGTAGCTGTAAGGAGCCAGAGTACTGTCGATAGAACGGACTACAAACTGGTGCTCTTCCAGGTCTTTTTCACTCTCCATCAGAGATCGCGCGAGGGCTGCATCCTCAGATGCACTTTTCCCTCTCGAAGCACTTCCGGCGAGCCCTTCCGTTTTAAAAATTCCATTTTCGAAGGAAGCCAGTCTTTCAGGGGTTGCACCGATAAAGGAAGTTTCTTTATCAATCTGAATGATAAAGTTGTAGCACTCAGGATAAGCCTGCCTCAGACTGTAGCTGAGCAAGGTTGGACTTATATTGTGCTTCGACTCCATTTCGACCGACCGTGCCAGCACTATTTTGTCAAATTCATTCTCTTTAATTAGTTCTTTGGCTCTTTGAACACGATCGAGCCAGGACAGCTTGTCTGTTGCCGACTGCATGTTGCACAAAATGTTTGGATAAGAACAAGCTCTATCCGAATGATAATGATGCCTTCCGGCGATATTCAAAAAGTCAGTGATCCGTTCAATGATTTCCATGTAGATATCGTGCACTTTTTTAGACTTACGCTCCAGAATAAGCGTTAGCATGTGCTTATGGCCACTTTTCACAAGAATCCACTCGGGTAGTACAAAACGGGCAGCCCCAAACCGTTTCCAAATGTGGCCCACATTATGATCACCAAAAGAGTACCCACCCAAAAAGAGTGGCCCGGCCATATTGTGGCTTATTGAAGTGTATGCCGAGATAGTATTCTTAAGCTCACGTGTTTTCTTGGTTATATCATCAAACCTGTTTGACCCCGTCGACTTTAACTCTGCGATTTTGCCGGCGGCGGAGATCGAAATTTGATTGTCGGGGTGATCCCAGTAAAATTTATCCTGAGAGTCGGCGTGCTGTTCGAGTGCCACAAGGGGATCGATCGGTGCGATAGGCAGGGTAATGGAAATGAGCCGGTCTTTCCTGTCTTTTTCCTGTGAAAGAGCATGTAAGAATGCCTTAAACGAGCTGCTGTCGAGCGTTTCTATAAATTTAGTAGTCGTTTTTGGAAATCGGTCTGTAGTAGCCATGCTTAGTCAGACAGGTGATTATTTATAACTTTCAATATAAATTGAAAGTTTATCATTCCAAAGTAAAATAATTAATACTACAGAAGTTTACACTCTTGTTACTCTTTGGTACTGAATAGGTTATGAGACGTTTGTCTGCCCCGGATTTCTGATGCGAAACAGAGTGAATCAGAGAGGAGATCTGCATCTTTTATCCGTTATCGTCGCAATCCGCCAATAAATTCGTGTTTGTCGGCCAGGAGCTATTTTGCGTCGTCGGGTTGTCCTGTTTTAAAAGGATTTTGGATGCCGTATTCAGTTGGGTCGAACTCAGCCAGTTCAAAGAAATAATCCCATGCCATTTCACTCTGGCCGTTCTTTTTAACCCAGTTAGGGTGGCTTTGCTTAATCAGGCCAACAACGCGCTTGGCGTATTTCAGCCTCTCGCCATGATCTTCGATATTGGGAATAGCCGCAATCATCAAATCTAAATTGTAGCCGCAGTCGTAATCTTTTGGTTTACTTTGTTTTAAGAACATGCTTATGGGTAAAGTGGTAGTTGGTTAGAATGGATAGTGTCTAAATTTACGATTTTCACACCACTAAAGTAAAAAGAGAGTATATCTTTATATGACCAGCCGGTTTCGGCGAATCCCTTCGCTCCCCACTGGCACATGCCTACACCATGACCAAGTCCTTTTCCCGAGAATGTAACCGTCCCGGCTACCTCTTTCCATTCAAAATTTGTGCTTCGAACCGCTCTAGGCCCAAAAATGTCGTTGAGAAAGAGTCTGAATTCATTACCGGAAAATTGTATTACTTCACCGGCCCGGTCTTTTAAAAAAATACGGTTAATGCGGCCGGAAGTCGTTCTTTCAAACTCCTGATCCACAAAGCTGAACCCGTACTGTTTACGGATGATCTCCTGCAATTGAGCAAGACTTACCGAATAGGACCACTCATAGTGAGGTGATGCGGTACACATGATACCATCCTGCTGACTTTTCAGGTACGGGTGGGGCAACCCGTCCCAAACCTCCTCATTATTGGCTGTTGTTCCGCCACAGGTGCTGGAGTAGACCGCCAATATGAGCTGACCGCTCCAGGTGAGGATCTCGCCGCGTGTGTCCCGGGCAGCTTTGGCATAATGGGGTTTGTCCTGAATATGGCCAACGTACATCTGGTTCGATTCATAATCGCGCATATCGAAATCGGTGTAGGGAGATCGCGCTATCGACCAGAGGGCGTAGGTGCGTGAAACCACTGCCTGGGCCTTCAGTGCGTCAGGTTCTTCAAAATTCATTTCGCTGCCCACAACGGAGGCGATGTACTCTTCAAGATCTACCGTGTTGATGATTGATAACCCACTCAAGGTTCTGTTAGGTTTTAAAAGCATCTCTCCGCTATAGTACCGGTAGCCAAATTCTTCGGTAATAACGCGGGCAGGCTCTGCGTGAGATCTGATCTTCAGTGAATCAACCGGCTGGCGTATACCGGCGGTTTCCAGGTACATTATCCCGCCGGACAGGTTTAGATTCAGATCTAATGAAAGGCCGGAAAGATTGATTTCTGATTCTTCAGAATAGATATTGACATCGGAGCTGTCGGTAGTGACTCTTATCGTGCCGGGCGGGTCGAGTTCAAACAGAGAAATTCTGACCGCTTCTGCCTGATCTATCTGCAGTATGGGGGGATCAGCAGAATGGTCGCTGTAGAAGCTGCTGATCGCAGATTGAGTAATAAAGATTAAAAGGAGTAGAGATGTATAATTCACGCTTATGCGGAATGGTTTAATTCATAAGTGGTTTAATTCCCCGATCCTCTGGGTCGGAAAAGATAAAAGTCCCCCCGCCGGCTGGCGGGGCGGAAGCGAACGGAGAGAGCTGGGGGATGACTCTCTGAGTTCGGAAGTGACCATTTCTTATTATTTTAAGCACAGAAGGTCATCCCCCATTGCCCCCTTCCTCCGCAGGGATCCCTTCGGGAGAAGGGTGACACTCCAGACAAAACCTATATATTGATCAAAAAATTATGGATTCTAAGTTGATACCTCGTGGACTCTATCTCGAGGTAGTTTATTAGCAGTTTTACAAAAGTACGCATTTTACATTGAAATACATCCTTCTATGACGCCGCAATTTTTATATCTTTGAAGGAGTTTGAAAAGCAACATCCAAATGATATTAAAGAAATGATTCACGATTCGATATTGGGGGCGATAGGTAACACACCGCTCGTTAAATTACAGAAAGTAGGAAGTGATTTGCCGCTAACCATTGCGGCAAAAGTTGAATATCTGAATCCGGGCCAGAGTATCAAAGACAGAATAGCGCTCAAAATGATTGAGGATGCTGAAAAAGAAGGATGGATTAAACCCGGTGGAACAATCATTGAGGGCACATCCGGTAATACCGGTATGGGTCTTGCGCTTGCTGCGGCCGTGAAAGGGTATAACTGTATTTTTACAACGACAGATAAACAGAGTCAGGAAAAAATTGATCTTCTCAGGGCGCTGGGCGCTGAAGTGCGTGTCTGCCCCACAAATGTGGAGCCTGAAGATCCTGAAAGCTATTATTCGGTTGCAAAGCGTCTCAGTGAAGAGATTCCCAACTCGTACTATCCCAACCAGTATGATAACCTGAGCAATACGAAAGCTCATTATGAAACCACGGGCCCTGAAATCTGGGAACAGACAGAAGGAAAGATTACTCACTATGTGGCGGGTATGGGAACGGGCGGAACTATTTCAGGAACGGCCAAATACCTGAAGGAGAAGAATCCTGATATAAAAGTAATCGGCGTGGACAGCGTTGGTTCTGTCTACAAAGTTTATTATGAAACGGGTAAGTTCGACAAGAACGAAATCAAACCGTACCTGACGGAAGGGATTGGCGAAGATATTATTCCCGGCAATGTTGATTTTGATATGATTGATGCTGTTGAGCAGGTAAATGATAAAGAAGCATTTTTAATGACCCGTGATCTCGCTAAAAAAGAGGGGTTATTTATTGGTGGATCATGCGGAGCGGCAATGTATGGTGCTGTTGAATATGCGAGGAAAAATAAGCTTGGAGAAGATGATCTAATGGTTGTAATTCTGCCGGACAGCGGCACACGCTATACTTCCAAAATCTACAACGACGACTGGATGCGGGAAAAAGGTTTTATAGAGTAATATCACAGCGGGGATAAATCTTTAGCAGTGATAGCTTTTAACAGGACGAGATGAACTGAATACTTAATTTAACAGAAGACGAATGGATCCAAAACCGAATAAGAAAAAAGGCAAGCCGATAGAGATTGAACTGGGTAAAGAGGAGGCTACAGGTACTTACTCCAACCTTGTGATGATCACACATTCACCTTCAGAATTTGTTTTTGATTTTATCTCGATGATGCCGGGAGTTCCAAAAGCAAAAGTGGTGAAGCGGATGGTGCTAACACCCGATCATGCAAAACGTCTGGCCAATGCGCTAAATGAAAACCTCAGAAAGTATGAGGCTGAGCACGGGCAGATCCGTTCTAAAGAGAAGTTTGATATGCCGTTCAATTACAGGGGCCCCAAACCGGAAGCCTGAG
>CAZXYQ010000013.1:0-38503 GCA_964644975.1 uncultured Rhodohalobacter sp.
GGCCATGAGAATTGGATTTGAGCAAATTTTTCTGATGTTTAGGACACTATTGGTGTTGAACCTATAAATACTAAAAGGGTAGGATTAACAAAAGCAGTAGTCTCAGTTTTTGGGATAAAATTCTCATGAATTGGTTGGCCGAATGGCTTTAAATCTAAGTTCGGTACATCAATCGAAATCAAGTGTAATATTGCAGTGAATATATGTCACTTAGAGTGGCGATTTACGGACCGTATAATCTGTACATCAGCCGGTCTGCCGGTAGTGATTACATATCTTCCATTCATATTGGTCTCAATTCTGTAATTATCTGCTGCGCGGGAAAGTATGCGTTCATAGAGAGCTTGTGCGGCTTGAAGGTCAATATCTCCGGATTCAATTCGGGTCAAGAGGCCGTCGCTTTCATCATCCCAGGCAACAGAAATGATGTTTCGGTTCAGGTCTGTAATTATGAAACGGTTAATGTAGCTATCGGTGTCAGGAATATAGGATTGCACCAGTAGCCGATACTCACGATATGTATGTTCAAACTCCCTGAAGCGCTCAATTTCCTTGTGCTTGCCCAGTTCGCGCGCCTGACGTATTCCTTCTTTGTAGATCTCATTAGCTTCCTGAAGGCCAACTGAGCCGGTAATAATCTGGTCTATAATTCCATTTTGATCACGATCAATTGCGCGAAAAATGGTTTGATCACCTTCACGTTTTACTAAAAAGTTAGCCGATTGCCCCTCTTCTGACATATATCCAAGAATTTGATACGTTTCGTTTTCAAACTCAAAACTAAACTGAGTTCCTTCAGGTTGGTGACGGAACAGCGCACAGCTTGTCAGGAGAAACAGTAGTGAAACGAATGTAGCGAAAGGCTTCATAGAAGTGCGGTTGATTAACACTTATTTCATGTGTACATCGCAATATCAATTAAAGGACAGATTATTCAGTTCTTGAACTGAATGAATGGTCCAGATACTTTCATGATTAACGTTAAACCGGGGATTGAATTGTTGAAAATTTCATGACGGAGTTAGGGATGAACTTTCTTCTTTACCACCCTTTTTGGACTGACTTAAACCAAAACCCATCAGGTATGTGCTGCACATCTATTATTGCAACTCATGTAAGAAGGCTGCTCGATATAATGCCAATTCAAGACGGGTAAATCTTTTTTAATTTATTATCAGATCAGACCAAGCGCAAGCATAGCTCGCGTCACTTTCTTGAAACCGGCAATGTTAGCGCCGTGGATGTAGTTGCCGGGTGTTCCATACTCTTCGGCCGTGTCGCGGCAGGTGGTGTGAATTCGCTTCATGATTTGCTGAAGTCGCTTATCGGTCTCTTCAAATGTAAGAGCGTCTCGACTAGCATTTTGGTGCATTTCAAGGGCAGAAACGGCTACTCCGCCCGCGTTGGCCGCTTTACCGGGGCCGAACAAAATCCCCGCATCGTGTAGAATATCGATTGCCTCTAGTGTTACAGGCATGTTGGCTCCTTCAGCCACTACACTACATCCGTTTTCAGCCAGCTTTTCGGCATCTTCTTTCTGCAGCTCGTTCTGCGTGGCGCATGGAAGGGCTACGTCACACTCTAAACCCCAAATGGATTTATCATCAAAAAAATCAGCCCCATCTTTTCTCTCAGCATACTCCTTAATTCGTCCGCGTTCTACCTGCTTGATCTTCTTCACCAGGTCAAGGTCAATTCCCTCTTTATCGTGTACATATCCGTCTGAGTCGGAGCAGGCAACCACCTTGCCTCCCAGTTCATGAATTTTTTCGATAGCGTATGTAGCCACATTTCCTGAACCGGAGACCAGAAATGTTTTTCCGTCAATACCGGCGTCAGATTCGGCGAGTATTTCACGTACAAAATAGGCTAGCCCGTAGCCGGTAGCCTCATTTCGTACAAGGGTGCCGCCCCACGCAGGATCTTTCCCGGTAATCATACCTGACTCATACTGGTTAGCAATCCGTTTATACTGTCCAAACAGATACCCTATTTCACGGGTACCCACACCAATATCTCCGGCCGGAATGTCCCGGTCCTCGCCAAGGTGGCGATAGAGCTCAGTCATAAAGCTCTGGCAAAATCGCATGATCTCATTGTCAGATCGTCCGCGGGGATTAAAATCAGAGCCACCCTTTCCGCCGCCAATCGGTTTGCCGGTGAGGGCATTTTTAAAGATCTGTTCAAACCCCAAAAACTTAACGATACTAAGATTCACAGATGGGTGAAACCGGAGCCCCCCTTTATAAGGTCCCAAGGCACTGTTGAATTCGACCCTGAATCCCCGATTTACGTGGATCTCTCCATCATCATCCTGCCACGGAACACGAAAAATGATCTGGCGTTCAGGCTCACTTATTCGTTCAAGAAGCTTCTTGTTAAAATAGTCGGGGTTCTCTTCAAGAACAGGTTCAAGTGATCCGAAAACCTCCCGAACCGCCTGCAAAAATTCAGTCTGTCCCTCATTTAGGGCCTCAATAGCACTGATCGCTTCTTGCAGAAGTTTTCCGCTGGATTTATTGTCGTTCATATTTATTGCTATAAAGTGTTCAGGGTGACGAAGCGTTATTCAAATAGTTTTGAACCGTAAAAAAACGATGCATACTATTTTTTTGCATCAATAGCGTGCAGTGTGTGTGGAATGGCTTCAAGCCGCCCTTTTTGAATGGGTTTGCCAGTGACTGTGCAGATTCCATATGTTTTTAATTCAATACGCTCAAGTGCAGCATCAATAAGCTTAAGCTTTTCCCGCTGTTTTTCAAGCAGCTGAAACGTGGTTTTCTTTTGCTGAGCATCACTGGCAACATCTCCGGGGTGATGGTCAGTGCCTGACTGAACATCATCTGCATTTGATTCAACATCTTCAGCAGAGGATTTGAGAACTTCAATCTCTTCTTTTGTCTCTTTTCTATTCTGCTTAAGTATTTTTTCAAAATGATCCAGCTCATCTTTTGATAGATGTGTTCTAAACTTCTCTTTCTCTTTCTCTTTGGACATAATAATAAATTTAGGTTGAATTTATATACAATATCAACGAAATCAGTCAGCAAACCATTCAGTAAGGCGATGAATTGCATGGCCCAATGGCGGGCGGCGCAGCGAGAAAAAGCGAACTATTGTATATGCAATAGTTGTTTAATGTGTCTCTCTGCCTCTTTTTCATCCCGTATAGCCGATAGTGTTGGAAGCCGGTCACTGTAGGCGTTGGTAAACCATATAGAGAGTATATCCATAACGCCCGGGTAATTCATCTGCAGCTGCTGAAGACTGGGAGACTTAATAACCTGAAGGGAAGGGTCGGCCGGAATAGATACGATGATTGTGCCGACAGTATCTCCGTTGTTAAATTCCATCAGCGCGACCGGTATCACTCTAATCACGGAACCCTTGCTAATGGCGGGCGCCAGTATTACAGTCTGTATGGAGCCGTGATCACCTGAAATGGAGGCCATATTTGCAGGCGCAGGAAGGTAGAGGAGAATATTCTGATCGCTGTAGAGCTGTTCAGTATCAAGGGCTGAAGTGTCGATCTTAAGTTCTTCCGAAGCAAAACTTGACCCGGCCGGCTGCACCACAGTCGCTTCTGTGGTGAAAGGTTGAGCCGAAGCACACGATAGCAACGTGGTAGCAAGGAATAAGAAAAGGAGGTATGCAATTTTGGATTTCATAGCCATTTAAACGAGTTGATCCTTAACTTTCGTTTCAATCATAAAACAATGGCTCACTACGGCGCAAAGGCGGTAATGTTTTTGGTGACTTTTACTTAATTATAAAACGATGATTAAGGTCATTTACTCAGAATCTTTTTTGAAATTTAAGAATCGAATTCAGATACGTAACCTAAACCAAGAGACATATAGCATCGTAGCGCCTTTGCGAGAAACTTTTCAACAACCAGTAACTATACCCCTTCAAAATCAACAGGCCGTTTTTCTCCTGCAGGTATGGCCAGATCAAGTCTGTTTTGCGGAGGTGGTAGCTGGCATGTGGTAAATCGGTTGAACGCGCAGGGCGGATTGTACGCTTTATTAAAATCGAGCGTGATATAGCCATCATCATCCGGAAAATCAACGATCATATAGCGTCCGGCCTGGTATGTATCAATGCGGTTAGTATGATCTGTAAACATCAAAAAAAGACCGCTGTTTGCTTCAAACGCATCTATTGAATAGAGTTCACCGCCTGTCTTGAATGAAACATATCCCGGAGAGCTGCGATCGATGGTATCACCTAACACATTAACAACCTCAACGGATCTCTCTTCGGGATGATGGATAAACCGGCCTTTTAGATGCCACTCTTCTTTAAGGTCATATCTCGGAAATCCATCAAACTGATCGGCTTTGGGGGTATCCATACTGAAAACTTTTACGCCCCGCTGATCTCCCCGCTCATCTATAAACCAAGTGAGATTACCGTGCCGTGCGTGAATTCGTTCATCGGTATCTGCGGTGAGCATTGCCAGCGAATCTACACGGTTCTCATTGTAAAATATGTCCACTCCATCGGCAATATTCATGAATACCTCCCCATCGCGCAGGGTAAAGCTTCCGGCACGTTCAGCAATAGATCCCTCAGGGAAACGAACATCCCGGTCTTCACCACTTCCAAAACTGCTTTCACCCTCTTCAAACCAGATCAGGTCAACAAGCCGGAGCCAGCCTGTGGTATCAGTAAGAACTCCAATTCGGTACTCTTGCCATTCATTGATGGTTTGTTCGTAATTATTGGGCAGAGGTTCTGTACCGAGTTTATCGCTGCTGCAGGCAAAAAGCATTAGAGACATCGGTAAAATTAGTAGGAAGCGAATGGAGTATTTCATCATGACACTAAAATGTAATTTAAAGTCCCTGCCAGTCAACGGGGCGAAGCTCGCCGGCAGTAATGCTAAGGTCAAGCCGGTTGGTTGATGGCGGAAGCTGGCACGTTGTGTGCAGGTTATACGCACAGGGCGGATTGTATATTTTATTGAAGTCTATTGTGGTGAAACCTGTCTCATCCGGATAATCTATGTAGATGAACCGGCCGGCCTGGTACGTTTCTGTCAGGTTGGTAAGATCCCCAACAATTAAAAAAAGCCTGCCGGTGGAGCTTTCAAGTGCTTCCAGACTGTGGGTTTCGCCCTCTTTCTGAAAAATTATCGTTCCTGGGTTTCGTACATCATCGGTCTGACCAAGTACATTTGGAACCGGAATGGTGGCGTCCTCAGGCTTGGTAACAAACCGGGCTTTCAGATTCCAAGCTGGGTCAATTGGATATCGGTCGAAACCTTCAAACCGGTCAGCTTTTTCATTCTCTTTATTGAAAAGGCGGATCGCAATCAGCTCCTGGCGCTGAATGGCGTGCCATTCAAGCGATCCGTGCTGAATCTCCGGGGCATTTTCTCCATCATAAATCGTCATATTCGTAACCGGGCTGTTCTCAGCAGTTACCGTAACACCATCTGCTACGCGCATCTGAACCTGTTTGTTCTCTAGGATAAACGTGCCCGCCTGTTCCGCTATGGTTCCTTTTGGAAACTGTACGTCGAGGTCACTGCCGCTTCCAAAACTGTTTTCACCTTCTTCAAGAACATACATTCCTGCCAGCCTTAGCCACCCGGTAGGCTCTTTCAGAGTTTCAATACGGTCATCGATCCACTGGGATACTTCCTCTTCATAATTTTCAGAAACAGGTGCGGGACCCAGCTCTTTTGAGGGATCACCGCATGAAATCAGTACGATTGCAGAGAGCAGAATAAGCGAGAAATGGACTTTCATTAGGAAGGTTAAAATGTGGTCATTCAAATCTGTTCATTCAAATCTGTTCAGTAATAAATTGTGTGTTTTTATAGGCAGAAGCAGAGATTTATTCTTCTTATGGTAAAACAATTGCTATCGCAACAACATTAAACAGACGTTTTAAACAATTAAAGCAAAAACTGAATCAGATATATAAATTAACGAATCTGATACTTTAACCACATCCTTTTTCTATAACGTTTATTTACTGACCAAACAGACGCACTCCGGCGGTAAATCCAACCCAGAAGCGTACATCGCGATCTTCGCGCGCACTTTCGGTGATGTTGTACCAGGTATAGTCACTGTTTCCCGGTTGTTTTGAGATCTGTAAATTTAACGAGGGTCCCACATAAAGGGATGTTTTAGAGGTTAGATTTTTCCCGAGCAGATATTTGTAACTAAAAATGGCATTAGTTGTACTGCTCCATTTGTCGTCAAAAATTCGCTGGATTGTAAAATCATGAGTTGAAAAATAATCCTGCAGTTTTGGGCGGTTCCAGGCCTCTTCAAGCGTTCTGTACGTACCAATGGACCAGCTCAGGGCCCACACGTTGCGATCAGGAATAAATGGGTTAAATCCTACAGATAGCTTATTGTAGATATCGTGCATGCCAAGATTCATGCCAAGGTGCGTGAAGCCGCCATCCGTAAACCAAACGTCCAGGTTTTTGCGGCCGTTACCATAGTAGCTGATCAGACCTACCGGTATTCCCTCGAACTCCCGAGCGGTGTTAAACAGTCCGATTTGAACTCCCTGACCCGTTTCTGCGATGTTTGCAACACCGGCAAACTGAATGCCCTGAAACTGCCTGCTAATATTGACAACACCCGTTCCAATGATACCTTGCTGCATGTCGGAAATATTGGTCACACCCGAAAAAAGAAACCCCTGTGATGTTCCCGATGCAATATTGGCAACACCGGCGAAATGTAATCCCTGCGAGGAGGCGCCAGATATATTGGTGATACCGGAAAACATCAATCCTTGTGCAGACCCGCCTGAAATATTTGTTATACCGGAAAACTGCAGTCCTTGTGCAGCTCCCCGGCTGAAGTTACCTATTCCGCCTATTTGAATTCCTTGTATCTCGCTACCAATATTTACACCGCCTGTTATCTGGACTCCCCGCATGGAGGTGGCTGAAATATTTCCGAGCCCTGAAATCTGAACTCCCTGCATATTTTGGCCCGACAAATTGCCAATACCTGATATTTGCACCCCTTGCTGTTCTCCACTGGAGAGATTGCCAAAGGATGCAATTTGAACGCCCGACATTTCTCCACCTGTAGCGTTCAAACCCCCAACCTGCACACCTCTCGAAAATTTTCTGTTGATGTTTACAAAACCGAGCTCATACCCTTCAAGCCCTCCGTGATATCCGGCCAGGATGTTTAGCGAATATCTTGCGTTATAGCGATAGGCATCCACGCCATTTGTACTGAGCCCGGGCACAAGCGTAACGCGGTATTTTCGGTACTCCAGTTCACTGCTGGATTGAGAGTATACTGTAGCGGGATAGAGAAGGGCGCCTATAAGAACAGCTGTGGCAAGGAAAGTGAGTTTTTGCATGGCTAAACGGTAAGGTTATAAAATGTAATTAACCCTTACGATATCATGCAATAAATGTTGCTCAAAATTTAGGATCAGATTTTCTTATAATCTTACTGAGAAAGACTATTTATGGTTGGAGATCCTGCATCTCCCGGGGGCGCGCGAAATGATGCCCCGTTTAAACAGCCTTACTAAAAAAGAGAGTGGCGGTAAATCAATTTCAGTGAAACATGTTAACCTATCGACGCCCTTATTAAACCTCAGTTTGATTCTTAATCCTTATAAAATGATCAAGAAGAAGTCTTCCCTAACAAGGGGCTCATTTTTTGAACACGCAGCGCAAGCGTAGTGAAATTTAAAGGGGTGTTCGTCGAATTTTACTACAATCTGATGAACATCCTCCTCAATCCTCCTTTCTTAAGGGGGATTTTTAAGCTCTTTAATTAAAAATCGAATTCAGGTATTTAGAAAGATTAAGCAAAAAAAATGCTCCGCTAAACGGAGCATTTAATCGAATAATAAGATCCCGAAATGAATTATTTCCGACTTCTGTTTTTTCTGTTTTTTGTTTTGCCACCGGTAAACGGTTTATAAAACGGTTCTGATTCCCTGTCTTTTTGGGTTTTGCGGCGTTTTGGACGCTGATTATTATAAGAAGATGAATCATTCTCATTAGAAGATCCTGTCATCACCGGCGCCTTTTTGTTTTCCTGCAGTTTAAGAATAGCTGCGGCCACTTCAATCGGGGTGAATTGATCGGATGTCAGGGTTTCAACCTGCTCAATATATGTTCTCAAGCCACCCGCCTCCAGTGTTTTCTTAATCTCTTGCTGGTAGCTATCCATCAGCGAAGCCTGAACATCCTGAGCGGACGGAAGCGGAATGGTTTGCAGTTTGATCTTCAGATTGTTCTCAATATATCTCAGATTTTTATTCTTACGACCTGAAGAGAACGTATACGCTACGCCTTTACGTCCGGCGCGTCCGGTTCGGCCAATTCTGTGGACGTAATATTCGGGATCTTGCGGCACATCGTAATTAAACACAACGTCGATGTCGTCAACATCCAGGCCGCGGGCGGCTACGTCTGTTGCAATCAGCACATCAATTTTACCTTTTCGGAATTTGTCCATCACTTTATCGCGAACTTGCTGGCTCATGTCGCCGTGCAGAGCATCGCTGGAGTATCCGCGCGACTGCATCTCTCCTACAAGTGAATCACATTTTCGTTTGGTGTTACAAAATATCAGCGCCAATTTGTAATCATTAATATCCAGCAGGCGGCAGATGCCTTCTGTTCTCATCGAATCGCGCGCTTCTACAATATACTGTTCAATACCGTCAGCGGCGGGGGCTTTTCCTTCAACCTTAATCATCTCAGGGTCAGTAAAATACTGTTTCATAATCCGCTTGATATCTTTCGACATCGTTGCTGAAAACATGATGGTTTGGCGCTTTTCATCTTCTGAAGAGAAGCCAAGGATGGTTTCAATATCATCACGAAATCCCATATTGAGCATTTCGTCAGCTTCATCCAGAATGACCATTTTAAGGTTTTTCAGATGAAGCGTGCCCCGCTTCAGGTGATCAATTACACGGCCGGGAGTACCAACCACGATTTGTGTACCGGATTTGATCTGTTTGATCTGACGGGAAATGGGCTGTCCGCCATACACAGGCGTAACATGTACGCCTTTAATATATTTGGCCAGTTTTATGAATTCGCCCGTTACCTGCACCGCGAGTTCACGGGTTGGGCACATTACAATCGCCTGCACGTTGCCTGATTGCGGGTCGATTTTTTCAAGAACGGGGATAGCAAATGCAGCTGTTTTTCCGGTACCGGTTTGAGCCTGCCCTGCAACGTCTTTCCCTTCCATGATGGCGGGTATGGCAGCGGCCTGAATTTTAGTGGATGTTTCGAAACCCATCTCTTCGATAGCCTTGAGGATGGATGCACTGATTCCAAGATCAGAAAATTGAATATTGTTCACTTTAATATATGATTTGAATATTGATACAGAGCCGGTACAAATGGCCGGCAGGATCGCCCGCTTCTCGGGATTCGATCATCTCCCTCATTATGGTTGCCAGGACTGTACTCTCTTACTCTTTACTGAAAAGAAGGGAAACGATACGAGCAATAAACATCTGTGGGGAAGAACCACTTTTATAAAAGTGGCAAAACATTAATCCGTTAAGATACGGATTATTATTGATTAGAAATAATCGGTTCTCTATCCGTTTACTCAAGAACTTCGAAACGCGTATTCCGGTTTTTAATCTGATTTGAATGAATATCTGTAACCTGAACGCGCAGTTCGTAGAGTCCCGGACTCAGGTCGGCAGTCTCAATTTCAAGATCTTCAATAAGCCTGTTCTGCTCACTTGTAAAATTTAAAGTCAGAATAAACTCAGTTTGATCCGTTAGAACCTGGCCCTGATCATCAACCGGTAAAATACGGTAGGTAAGTTCAAAGCGTGAAAAACCGTTAGGCTGAACAAAAAGGTTATAGACCTCAAAATGCAGAACAAGCATCTCCTGCCACGGTATAACCTGGTTATTTGCTACAACAAACGGAAACATATTCTCATTAGCCTCCGCTGGCTCTTCCTCGATTTGATAGCCCAAAACAAGATCGGCAAGCTGAAGGGAGTCGGGATTGGTATTCAACGGTTCAGGCTCTCTGTAGTGAATGCTTCCCAGTCCGCGTGTTGATGGCGGATAAGGTGTTTCGTGAGCCGCTACCCGCGAACCGGCCGCATTGTTTGTGAGCTCAGCGGAGACAGATCGGTGCCCTCTTTGTGAATGCGGCACCCTGAAAATGGATAAAGCACCCGGCCGAAGTAGATCTCGCTGAATACCAAATCGGGGTTCTTCGCTTTTTTTGTCCTGTATCATCCAGTCGGAATCGTACAGCTGTAAACTGTGCTCAAGACTGTAGTTTGGAACAAGGTCGGTCACAGAACCTGTTTCAAGGATGGTTTCAAGCGTGACGTCTTCCTGCCGGTTCCGCGAATAATCAATCATAAATGCTTCCCTTGGGCTGCTCTCCAAAAACGTAACTAAATATGGATTTTGATCCTCATCCAGGAACCGATAATGATACACGTTTATGGGAATTCTGGGAATCATGGCTTCTATAGATGAGATCTGCCGCGGAGCCTGCACAGAGCGCCTGCGGATAATCTCGGCCGACTCTGATTTAAAATTAAGGTCAAGCCCGGTGTACACTTCACCGCTCTGCTCCAACAGTCTGTCTCGAAGATTGTTCAGCCTGTTTTCAAAAAAAGAATCAATCGAACTGAGCTGTTCGTAATAGAGCATTTGTAGCATAAGGGCCGGGGTAATTCCTGCTCTTGTAAAGTCAGCGATTTGCCTGTCTTCGAAAGCATCTCTGTTATAAGCCCTTTCGGGAATAAAATCTTCGATGCCGGTTTGCAGCTCAAACTGATCATTTCTGATGTTTGTGCCAAAAATAAAGGGAACGGGCTGGTTGCCCTCAATTGCAATATTGTCGTAAAACCATACCTCGTATTCCGGGTACTGATGGTTATCATAAATCACAAATTCCAGGGCATCGGTTTGCATGGCGGAAAATGCCTGAGAAGTTCCCCTTTCTGAATGCATTTGCGCTATTTCTCGCTCTTCCCGCGTTGCCGGGTCACGCTGAATAATTTGACGCTCCAGCCACGGTTTTACGTTTAGATCCTGAAGTGTAAGTATTCCGGATTGTATGCGGTCAGGATTTCCATAACGAACGTAGATCATGGCGCGATCGTCTGTTCCGTAAATGGTAGAGCTGTTTTTGGTAAATCGTTTTCGGGATTCCGCAATTCGCTGCCAGTGTTCAATCAGCCGCTCATTTACAATGCGCGATGGAGTGGGATCAAGCTGCACCCAGTACCCGCGCATATCAGAGCGTAAAGTCCTGTTTTCAGCTTCCCACCATTCGGTCCACTGTCGGTAAATACCGTCGCCCACGATTGTTTTGAGACGCTCAATTTCCTGACGGATCGCAATTCGGCTGTTTACGCCTGTTCCGTTCAGCAGTGCTTTGTAATACATCTCTGTGGCGGTTTCAAAACGTTCATCGAACTCGCGCTCCGTAATAACCCGTATATATTCAAAGCCAATGCGGGAGTCAACCCTGATCGCTTCATCGTAGTTGGCCTCCCAAATCGAAAGTGCCTCATCCACATCCCCCCTGTAGAGCTGTTCAAGACCCTGTTGATAAGGCGATTGCGGCTGTGCAACACTGTTTCCAGAAAACAATAGAACAGTGCAGAACAAAGACGCGGCCACTATTTTTATGACATTGCGCACCATAATGGTATGATCAACTTTTTTAATATTTTTGCCCAAAATACAACGATCCTGATAAAACGAACAGCAAAACCGTAAATCGATTTAGCTTTTTACAGAAAACCACTCAATATGAACAACAATTTTTAGTACCTTTTGTGATATAAATCTTTCGAAATTATGCCTCAAAACTACAGAGCCCTAACACGCACATATCGTCCCCAAAGCTTTGATGACATCGTTTCACAGGAGCATGTCAGCAACACGCTCAAAAACGCAATTAAACAAGATCGCATCTCGCATGCTTATATGTTTTGCGGGCCCAGGGGGGTTGGTAAAACGACGATGGCCCGTGTTTTAGCGCGTACAATTAATTCAATTGACGCAGAGGTAGATGGCGAGTCTCTGAACCAGACGCTAAACGTGGTTGAAATTGATGCCGCATCAAACAACAAAGTGGATGATATTCATCATCTTCGCGAAAGTGTCCGTATCCCCCCGCAGAACGGCCGGTATAAGGTGTTCATTGTAGATGAGGTTCACATGCTCAGTAAGGCGGCATTTAACGCCCTGCTGAAAACACTTGAAGAACCGCCTGCCCACGCAATTTTTATATTTGCTACAACGGAGCCTCACAAAGTTCTGCCAACCATTTTATCCCGCGTTCAGAGATTTGACTTTAAGCGGATCAGCGTTGATGAAATCGTATCGCGCCTGAAGGTGATTTGCAAAAAAGAGGATATTCTGATTGATGAAGAGTCGCTTCACGTAATTGCAAAAAAGGCCGATGGCGCCCTGCGCGATGCTCTCGGGCTGATGGACCAGGCGATCGCCTTTTGCGGCAATGATATTCACCACGACGAACTGATTAAAGCATTGAATGTTGTTGGGGCCGACCAGCTGTTTCAGTTTATCTCAACCGTTAAAAAGAAAGATTCCGGGAGTGGCCTGCAGCTTGTTAATGATCTGATGCAGGGAGGGGTGGATATACAGGAATTTTTGACTGCGCTGACCGAGCATATCCGAAATTTGTATGTAGCTCTCAATTCACAAAGAATGCACCTTGTGGACGCCACGGAAGAGACCAAAAAACGTTATAGAGAATCAGCAAGGGCATTTGAACCGGAAGATTTGATGAGAATGCTCCATATGGTCAGTGAAGCGCAGCTTAAGATCCGCGATGTTCAGCAGCCGCGTATTCATTTTGAAATATTGCTGCTCAAGCTGATTCATATGAACCGCAGCCGGGAGCTTAACTCTCTGATTGAGGATTTGAACCAGTTAAAAAAAAACGGCGGGATACAAATAACTAACGGATCTGTTCCGAAAGCAGAAAAAGATCCTGTAGAAGAGGAGCAATCAGCAGACAGTGAAGATCACTACGATAGTGAAGAGCCGGAATCTCCTGAAGTGCGTGATGATGGTGACCGTACACCACTCTCCGAATCATCTTATGAAAAAGATGCCGAAGAGCCTCAGCCAACTGAAGATGGTGATGAAATTGGGTCACCTGGGATTGAATCAAGTCAAGCCGGAATTGAACAGGATAGCAAAGAGACTGAGCAGCCTGTAGCAAAGAAAAATCCCCAGGAAAATAAAGAAACAGTTTCTGAAACAAAGGCTCAACCAACTACAGCAAATCATCCTGAAGCGGAACAGTCCGATAACATTTCTTCTGAAAATGACGATGATGACTTCATGATGTCTAAACCAACGCTTGGGTTTGCAGAGGGGATAAGCTCGTCTGGAGATGTGCTGGAGAAGGAAGCGGAGACGGATGTTTTAAGTGAAGAACAGCAGTTCCCCGCCCCGGTCCCTTTAACCGGTGTTGACCATCTGGAAGAGTACTGGGGATCGTTTATGGAGGAAGTGAAAAGCAGTGCGCCTCAGATGTTGTATTATCAAATACTGCGTGTAAAGCTAAAAGATTTGACAGGTAACCGTCTAACGGTGTCGGGCGACACTGAATTTGCAACGAATTTGTTTGATGAAAATCAGGAGCTTCTGTCGGATCTGATGAAGCGTGTTGTGGGTATCCGTATCCGCATAAACTGTATTGTTGAGCGCAATGAGAAGAAAAAGGAAACGTTGAGCCCGTACGAACGCTTTAAAGAACTACAGAAGAAAGATCCTCATCTTAAATCAGTTGTAGAGTTGTTTGGCGCAGAGCTGGACTACTAAACAGAGAATTGAGAGAGTGAATAACCGTTTTAACAGTAATTTCTAAGATTAATAATCAACAACACTATGAGTGACTTTAACATGGCCGATATGTTCGGCAAATTTCAGGATATGCAGGCAAAAATGAAACAGGTTCAGGATGAGCTTGAAGACCTGATCGTTGACGCTGAGGCCGGCGGCGGTATGGTGAAGGTAACAGCCAACGGCAACCGTAAAATTGTGTCTATCTACCTTGATGACGACGTGATTGATCCGAATGATAAGGAGATGATGGAAGACCTGGTTGTGGCCGGGGTAAATAAAGCTCTTGATAAAGCTGAAGCCGCAGCCAAAGAGAAAATGCAGGAAGCGTACAAGGGTATGATGCCCGGCGGCGGAATGCCCGGCGGTATGGACCTGAGCAAATTCGGCCTGTAAAAATACACTGGATGTGGATAGGTGAGCTCAACTTAATAGCGACTCATCCGCAATCAATCATCTTTCAATATATTTAATAGATGCAAATTACGTCTGAAGCGCTTGAACGCGCTATCGAAGAATTAGCCAGGCTGCCGGGCACGGGCAGAAAATCGGCCCAGCGGATGGCAATCCACCTTTTAAAGCAGACCGATGAACGAGTGCTTTCTTTGGCTGACGCCCTTGTTCAGCTTAAAAAGTCAGTTGAGCGCTGTTCAGTTTGCGGCACCATAACAGACACAGATCCTTGCGCCGTCTGCAGTAATCCGAAGCGGCAAAATGGTGTGGTCTGCGTTGTGGAGGAATTTCAGGATGTTTATATCATTGAAAAAACAAATGAATTCCGTGGCCGCTACCACGTACTGGGCGGAGTGATCTCTCCGCTTGAAAATATCGGGCCCGACGATATTCGAATCAAACAGCTGCTCGAGAGGATTGGCACGGGCGAAGAGCAAATTGAAGAAGTGATCCTTGCCCTGAATCCTGATGCAGAAGGTGAAGCCACATCCTATTATATCAACAAGATGCTGCTGAACTACGAAGTAGAGGTCACCCGCATCGCCTACGGTATTCCAATGGGCACCGAGCTGGAGTTTATCGATGAAGCCACCCTCAGCCGCGCCTTCGCCAGCCGTTCGGGGTTTTAGAATTGAAACAGACGAACAGACGAACAGAAAAACCGATGAACAGATGAACCGAATTTAATAAACCGGATTGTGCTAAAACTTTTTCGGTTGATTATTCATCTGTTTCTCAGTTCGTCTGTTTACACCTGCTCTTTTCCCAATCGCATCATTTTTGATTACCTTATCAGCCAGCAACTTTTCATTTACAAATAATTATCTACGATGCAACGATTCCTACTTTCCTTTTCAGCCCTGTTTCTGGTTTTCCTGTCATCTTTCGAAATCTCTATCGCACAGCCCGGTCCCGGTTACTGGCAGCAGGCTGTGGATTACAAGATGGAGATTGATATGAATGTGGAGACCAACCGGTTCGATGGTCACCAGGTTCTTACGTATACCAACAACTCGCCGGACACGCTCGATCGTGCGTTCTACCATCTCTTTTTTAATGCGTTTCAGCCCAACAGCATGATGGACAAACGCTCCCGGACCATCGACGATCCCGACCGCCGCGTGAGCGACAGAATATACCACTATGATGAGACCGAGATCGGATTCCAGGATATTAAGTGGATAAAGCAGAACGGCACTGAGATAGATTTCACGATTAAAGGCACCATTATGGAAGTGCATCTTAATGAACCGATACTTCCGGGTGAAGATGTTGTGTTCGAGATGGAATTTGAGGCGCAGGTTCCGTTGCAGACCCGGCGCTCCGGTCGTGATAATGCTGAGGGTGTGCGCTACTCAATGGCGCAATGGTACCCTAAAATTGCCGCTTATGATGAGCGTGGCTGGCACCCGAATCCCTATATCGGTCGTGAATTTTTCGCCCCCTTTGGCACATTCGATTTTACCATTCACATAGACCGGGATTATGTTGTTGGAGCCGGCGCATATCTGCAAAACCCGCAGGAAGTTGGGTATGGATATGAAAACAGCGGAATGGACGTTCAGCGGCCTGATAGCGAAAAACTTACCTGGCATTTCACGGCAGAAAATGTTCACGATGTGATGTGGGCAGCCGATCCCGATTACACTCATACCACCTACCAGGTGCCGGACGGACCTCTGCTGCGATTTTTCTATCAAACCGATCCGGTTGCCGAAAATGCTAATGATGAAGACCAGGCGCAGCTCCTCGAAAACTGGGAGCGTCTGCCGGAGTATACTTCGCGTGCTTTTGAATTTATGAACGAAAATTACGGCCGCTATCCGTATGATGAATATGTGGTTATCCAGGGTGGCGACGGCGGTATGGAGTACACCATGGGTACTCTGATTACCGGAAACCGAAACTTTGGAAGTCTCGTGGGAGTCACCGTTCACGAACTGATCCACGCCTGGTATGAAGGTGTGGTTGCAAATGACGAAAGCACCGAGCAGTGGATCGATGAAGGGTTTACCGTATACCTGTCAGCCCTGACAATGAACGAGCTGTTTAACGACGGCGAGGGTGATCCGATGGTAAACCGTCACCAGGGATATTTTAGCATTGTAAATGCCGGAATTGAGGAGCCGATGCATCTCCACGCGGACCACTATCATAGGAATTCTGCATATGGCGTGGCATCCTACACAAAAGGCGCCATCTTTTTGCATCAGCTTGGCTATATCGTAGGTGATGATGTGCTGAAACGCGGCCTGAACCGGTTCTACGAAGAGTGGAAGTTCAAGCATCCGACAGGGCGTGATTTTCTTCGGATTATGGAACGCGAATCGGGTATGGTTCTCGACTGGTACTACGAATACTGGATTGAAACGACGCGAACAATCGATTATGGAATCAGCTCCGTTGAATCTGCTGACAACGGACAGACAGAAATCACGCTGGAGCGCATTGGCCTGATGCCGATGCCTATTGACCTGGAAGTGGAGCTGACGGACGGATCAATCCACCACTACTACATCCCGATGCGGATTATGTGGGGACAGAAAGAGAATGAAAATCCCGATATCGAACGAACTGTGCTGCCTGACTGGCCATGGGTCTTTCCTGACTATAGTTTTATGGTTGATATTCCACAAGGAGATATTGCCCGGATTGAGATCGATCCGACACGGAGAATGGCGGATGTAGACCGGGATAATAATATCCGTGAGTAGATTTTAAGTGAAAGATGGCAGATGAAAGAATTCTGATAAGTGGACCTGTTTTCTGAAAAACCTCGCTAAAATAGTAGCAAAGCTGAGCCTGTGTATTCTTTTTTTGGTTTCGTACCAGAAGACGGTATTGGCGCAAGATGCGTTTGAAAGGATTGAAATTGCTTTGGGAGGAGATGCAGTTGTAGCGGGAAACAGCATTCTGGATAACTGGTCACCCTCCCGGCGAGGATCTCTGGAGCTTCGAACGCCCTACTACAGCGGCGAGCTTGAGGCGGGCGCCCGCTATCTGCGGTACAATGAGAAGTCGTTTGAAGATTCAGGTTTCCGATCCGTCTACCTCTTCCTGGGCTGGCACTACCCGCTTTCGTTAACTGACAGGCTTTTCGTAACCCCTGGCTTTAGAATCGGCACCAATTTTTTAATCCAGAACAATAAACGATTGTATTTTGGAGGGACGGCCGACGACCCGTTTATCTTTCACGAAAATGAAAGCATTTTTGCTTATGAACTGATGCTTCGATCCGGGTGGAAGCTGACTGACCGCACCGTTTTGACCGCCTCCGTATCCTACAACCGAAGCGCTTTACAGATTCCGTTCTCCCTCACGTATGTTTCCATGGGTATTTCAAGAACGTTCACTATGCCGGGCTGGCTGCAAACGGTGGTGAAATGATGCTGATGCTGACCCTACTTACGCTTTTCACTGCGCTATCGCCTCAGCCGGCACCACAGGATTCAGTAGAAGGAAACCTGATTATTCGCACAGATGACCTGATGAACCATCTTGAAATTGATTTTATCTCGTTTGATCGGCTCTCGTTCACAACACACTCGCAAGAGTTCGGATACTTCGGTCCTCAGCCCGTTTTTATAGTAGACGGCCTGCCGATCGACGTCTCCTTTTTTGGGATGATGAATCCCTATCATCTGCCCGTCGTTAAGGGCCGGCTGAATAAAAGGCATTCCAAAAGTCTCTTTGATGGTACAGCAATGAGCTCACGGTTTATCCGGCTTGATACGGGTGAATCGGAAAAAGGGATATCGGTCTATGGCGGAGTGAACATGAGCAACGAGTCAGGCGAGCCCGGCCCGTGGGTGTTTGATCCGGAACGGGTGACTCCCAACATCGAGCGGTTTGGTCCGGGAGTAGATCTGGAAATGCGGCTTGCCGGAGACCGCTTCTATGGGAAAGGACAGTTGCGGTTTCACAGGCAGATGAACACGAATCTTTCCGTTGAACGGAGAATGAAAGGGATAGTGGGTCTGCCGGAAGAAAGAGAGTGGCTGCGGGCTGAAGCAATCACACAGACTGGCGTGATTGAGACCGGTTATAGAAGTAATCATTTTCGAATTCGGGCAAGAACGTTAATCGCAGAAAGCGACGACTTCCTCTACTTTCAGCCGCTTGGACGGGAAATTCCATCTAAACCGGGACTCCATCAAACCATACTTGCTGCTGATGCAGATCTTTCCCAACGCTGGAGTATAAGCGGCTATGCTCAGCTTACGGATAAGAAAATCGGCTTCCGGCGCAATCGGTTTGCTCACGAGTTTGACTGGCAGGAACAGACCCGTGAACTGCACAGCGCGTTAAAGCATCAAATATCCAATCAACAAATCTCAATTGGCGGCCGCTATCGCGCCATTGCTACAGACGCCCCCGGTGTGGACGGGAATTCACGCCACTACTTCGATTTTTTTTCTGTTTTGAACCGAAAGGTGAGCCGCTCACTGTTTGCGCATGCCGGACAAGAAGTTACGTTTCACAGCGGCAGACCTGCCATTCGTTTGAATGCCGGTGTTGCGGTTCAAAGCACTCCATCACGGCAAACAACAGCAGAGATTAAATACAGCGAACATCTGCCCGAGTTTTCAAATTCGGCGGCTGATTTTATTCAGCGCGGCTATAACATAAACGAACGATTTGGAATCCCGTTTGAACCCTTTGAGTCACCCGGCAAAAGCAGGCTTTTAACACTTTCTATAAGTCAATCGCTCGAGCTAAATGATGACGTTAAACTATCCGGGAGCCTGGCTCACATCACGCATTTTGCTCTTCATGTCCCCTTCCAGCCAGTGCGGTATGATGAAGCGTTTCACACCATGCCGGGAACTTTTCAATTACTCGACGGACAAACGGGGCGTCGTGGGGTTGCAGACATGCAGATTATACATGAGCCAAACAGAAGTTTTTATCACTCGCTGCGCGCAGTTTATTCTGCAACGCTCTCAGGCGGAGATATCTACCGGGACTATTGGGAGAACTCACCGAAAATATGGATACGGTATGCCGCCATGTATTCACCTTTTCGGAATATTGAGCTGAAGGTACAACTGCGATACCGTTCAGGAACCACCTGGAACGAATTTGAAAATCTGGACGGAGAGGCGTTTCGCAGTTTTAATGTACAGTACCCGTTTTCATTTGGAGAATTTACCAATAGCCCGCCCCCTCATTTAAATGCTGATTTCACTGCCGCCAAGTGGTTCTGGAAACAGCGCCTGCGCATCATCCTGTCGGGGAAAAATATTCTAAATAGAGAATACTTTCCGCATCCGCTTGCTGTGCGAGAGGGATTTACATTTTCACTGAAGGCCGAGATGAGATTTTAAGCTCATTTTTTTTGGGAGCTGGGATCGATTACCTCTACAGAAAAAGATCAAAAACTTTTATAAATAATCAGCCTGAGTAATCTGTGTCCGTGAAGAATGCTCTGTTTTTTACAATTGTAAAAATATTTCGGGTTTCATGATATTTTTATCAAAAATTTACCGCATATATACACATAAGGAGATTTCCACCCGTGCGTAAGCTTCAAATGCGCGACAGAGTGGATAACGATTAGGTATTTTCAGCTTTCCTAAGCCGTATATGCACCATCATTCGATAATGATAAGCAGCAGAAGTATCAATCGTGATGGCTTACCAATAATGATCAATACATACTTGAAACCGATGATGTGTATCCAATTTCGCACTTCATTAAAAATCTGCTCTTTATGAAAACATTTTACAATTTACACTCTACTGCAGTAGTGATGCTGATAGGCATATTCACATCTGTGTTGAACAGTCCGGTTTCCGGTCAATCACAAAACATCATCGTTCAGGAAAATCCGGATAACCCGGGAATTTTTGAGCTACGGACAGAACGGAGTGAAATCGCGACACCGCTTGAATCACTTTTTCATCCAAAATCGCTTATAAATACTGAGTTCCGAGATCCGGCCGATGAAATCTGGCCACGAACAGGGTGGCCATCCAGTGAAGTAAACTTTCGCCCATTTGGCACGCCTCTGCCCGCCGGTGATCTGAATGGTGATGGTACCAAAGATCTGTACTCTGTTTTTAATGTTACAGCAGATCAAAGAACAAGCGACCTCAGCGATTTAACTCCAAAAACGCTGATTTACTTTAGCCCCTCTTCCCCATCCGAACCCGATCACATTATTTATGAATCGCTCATTGCCGTTGGGGATTTTAACGGAAGCGGAAATCAAAATTTGATGACTCGTTCATCAGAACCCAATTACACGCTCTACGAATTCAACGGAGATGAATTTATCACTGCCAGCGGTCCGACGGGACTTTCTGTCAACTCATTTTCCTGGAATGATTTCTACGACCTCGACGGGGACGGGTCAACTGATCTGTTGAGAACGGCCTCATTAAATCTTGAGGTACTCTTCGGTGCCGGTCAGGATCGTGATTATGAGCTTGAGACATACAATCTGTTGACGATCCTGGCCAATGAAGGAGTACAGCAGAATTTTACTGACCCCATTCTCAAAAGCTATTTCTCGCATAACGACCGTATATTTATTGTGTTCCGCGGGCTTGTGCAAGCTGGTGAAGACGCCGGGCGCTACGCTATGATATTTGAAATGGACAATGATAGGAGCCTTAGCCTCCATCAATTTTTTAAGATATCTGACATCACTTCATTAGCGTTAGGATCCCTCTTTGCAGCTAAACATGCCGGTGATGAGGCGTACTCGCTCATCTTTTCTCATGCATTTGAACATAACGAAACAGAATCTGACGATCCTGACTTTGGCACCTACCGGTTTAAACCGGCTGAAGAGAATGGAGTGCTCTTTGATACGGAAAGAACTCAATATTATGCTACACGAGCGTGGCCTGCCGGTGAACTGCGCGGAGATGGACGAACCTCATTCCTTGTGGATATATTCGGTGATAACAGCATCACCTATCATTTTGCCGAATCAGAACTGGGGGCTGATCAGCTTGTGCTTGGCAATCTGCTTCCCGGACAGGAGGAGAACGCCTTTATATCACTAAACTTAAATATAAAAACAGCATTCGGAGATCAAACCGGAAATGGTTTGGATGACTACATATATACTTTTTCAGAGAGCATAGCGATAGAGAACAGTCTGTTCGGCACGTATCTTATTGAAGGAGTAGCCGAAGGCAGTTATCCAGCCACCGCCTATTCACTACAAAACGGCGACTATTCAGTCCGATTGGCACAGGAAATCTTTGGCCTAGGTGATGTGACAGGTAACGGTGCCGATGACTTTGCCGTGTTTTACAGAGAGGGAACTCATACAACACTTGCTCTTCACCAGGGAGGGAGCAACTGGAAAACGCCACTGAAAACATGGGAACTCGCAGAGAACACGTTTATAAGAGATGTTGTGCCGGGCCGATTTGTAAACAGTTCCAGAACCGATCTTGCTATCCTTCACAGGTATCAGAATGATTCGGGTATATTTGTTTCCGACATTCGGTTTTATGAAGGCGGGGGTAACTTCTCTGATGATCCCTACCTTCGCATAGAAGAAGATGACTTTTGGCCGGGGCTTGGAGGTTCAATATCAAACATGAACACAATCGCAGTGGCTGGTGATGTTAACGGATCGGGCTACGATGATCTGCTGGTCGGGGCGCCACTTGGCCGGGACATTAACAACCAGCCAGTGTTGGTTGGTCTCTATTTTGGCGGGCCGGGACTCAGCGCAGGAGAGCCTGATGCCAGAATGTCACCGGTGGGAACTTCATCATGGATCGGGTCTACGCTCACTGGCCTCGGAGATCTTAACGGGGACGGGTTTGATGACTTTGCTGTTGTAAACGCGGATGAGATTATTCCTGAAGAGGGCAATCAATTTAGAGGGCGCATTCACATCTACCGCGGAGGGACGTCTGCTGAAGATCCCGGTTATTTTGACTCGCCATCACGAACTCTCAGGGCCGATTCCATTTCGGTAGCCAGCGGATATAATATGGGTATATTTGGATTTTCTGAAATTGCAGTAGGAGACTTCAGCGGGAACGGATCAAAAGAGATCGTAGCCGAATCTTTTTTCCATAGCTTTAATAACCAGGGCGTTCCCGGCGTGCATATTTTTGATAGCCGACGCACAACGTCTCAGCCGGCACAGATGCTTGGCCTTCGGAATGATGATTTTTCAGGGCCGTTTCAGGACTCGGAGCTGGTTGTTCAAATGGGACGTAATCTTTTTGCAGGGATCCCTGATCTTTCAGGTGACGGCCATGAAAAGCTGCTCGTTACAGGCAGCAGCGGCCTCACTAATGCGGCTCTATTTCGCAGCGGAACGCGATTTGAACAAACACCAACTGTTATTTACAGGGCGCCAAATCAATCAGTAACGATGGGGGCCCCGGGGAACTTTGTCAATGTTCAGTACAACAGTGTAGTAGGTGATTTTAATGGTGATGGCACGCTGAACTTCTTAACTGTTCAGCCCGGAGACAGGAATTACAGGGACACACCCATTTACCTGTTTGAAATTGAGGCGACCGGATCAGTACCGGCGGGATCAAGGACCGTTTTAATAACAGAAAGCACGACCAGCGAGGGTGGTACCATTTCTGAGCCGCGAACCCGATCCACTGTTACGATACCCGAGGGCGCCTTAAGCGAAGATCAGGAAATCGAAATTGGCACATTCAACTCAGTACCGCCCGGTGCAAACGTTGGCGGCGTCGTTCTCTATTTGGGTCCTGCAGGGCTTACATTCAATCAACCGGTGACGATTACCATTGAGTACGATCCCGATAATATTCCGGATGGCGTGCAGGAGGAAGACCTCAAACTTCTTCGCTACGATGAATCTGAAGATGAGTGGTTTGAGCTGGATACAATAGTAGATACAGACCTGAAAACGCTAACTGCAGAAACGCTCACATTCTCTGGGTTTGCTGCGGGAACAGTTGGCGAGATCACGTCAAGATCTGATGAAGAGTCCGATCTGCCCCTCTATTTTGATCTTTCCCAAAACTACCCCAACCCGTTCAATCCTGTTACATCCATCAGGTATCAGCTGCCCGTTGCCAGTGATGTACGGCTTGAAGTTTTCGACATTATCGGCAGACGTGTTGCCGTACTGGTGAACGAGCAGGTTCAGGCGGGCCGCTATACCATACAGTTTGATGCATCAGGCTTTGCGAGCGGCGTTTACTTTTACAGGCTTCAAGCCGGATCGTTTGTTCAAACTCGTAAACTCACGGTGATTAAATAGGTGTCTTGATTTCAGGCGTATATACCGGCTCACGTTATCTTTTAGAGATAGCAGGAGCTGGTAAATCGTTGTCGTCTGGTGATGTATAAAAATATTTATACTTGATAATGAGAACGTTTGCAACAAATTAGTTGCTGGCAAGGGAGTTGAACGCCAATGTCTGTTTATCACAATTCTGCAACTCACAAGGCAAAGGAACCATGTAATACTAAATTGGCGTAATCTTACGGTATTCCTAAGAGTCACAGTCCTGCGGGAAATCAGCAATCATAAGATTGATATAGTGCAGCGCTACTTGAATATTAACCACGTGAAAAAACGTGAATCCCTTTACCTACCGGGTAAAACCCCAAACACTGCGAGGTTACGCTTATCGTTTGAACACGGCCATTTAGAAAAATATCCACCAAACCAGCACCCATTCTCTTTTTTCTATACAGCATATCAAGCAGTTAAAAAAGACGAACTGATCACCGCAACGACCCGTAAATCCCTTCTCTCTAGCCACATTATGAAATAACTTAGTAGGCCGGTAAGCACGCGGTTCGACAGGTCTATTTGCACCCTGAGTATAATTTATTCACACCCTGAAGCATCAGGATCTGTATAAAACGCGGAGATTGTTCCACATGTACGCTACTCTTCTTTTTATAAATCTGGAGAGAAGGATTTAGACCAGTAAATCAACTTAATAAACCTAAATCAAGCGGTTAAAAATCTATAACCGAACAGCCTGAACGTGGGAATGTTATGGATTTTAATGTTTTTAAATCAATAAATATCAACTTTTTACGAGTTGTATATTTTTTTTAATGATGTTTCTGTAAAGAAATGCTAATTATGAACAATGACCAGGTCTTCATTTATTTATAAGCCGAGTAAGTAGTGAGATTCATTATTTACATATGTGATATCAATAATTAATTGATGCTTTATAATCTCAGTTCGATTTATAAATAACTTTATTAATCGGTAATAAGTCTCCCTTAACAAGGGGCCCTTTACTAAGGGAGAGTTTTGTATTCATAATTTAAGAAAAGCACTCACTCTTACTATTGCTTTGTCTTCTGTTTGCGTTTTCCGCGGCTGCCCAAAATAACGAGGCGTCGATCGAGCAGCTTGGCACATTAAACGAAGGGTTGGTTATCCAGCAGGGTAACGAGAGCTCTGTTCAGCTGAGCCAGGATGGATTGCATAATGCGCACATTGAGCAGAAAGAAACCGGCCACTCGGTAACTTTGATGCATAACTCAGGCTTTATCACTGTTTCAATAAGTATAGCAGGAAATAGTAACGCAACGACCATTACCCGGAACTAATTTTGTTCTGATTGTACATTTGCAACCCCGTGAGGCTTGATCGCCTTGCGGGGGATTTGAACACAGCCAATAAAAAAACATTCACATTACGCTTGATTTCGCAGTTCATGAAGATTTGCAATATTTTTCTCGAAGGCAAAACCCCGCTTTATCATTTACGTTACTTCGGCTTAATTTGAAGTATTTGAATGTTTGTAAGTTTATTCTGCGCTTTACAGATATATACTAAACATTTTATCCTTTAGGCCTATGAAATCAAAAAGACAGCTATTAAACTCACCTTTGATAAAAATTCAGCCATTTATAAATAATCTGAAAACACATTTAGCATTTTTATTAATGTTTATTGTAATGGGTTTTGCTGTTGCTGAGGCACAGATCGATCAGAGCCAAAATGCTTTAACACAGAGTACGGGCTGGACCGGAGATTTTGGATTTGGAACCGATGGCCGGATTCATGATTTGGCGGAAGGCCCGGATGGAGAGTTGTTTGTGGGTGGGAGTTTTGAGCATGCGGGAGCCCTGGAAGCGGAAAATATTGCGCTCTGGACCGGCGAGGAGTGGCAGAATATCGGAGATCTCAATGGCAGTGTACATGCCTTATATATCCATGGGAGTACCCTTTATGTTGGTGGAAGTTTTACTGCAATCAATCCGGCCGCCGGCGAGGCCATTAATGCCCGGCGGATCGCCCGATATGATATCAACAGCGGACAATGGAGTGCCATGGGAGCAGGATTCGAGGGTATCAGTACCTCGAGAACCCTCACCATTGAAATGAACGAAAACGGAACACTCTACGCCGGTGGATGTTTTTCAAGGTCAGGGGACGAGAGGCTTAATGGAATTGCGGCCTGGGTTGGAAACGAATGGGTTCCGTTCACAGTGGGCACCGAAGATTTCGAGTTTGTCGGACTGGAGGGAGGTTGTGTCAGCGTGATCTATAACGATGAACTGACCGGCAGCCTGTTTCTCGGAGGCGGTTTTCGTAATGCCCGGATTTTTGACAGTAATTACGATCAATCAGATGGATACCGCAACATACCGGTCGGCGGCATCGTGCGCTGGTCAGACGGCAACTGGCATATGGTCGGCGGCGGCACCTGGCGGCGCGCCGGAACGGTGACCAATGTATCAACCGGTCTTATCAGAACGATCGCCCGTCACCCCGACTCGGGCCGGCTCTATATAGGCGGAAGCTTTGACCACCTTATTGAAGAGGAACTGATCGACCCATCCGATATCGACCAGAACAATGCCATGCACGCCACCAGTTTCGCGTACCGTGAAAACGGGGCCTGGCACGGTTTTGAAACCACCTCTTTAAGTACATCGAAAAATCCGCTGAGCGGTCAGGCCCGAGCCACTCTGAATCATATGTTCATAGATGGGGAACGCATTTTTATTTTTGGGGATGTCATTACTCTGGGTACACAGAATCAGGGCTCATTTACAACAGGCGGGGTAGCCATCTATAACGATGCTGATATGGAATACGAGCTGGATAGTGAAGGGTACAGCATTCTGGGTAACGGTGCATGGCACAGATCGGCAAGGACAGTACCGGGTTCCCGCCCCACCCGGGTTGGGCTCAAAGCGGGCGATAATATCTTCATAGCCGGCGAGTTCAATGCCTTTCACCGCGGAACCACAACCAGCACGCTGCTTGATATGGATAATATTACCCGCTGGGATGGCGAAACTTTTCATCAACTCGGTTTTGGTATTGACGGGGGGCGGGTCACGGCCCTGACCATGGCTGACGGATTGCTCTATTTGGGCGTTGCCGGCAACTTTCGGCGCGCCTACGTTGGATCGAAAACCTACGACGCCTCCCTGGCCATTGCCTACGATCCGGAAGCCCGCGATTTTGTCCCCCTTCAGGGTGGTATCTCCCGATCGGGTGTGGGCTCTCCCGGAGCGCTGATTCATACGATTATTGAGGATCCGGACACCGGCGACATCTATTTCGGCGGTAATTTCATATATGGCATCAACGAGGACGGGCTCACGGAAGCGACACGCAGCCTCATACGCTGGGACGGTTCCCGATGGCATGAGGTGGAGAACCTCTCCGGTGGAACCGCCTTGTGGGATCCGATGGTCAACGACCTGCATATCAAAAACGGCCAGCTCTATGTAGCCGGATATTTCTCCACCATCCCCAACCGGGGAGATCATCAGCGCAATCTGATGCAGCTTGACCTCACCAGCGGAGAGTCGGTCCCGATCGATTTCCCAGAGGAGTGGGGACTGGGCGGTCGCAATTTCATCTCCCTTGAAAGCGACGATGAGGATCTTTATATCACGGTTAATATCCACGATATCAGAGATAATGAAACGGGTACCCTGTTTCGAAAGAACCTGGAGTCGGGAGCGGTGGACCAGTTGAATGGCCGGCTTCGGGGCTTGGCGGCAAATAGCTCTAACGAGGTCATGATGCGGGACGGAGAGCTGCTGTATCTCGCCGGGGATTTCAGGGACTTCCGGCAATGGGATGAGGACGGCCAACTGATCCAACGGGATTTCCCTCCAAATGTGATGATTGTCCATCCCGAAACGGACACGTGGTTTTATCCACCCGAATCGGTGTTACCGCCCGGCAGCATAATCCGGGATATCTACAAATCCGGCAACACCATCTATTATGCCAATCAGGCCAGTGACGAGGACAGGGGAATCAGGCTGGATATCGGTACCGGTGAGGCCCATCCGGTCGGGGACGGTCTCGACAGCAATCCCTATTCATTTGCCCGTCAGGGGGATGATCTTTGGGTTGGCGGAGGGTTCAGCCGACGGCTGGCCCGGACGACGATCGTAGATTCAGAATCGGCCCCGGTAGCTATGGCGAAGCTGTCTGCGGTCAATGCGCTCACGCGCACCGGAGAACAGGAGACGATGTACCTCTATGTTGCCAATGTTGGGGATGCCGATCTGACCTGGGATGTGTCCGTCTCTTACACCGATGAGCACGGATTTGGCCTGCCTGATGGACTGGTGGTACCGGATTTTGATAACGGATCGGTAGATCCGGCAGCAGTGGGTATCATACCTCTTCAACTTGAGGGTGGATCAAATACAACCGGAATCTATCGGGTTGAGGTAGAAGTTACCACCAACGGAAGCGCAGAACCGTTCCTGCTGGAACTGGACGTGACTGTCAACCGTCTTTTTGCCGCTATGGACCCGTTTCCTGCAGCCGATACAGTGGATGCAGATGTGAATACCCCACTTCAATGGACTGTGGACGAAAATGCCGACGAGATCACCGTCTATTTTGGCACCAATCCCGAGCCAGGGACCGAGGAAATTATCTATCAAGGCGCGCCGATTGCAGCTCTGGACTCTACCTACTACAGTGGCCCACTGGAATGGTACACCGAATACTATTGGATGGTGACCAAATCAAACGAAATTTCAGAATCCCAAAGCCCGGTCTGGTCCTTCCGAACCATGGACAACCCGGTACACGGCACCTGGACCCAGGTGGATATCGAGGATTTTAACGGCCGGTTGGATAAAACCCATTTCATCACACCGCAAGCGGGATGGATTCTGAGCAGTTCGCAGATCTTCCGGACTACGGATGGAGGCGCGTCATTTAATGAGGTGGTTCCGGCTGACGAGGAGCCCGATTTTGAATGGCAAAGAGATTATCAGGAAATATTCTTTTCGGATGACCAGACCGGATGGATCATCAGCAGATATGAGGGGATCTTTCGAACGGATGACGGGGGGGAATCCTGGAACCGGATCGCTGACGGAACGGATCATACAATCAATTCCGTATGGTTTCATGGGCCGGATACCGGCTGGATGGCAGGAACAAACGGTGAAATCAGGCGAACCGGTGACAGCGGGCAGACCTGGGAGGTACTCGACTCGGGAACCGAATTCACGCTTCGCGAAATCCGCTTTGCCGACAGCCAGAGCGGCTGGGTAGTAGGGCATAACGGTACGATTCTCCGGACCACGGATGGCGGTAATACCTGGCAGGAGCAGAGCACCGACTCGGACCAGAATCTCAAGGGGCTTACCGTGCATGATGCACAAACTGCCTGGGCGGCTGGAGACGACGAAATCATTCTCTTTACCGATGACGGCGGGACAACCTGGTCGACCCAGCATTTGGCTGAGGAGATAAGCTTCAGGACTCCGGAGCTCGAAAATATTTTTGCCATTGACCGGGATACGGTGTGGGCGGTCGGTGGGTACCGGCAGACTGTGCTGACGATGTTCTCCACCGATGGTGGACTGACCTGGGCCCGTGTCCCCACACCAGGGGGGTGGCTTATCAAGGACGCCCACTTCACCAGTACGCAAAGCGGATGGGCTGTCGGAGAGGGGGGGACTATTCTGCGATATACGGGCCAGGATGCTGAGTTGGAGACCCCCGTTTCCGTTAATCCTGATGAACCTTCTGGAATTGTTACAGATCTGGAGCTGGACCAAAATTATCCAAATCCATTTAATCCAACAACCCAGATTCGTTACTCTTTGCCCGAGCAGTCAAGTGTAAGGCTAGATGTATTCAATATGCTGGGACAACGCGTGGCGGTGCTGGTAAATGAGGGAAAAAGTGCAGGAAGACATACTGTGAGCTTTGATGCGTCGGGCCTCTCGAGCGGAGTGTACCTCTATCGGCTTCAAACGGACACGCAGGTTTTGGCAAGACAGATGATGCTTATAAAATAATAAAAGGGATTATACCGGCGATTGTCTAAGCTCTATTCCCGTCGTGCTGCTGTGGCAAATGGAGGGAAGAATTACAGGCCGTAAACAGCGTTTGTAAAACGGTACATTCACCATCACGAACATCCCAACCGGTAATTATACCGTTCAGGTGCGTAAAAAAGATTACACTAGCGCTTCGGTCAGTGTGGATATTGAGAAGTATGAGGTCTATTTTGAAATCGAGACGCAAAGCGGCGCGAGCTTTTTTTTTGATGTTTCTGGCGAATCACTTCGGGCCGGACAAAGCAGAAACGGTGATATTTGCCCTTTACCCCTACCTCAGCAAGTTCATGGAGTCTCTGCAAAAGCTTTTCAGGGATGTAAACAGATAAACTCATACAAATCTATTTATAACAATGGTTTACATCAGTAATTGGGGTATTTCATAAAATAATATATCTGACATTGTCCTGCACCTGCTCTATATTGGCACGCTTTGACCGGTTAAAGCGGGAAAATCTGCGAACCGACAGTTATATTCATTGCGTTGGTTTTCGTATATTAGGTACTTATTTATTTATCCATTTTTAAGAACGAGTTCGTTCTATATGAGCAAAAAATTTGACGAAGTAAAACAGCTGGCTTATCCAAAAGCGGAAGTTGAAATTCTAAATTGGTGGAAGGAAAACAAGATTTTTGCCAAAAGCCTGAAGTCCAGGGCCGATGGTATTCCTTTTACGTTTTTTGAAGGACCTCCCACCGCCAATGGAAAACCGGGTATTCACCACGTGATGGCCCGTACTGTAAAGGATCTTTTTTGCCGCTATAAAACGCTGAAAGGATTTCGTGTAGACCGAAAAGCGGGGTGGGATACCCACGGTTTGCCGGTAGAAATTGAAGTGGAAAAAGCACTGGGCCTCGAAGGGCGCGAACAGGTTCAGGAGTACGGCGTGGCAGAGTATAATGCCAAATGCCGTGAAAGTGTGCTGAAATACAAGCACCTCTGGGACGACCTGACCAACCGGATGGGCTACTGGGTGGATCTTGAGAATCCATATATTACGTTCGAAAACGACTATATAGAATCGGTCTGGTGGGCGTTTAAGCAGCTTTACGATAAGGATCTTGTCTACAAAGGATACAAAATTCAGTGGTACTCTCCCGGAAGCGGAACCGTACTCTCCTCTCACGAGGTGAGCCTGGGCTATAAAGAGACACAGGACCCATCGATCTACGTTAAATTTCCGCTCGATTCAGATCCGAACGTCTACTTTCTAGCCTGGACTACAACGCCCTGGACCATCATCTCCAATATGGCCCTGGCGGTAAACCCCAAACTTGATTACGTAAAAATCAGGGTTACTGAAGACAATAAAGAAGAGTTCTACATTCTGGCTGAAAAGTGCCTTGATGACGCCATCGACCATGAATATGAAATTGTAGAAAAATATAAAGGCAGTGACCTGACCGGGTTAACGTACTCCCCTGTTTTTGATTACGCTTTGAAAGAGTTTGATAAAAAAGATGCCTGGCGCGTAGTAGAGGCAGACTACGTAACGACTGATGATGGTACGGGGGTGGTGCATACTGCCCCAGCATTTGGTGCCGATGACTTTGCAACGGGCCAAAAAACCGGCATACCGATGTTTAATCCCGTCAGCGCTGAAGGGCGTTTTGAGGATGTGATTGATGAATTTGCCGGGCAGTGGTTTAAAGATGCTGATAAAGAGATCAGCCGAGCAATCAAAGAGAAAGGACTGATGTACAAGCATGAGACTTTTCTCCACAACTACCCGTTCGACTGGCGAAAAGGTACGCCGCTCATGAGCTATCCTGTAGAGTCGTGGTTTATTAAAACCACTGATGTAAAACAGAAGATGGTGGACTACAACAAGAAAATTAACTGGAAGCCCGAAAGCACAGGCACCGGCCGGTTTGGAACCTGGCTGGAGAACAACGTGGACTGGGCCGTATCGCGCCAGCGCTACTGGGGATCACCGCTTCCCATCTGGATGAGCGATAAAGATCCGGAGTATGTGGAATGTATCGGAAGTATTGAGGAGCTGAAGAAAAAAGCCGGCCTCTCTGATGATGCCGAGATTGATCTTCACCGCCCGTTTATTGACGAGCTGACATGGGATGCTCCCGATGGTGGCACTATGGTTCGGGTTCCTGATCTGATGGATGTATGGTTCGACTCCGGTGCGATGCCGTGGGCGCAGTGGCACTACCCTTTTGAAAATAAAGATAAGTTTAAGGATAACTTCCCGGCTGATTTCATCGCCGAAGGCGTAGATCAGACCCGCGGATGGTTTTACACGCTGCACGCCCTGGGAACCATGCTTTTCGATAAGCCCGCGTATAACAACGTGGTTTCAAACGGCCTTGTGCTGGATGAAAACGGCGAGAAGATGAGTAAATCTAAAGGGAACACGGTAGACCCGTTTGAGATGCTGCAAACCTATGGTGCCGATACGGTGCGATGGTATATGATGAGCAACTCTTCTCCCTGGGAAAATCTTAAGTTTGGCGAAGCGGGCCTGCAGGAAACGCAGCGAAAGTTTTTTAACACTATCGTCAATACCTACTCCTTCTTTGCAATGTATGCAAATATCGACGGCTTCACCTATTCAGGATCGCCACTGCCTAAAGCAGAACGGACTGAAATAGATCGCTGGATCGTATCACGCCTGAATACAACGATTAAGCAGGTGGATGAACATCTTGAAGATTATGAGCCAACAAGGGCAGCTCGCGAAATAGAGATGTTTGTGGAGGAAATGAGCAACTGGTATGTTCGCCGCAGCCGCCGCCGCTTTTGGAAAGAAGGGAAGAGCATCAATAAAACGGCAGCATATCAAACGCTGTATGAATGCCTCCTGAGCCTGTCTAAAATTATAAGTCCAATTGCACCGTTTATGGGTGAATGGCTGTTCCAAAAGCTGAACGAGGTGACCAAAAAAGATGAAAAATCGGTCCACCTCTCTTTTTATCCAACGGTTGAGGAAACCGCCATCGATAAACAGCTCGAAAAGCGGATGGACGTAGCGCGAACGGTTAGTTCAGTGGTCCTGAGGCTTAGAAATCAGATTGATATAAACGTGCGTCAGCCGCTTTCAAAAATCATTTTACCGATGGACGAAGATAATCGTGCTATGGTAGAAGCGGTAAAAGATATAATTTTAGACGAAGTAAACGTTAAAGATATACGTTTTGTGGACGATGACTCAGGAATTGTGGATAAATCGGCAAAACCGAACTTTCCAAAATTGGGTAAGCGTTTAGGTAAACGTATGAAAGCTGTTGCTGCAAAAATTGGCGGGCTTTCGAAGGAAGAAATTGGCAACTTTGAGCGATCGGGATCGATTACACTTGTACTGGATGACCAATCTGAAGTTGTGATCGGAAGTGATGAGCTTGAAATACAGCGAACAGGTCTTGAGGGTTGGTCTGTGGAGACAGAGGACGGAATTACAGTTGCCCTGGATACAGAAATTACGGATGAGCTTTTAAGAGAAGGCATGACACGGGAGTTTATGAACCGTGTGCAAAACATGCGAAAAGAGGCAGATTATGACGTGACCGACAGAATTGTTATTGGTTACAAAGGCTCAGAACTTCTTGATGAGGCTGTAAATGAACGGATGGACACAATAAAAAGTGAAACTCTCGCTGAAAAAATAAATAATATACTGCTTGAATTTCCGGACTTCATTAAGTCCTGGGACATAGAAGGCGAAGAGTGCGAAATATCAATACAACGAACGATTAATAATTAACGTAAAGGACAGGGTTATGGCATCTTCAAAAGATTCCAAAAAAAGTGAACGTGTATCCCCTTATAATGATGAAGAGCTGGAGTATTTCAAGCAAATTATCATTAAAAAACGGGATGAAGCGGATAATGAGTTAACTGTACTCCAGAACTCTCTGCGTGAAAGCATGGAGAACTCATCAGATGAGTCCGCATATTCATTTCATATGGCGGATGCCGGAACGGATGCACAGGAGCGGGAAAAAACATACATGTTGTTCAACAGAACCAAAAAATTTATCCGTTACCTGGATGATGCCTTGGTTCGAATTCAGAACAAAACCTATGGTGTCTGCAAGGTTACCGGTAAAAAAATTGCCAAGGGCAGACTTGAGGCTGTGCCTCATACTCAGCTCAGCATCGACGCAAAATTAAAACGACGCTAAAACGAAACGAACGCTTTTGTCGATACGCAAGAAAAAACTGCTGACGCTTTTTGTACCTGTAATAATCGTACTGATAGCAGATCAGTTCACAAAGTACCTGATCAGAACCAATCCGGGCCTCCACCGGGTGAACGTAATTGATGGCTGGCTGGCCCTCAATTTTACGAAGAACCCCGGCATGGCCATGGGTATGGACTTTTTGTCCACTCCGGTCATAAGCGTTGTGGCTATTGTGGCTACCATCGCAATATTCGCTTATATACTCTACACAATGAAAGAGGCGAATCTTGCATATCTGCTCTGTATGGGGCTGATTCTTGGCGGAGCTCTCGGTAACATTACGGACAGAATTTTCATGGCCCGTATAGGTGGCTACGGCGGCGTGCTGGATGGTCACGTTGTAGATTTTATTCACTTCAACCTAACCATTGGCGATACGCCTGTATTCCCCTACATCTTTAATGTGGCCGACATTGCCATCACCACCTCTATTCTTGTGATGCTGGTATTCCATAAAAAGATTATGCCTGTTCAAGATGAAACTAATGAGGGTGAAGATCAGGCGGAGGAAGTGGCTTCTCATCAGGAGAAAGAAACCCATAGAACGGGAGAGATGGCTGCAAGCGAATCTACTGATGCCGGTACCGATACGCCATTTGAGAGAGACAAACCGGAATCGTAGCCGGGTGCTAACCCGAAAATGGCACTGGCTAAGTAAGACAGGGGGAGTTGGAGAAACCGACGAACTGACGAACCGATGAATAAACAACAGAGAAAGTGGTTTTTCATTTTGCATAGTAATTTCAAAAAAAAAATAATTTCCCTGTTCCCTGTTCCCTGTTCCCTGTTCCCTGTTCCCTGTTCCCTGTTCCCTGCCGGTGTCTTTCCGGTCCCGGCGAATGCCGGGGCACCCTGCACCTACCCCGACAACTCTGGCAGGAACTTCGCTCCGCTGAGTACTCTACCAGGTTGTCTGCTCTCATATCTCAAACCTCCTTTCTATTTCCTTCTTTCCTCTCTTTACAGTACCATATAGGCTCCGAATAAATTCAGGTTCTGGATAAAACCGGGATTCAGCACACATAATTTTCACCATGAGCCAGTCAAATAAAAAGAAAGGTGTTATCGCGGCCGGTCACCCGGAGACCGTGAAAGCGGCAGAGCTGATTTTGCGGGATGGCGGAAACGCGTTTGATGCTGCTGTAGCGGCGCAGCTAACCGCGTTTGTTGCAGAGCCGGTTTTGACTTCTTTAGGCGGCGGTGGATTTTTGATGGCAGAGACCGGGTCGGGATCACAAACACTCTACGATTTTTTTGTTCAGACACCGGTTCAGAAAAAAGAACCATCCAAACTCAGTTTCAATCCAATTTCGGCTGACTTTGGCGAAGCGAAACAAGAGTACCACATTGGCCCGGGTTCGATCGCTACACCGGGAATGGTCAAGGGACTGTTTGGTATTCATCGTGACCTCTGCACGCTGCCGATAAAAATTCTTGCAGAGACGGCCATTTACCTTGCGCGCAGTGGAGTAGTGATGAACAGCTTTCAGTCTGGCGTATTTGATATTATCAAGTCGATCTACCTGTCGTCCCCTGAAGCGTCTCAAATATTCAGGAGCAGCCACACTGGAGGAGGCCTGCTTCGGGAGGCTGAAACGCTTATACAGCCCAAACTTGCAGATTTCCTGGAGCAGCTCGTAAATGAGGGAGATACATTTTTCTACGAGGGCGAAATTGCGCGAACGGTTTCGCAAATTTCGAATGAAAAAGGAGGTCATCTGACCGAAGAGGATTTTCGGAGCTACAGAGTGATAAAGCGAAAGCCTCTGAAGATTGACTTTAGGGATCAAATGATCTCAATAAACCCGCCTCCGTGCACCGGTGGTATTCTGATTGGCTTCGGGCTGAAACTTATAGAGGAGCTTATTCAGGAGCCACTTCACTTTGGATCGACCGGGTATATTGATCTGCTGTCCCGGGTTCAGCAAGCGACGGACAAAGCCCGGCTGGATGCATTTGTTGGGAATTCTGCGGATGAATCAGTTTTGAAGCTGCTGGATCCGGGTGACATGCTCAAGTATGCGGAGGAAGTACGCGGCAGGCTCACCGCGTTCAGGGGCACCACACAGATCAGTATAGCGGACAGTAAAGGAAACCTTGCCAGCATGACCTCAAGCAACGGCGAAGGCAGCGGAGTGATGATTCCCGGCACAGGTGTGATGCTGAATAACATGCTGGGCGAGCAGGACCTGAACCCGGGCGGATTTCACAACTGGAAGCGGAATGAACGGGTTACTTCCATGATGGCTCCCGGCATTTTAACGATGAAAGACAATACTAAAGTGGCCTTTGGTTCCGGCGGCTCAAACCGCATCCGTACGGCTATCCTTCAGCTTTTGATAAACATTGTCGATTTCGAAATGACCCTGGATGAAGCAGTGAATGCACCGAGAGTTCACTTTGAAGAGGATGAGCTAAATCTGGAGGGTGGCTTTGATCCGGCCGAAATAGCCGGAGTCAAAAAGAACTATCCCAATCATAAAATATGGAAAACAAGAAACCTCTATTTTGGAGGAGCGCATGCGGTTAGCAGAGGCCCCGGTGGCTTTTCAGGCGCCGGCGATAAAAGGCGCGGTGGTGTGGCAAGAGTACTGTCGTAATAGTGGGATCACGTAAAAAAAGTGCAGAAATTTGAACCGGCAAAAACATCTTGAATCTTGCACCTGCCGGGATGCCCTGCGCCCTGCCGGTGTCTTTCCGGTCCCGGCGAATGCCGGGGAGCCTTGCACCTTGAATCACTCCAGCATCAGCCGCTTCAGAAATCCTTCTTTGGTCTGCGGTTTATCCAGTTTCTCTTCGGGATGGTCGGTATCGATATGATCGAGGGGGATGGAGACCTCTTCCACCATCTCAAGCCCAAAGCTTTTCAACCCTACGCGTTTGACGGGATTATTGGTAAGCAGCCGAAGATTACGTATTCCGAGATTATGCAAAATTTGCGCCCCTACACCGTAATCCCTGGAATCCATCTTTTTGCCCAGTTTTGCCTTGATCTCTTTCTTGCTCAAGCCCTCTTCCTGTAGCTTCATTGCGATGATCTGATCCAAAATGCTGTACTCATTACTCATCTGATCCATATAGAGAACCACGCCGAAGTCTGATTTTTCAATAAGTCTCAGGCTCTGCTGAATGATGGCGGTTTTATCGCTTCGTTTACTGCCAAAGATATCGGCCAGCGGATTCGCTGAATGGACACGTACCAGTACGGGGTCGTTTTCTGTCCACTTCCCTTTTGTAAACGCGAGATGGTGCTCGCCGGTGAGTTTTTCCTCATATACATGGAGCATAAAATCTCCGTAGATAGTGGGCATATCCACGCTCATGACGTTGGTTACGAGAGACTCGTGCTTCATCCGGTAGGCGATCAGATCTTTGATCGTCACCAGCTTCATATCAAACTTTTTGGACAGCTCAATCAGTTCCGGAAGACGGGCCATTTCGCCATCATCATGCATAATTTCGCAGATGATGCCTGCAGGCTGACAGTCGGCAAGCCGTGCAAAGTCAACCGCAGCTTCGGTGTGGCCGGCGCGCCTCAACACGCCACCGTTAACCCCAATCAGCGGAAATATATGGCCCGGCCGGCGAAAATCGGATGGCTGAGCATCGGGATTGATCAGTTCTTTGATGGTGTTGGCACGATCGGGTGCTGAAATGCCGGTTGTGGTGAGCTTTTTGTGATCCACAGATATGGTGAAGGCGGCCTCATCGGGATCAGCACCCTCCGTCACCATGTAATCGAGCTGCATTTCATGCGCCCGTTCTTTGGTAATGGGCACGCAAACGAGACCGCGGCCATGTTTCACCATGATATTTACTGCCTCAGGCGTCACTTTATCGGCCGCCATCAGGAAATCCCCCTCGTTTTCGCGGTCTTCATCATCCACTACGATAATGATTTTACCATCGCGGATATCTTCTATCGCTTCGGGTATTGTATGAAATGGAGAGTCTGACATGGGGATCGGTATAAAGTGTAGGTGATGCCGAAAGCGGCTGGGTAATCAGAGCCGTTGATCGAGAGTCTCTTTACTTTTTATTTGGATTTACATCTGTAATAGAGCTTTTCTGAAAACGTGCTTTTACGCCACTGTCGATTTCCAAAAGAACAGTCTCTTCATCAATAGAATTCACTACGCCGAACATACCGCCGCCTGTAACCACTTTATCGCCCTTTTTCATTTCAGAAACTTTCTTCTGAATTTCTTTTTGGCGTTTGCTTTGCGGGCGAATAATGAAAAAATAGAATACAAAAAAGAGAGCCCCTAAAAAGAGAAGGTTGATCAGGGCACCATCTCCGCCTTCAGCGCCGCCCATCATAAAATACGAGTGTAAAAAAGTCATAGAATTCGTTTAATTTTAGTTGATTTATCAGCCTTCAAAGATAGGATAATTTTAAACAGTCCACAACGACGACCCACCCACCCATCTGTCTTCCCGAAAGTCACAGCAGAAGGTTGGAAGTACTCCTGAATAGATTTATTTACACCGTTGGATATAATATAAACCTGAGTTCGATTATAAATCTTCTTGAAGAATCTAAAAAGAAGTCTCCCCTAACAAGGGGCTCATTTTTTGAACACGCAGCGTAAGCGTAGTGAAATTTAGAGGGGTGTCTATCGAATTTTGCCACTATCTGATAAACATCCCCCTTATTCCCCCTTTTTTCGCCAAAGGCACGTATGAAAATTAAAGTCAAGTAAAAATAGCAATCCCATGAAGCGATCACA
>CAZXYQ010000014.1:0-35972 GCA_964644975.1 uncultured Rhodohalobacter sp.
TCGCTTCATGGGATTGCTATTTTTACTTGACTTTAATTTTCATACGTGCCTTGGGGAAGGTCCCCCCTTATTCGGAGAGATTTAATATCCAACAAATGAAATTATCTATAAATCGAGCTGAGGTTTAAAGGTCGTATCATTCACCGATTGGAGTTTTAATTTATCTATTATTCCGCCTTTCTTCTCCCCGTCCATTTCACGCCAATGCGCCGAATTAAAAAAATTTCAACTTTTTCTGTAAGGCATTCCCGATTTTTTGCTCATACAGTTAAAAGCAAGAGTTGTTATGGAACAAGAGCAGGAACAGTTTAATGCGGAACATTTCCTCGGCAGAAGTGTGAGGGAGATGAACCCTGATGAGCAGCCAAGAGAAAAATTCGTAAAGTATGGACCCGAGAGCCTTTCAGATGCAGAATTACTGGCCATTCTTCTGCGAACCGGCAGCAAGCGAATGAATGTTATTCAAACATCAAATGCGCTTATTAACCATTTTGGCGGCTTGAGAAATCTCGCCCGACAAAACTGGCAGTCGGTGAGAGTGATTCCCGGAATTGCCAAAGTGAAGGCAGTAACCCTGGAAGCACTATTTGAACTTTCGCGAAGAATAGAAGTGGCTTCCCTTGGTGAGCAGGTAATAATGACCTCACCGCAGGATGCTGCATCTTATTTTAAACCTTTGCTTCGGGATGTTGCGCATGAACAATTTTTAGTAGGATTTTTAAGTAACTCAAAAGTGCTTACGGGATATAAAAAGATCAGCTCCGGCGGCAGGAACTCCACGATCGTGGAACCTGCCGAAGTGATGCGTCAGGCCATTCTGAACCAGGCAAACAGTATTTTACTGATTCATAATCATCCATCAGGCACACTTAAGGAGTCGGCCGCCGACATGAGGCTGACAAGCAGAATTTCGGACGTTGGAAAAAAGATGGGAATTCCGGTTGACGACCACATTATTATTGCGGGTGACAGCTACATTAGTTTTCGTAATAAAGGGCTTTTATAATCTGTTAACCGGTTTCAAACTATCATCTTTTAAACACAACAGACTACGCAGGCTGACGAACAGCTGAATTAAGTAGATTTACATTTTGGTTTTTGCACTAGAATGTGCTTCTATTATATTGGAAAACATGGGCAAAAAGATTCAACAGTATGGACTATTCAGGGTTGGTAACATCGATCAAAAATGGGGACAATTTAGCGACGGGTAAATTTTGTGCAGAAGCGACTCCTATATTGAAAAAATATCTGATGAAGAAGTTTGGCGCAGAACCCGCCGATGCGGACGACGCCATTCAAAAAATGTATGAGTATATCATCCTGAAAATCAGAGAGGATGAAATTGAAAACCCAAAAGGACTGCTTGCATACATGCTCAAAACATGCAAACACAACTACCTTAAAACCAGGCGTGAAAATAACCCCGACTACATCGACTCTATGAATGGAGAGATCTCAAGCAGAGCGCGGCAAATTTGGGTGCTGGTAGATGAAGAGGAGCAGGAGATTTTAAGAGAATGCCTCAGCCTTCTTCGCAAGGGGTATAAAGAGTTTATCAGCTTTTGGTTTAGCTACCCCAATGCTTCAACAGAAGATGTTGCTGAACATTTTGAAATCTCAATAAATAACGCCTGGATACGCAAACACAGGGTGGTAAATAAGCTGCAGGAGTGCGTTGAAGAAAAAATCTGACTATTTATGATATAAAAGTGTAAGGGATTGGCTTAAAATGGACCATACAAGTAATAAATACCAGAAGCAAATACAGAGCTATGACCAAAAATCAAATAACTGAACAAATTACCCGGTACATAAAAGGGGAACTTTCAGAAGAAGAGGAAGATCTACTATGGGTCGAATTTTTGAATGACAAACAGCTTTTCAGGCAGTTTCAGACCGAATTAAATCTCTATGATCTGTTTCAAAACAAAGATTTTGTATTAAATGAGTCAGATTACAGAGTTGAGGAACCCCGAAAGCGTTACGCCCCATTTTATTACACAGCCGCAGCCGCCGTACTCCTTATCTGCTCTCTTTACATATTCAATTTAACCAGCGGCGGTACGGAGACTCTTGCGATAGATAGCATAGAGTTGTCGGAAATGCTGGGCAGTAATATTTACAGGGATGAAGAATCTCCCGTATCCGATACAGACAGAGATATAAACCGGGCGCTTGCCGCGGCACTCAGTGGCGAGATGCAGAGAGCTTATACAATCTTAAACAGCCTGCCTTCTGAACGGTTCAGCAGCGCTCAGACTTTCCAGGTCATATTTAATAAAGGCATCCTGACATACAACATTGGAAACTATGAGAATTCAGCTTCATACTTCTCTGAATTAATTTCACGCGAAGACGTTCCCGGATACGTGACAGAGAGTGCAAAATGGTTTAAAGCCAATTCTTTTCTACAGCTTGGGGAGCGTGAAAAGAGCGTAACGGTTCTGCATCAAATTATAGACCAAAACCAAATTTACAAAGAAGATGCAGAAGCGCTTTTAATGAAACTCAACTAAATACGGTAACCCGGGATTGATATCTATTACAATCCCTCTTCTCTCTTCACAATTCTGTTCTCTCCATCTATAAAATCCTCAAACCGCGCCAGCAGGGGCGTAAAATTGCGAATATCGCAAAAAAGAACAGTTTCGCAGCCTTTTGTAGAATTCTTGTAAAAGATATCAGAAAGGGCATTCACTTCTATCGATAAACCTCTGACCTTTCGTTACATCTATAGCAAAAAAAGATTGCGCATCAACTTTGAGACATGAATTTACTCGCTCGATAAATTGTAAAACCCCATGCGTGCATTATCTTTTTGCCCGGGGCAAAGGATCACGGTTCTCCTTCACGTGAAGCATTAACTCAGAGTGGACAGACACCGGCTCGCTTTCTTTTTTGAGTCCCACTCTTTTATATCGCCCGTCTGCATTCATAACCCATCTGAGACGGTTATCTTTAAGACATAAATTTAGCATAAAGTCCAGATATCTCCTCAATCCTTCACTTTCAACCGGCACCAAAACTTCCACTCGTGCATCCAGGTTACGGTGCATCCAGTCGGCTGATCCAATGCAATAAGATAGCTTTCCGCCATTTTTAAAATAATAGCAGCGGGAATGCTCCAGAAACCGGCCCACAATAGAATGAACATTTATATTTTCGCTCAACCCCTTTTTTCCCGGTATTAAACGACAGACGCCCCGAACAATCAGATCAATGCTAACCCCGGCGGAAGATGCTTCGTACAATTTTTCTATGGTAAGCGGATCTTCAAGACTATTCATTTTCGCAATAATTCTGCCTCTCCCGCCATTCCGGGCAACTTCACTCTCTTGTTCAATCAACTCAAGTATTGTATTTCGCATGTACCGGGGCGCCACCATCAGTTTGTCGTACGTTTGATCCGGTGCGTAACCTGTCAGCATGTTAAACACATCCGTCACGTCTCCTGCAATCCCGGGGTCGCAGGTAAAGTATCCCAGATCCTCATAGAGCTGTGCGGTATGAGGATGATAGTTTCCTGTACCTATATGAACATAGCGAACGAGCTCCTTGTTCTGTTCACGAACTACCATGGTCATTTTGGAGTGAATTTTTAGCCCGGTAATTCCGTATGACACGTGAACGCCTGCCTTTTCCAGTTTTTGTGCCCAGGATATATTTCTTTCTTCATCGAATCTCGCTTTTAGCTCCACCAGCACCGCTACCTGTTTCCCTTCTTCGGCCGCCCTCATAAGTGCGTGCATGAGCGGCGAATCGCTGGACGTCCGATACATCGTCTGCTTAATGGCAAGTACGTCCGGATCTGAGGCTGCCTCTTCAATAAACCGCTGCGTAGATGATTCAAAACTGTGATAGGGGTGATGAACCATAAAATCTTCATTCTTGATAACATCAAAAATGTCAGGCAGCTCCTCGTCTATTTCATGACGAAACACAGAATGGAGAGCCGGTACCCATTTTTCATATCGTATGTGATTCAGCCCTGAAAGATCATACAGCTGGGTGCAGTCTGCCAGGCCGATCGGCCCTTTCATTTCGAAAAGATCTTTCTTCTTAATTTTTAAATTATTCATTAAATATTGTTTCACATCAGCCGGCATTTCGCTGTCAATCTCCAAACGCACAATTTCGGCAAATCTGCGCTCCCTCAGCTCGTCCTCTATCATCTCCAGCAGATCATCGGCCTCCTCGTCCTGTCGCTGTACATCTGCATTTCGTGTAACCCGGAACAGGTGTGCTGATTCGATGACCATGCCGGGAAAAAACCGCCCAACCTCTTCCGTTACAATATCACTGATGGAGACCAAAACTCTCTTTTTCTTATTTTCAGAAAGCGTAATCCATCTCGGCCTGTTTGATGGAATTTTCAGACGAGCAAAGTGACTTTCCTTCGTAGAGGGATTTCTCAGTTTTACCGCAAGCGATCTGCTTTTGTTTGATATAAACGGAAAAGGATGGGCTTCATCAACGGCCAGCGGCGTAATGATCGGGTAGAGCTGCGTTTCAAAATACTCTTTTGCCTGCTTTTTCAGCGTTTTGCTCAGGCTGCTGTACTGTAATATTTCAACGCCCTCTTTTTTCAGTGCAGGCAGCAGTTTGTTAAAATAGCAGTCACGATACCTCTTAATCATTTGTAAAACGTCTTTTCGAACCTCTTTGAGCTGCTTTTCCGGGGAGCGCCCGTCAACCGAAAGTTTCGTTACCCCGGCATGGAGCTGGCGCTTTAAGCCACCCACCCGTTTTTGAAAAAATTCATCCAGATTTGAGCATACAATCCCTATAAACTTTATCCGTTCAAGCAGAGGAATAGACGGATCTTCTGCCTGAGCCAGCACACGCCAGTTAAACTGAAGCCAGCTTAGCTCGTAGTTCAAAAAATAGTCCGAACCAAAAAGTGTGCTGGCAGTCTTTGTGGAATCTCGTTTGGGAGAGGCTGTAGCAGGAGCCTTTTTTTTCTTACCCGAAATCTGATCTGAATTTCCTGAAGATATCTCAGCGTGTTTTTTTGATTGATTCTCTTTATTTGATTCCATGCTTTTGCTTTAGGCTAAGTAAAATATTTCTTTGTAAGTTAGTTAATACTAAATAACAAATTATAAACAGAACACAATTCATTCGCTCTGTGCAGAATCCGCTTTTAGATCCCGATGAAAAAGAGCCTGTCGTAGAAGAGACGCTTCGTCCCTCCACGATTAACGAATTTGTAGGTCAGCAGAAAGTAATTAACAATCTGAGCGTTTTTATTCAGGCTGCAAAAAAAAGGGGCGAAGCGCTGGACCACGTGATTCTCTCCGGCCCTCCAGGACTCGGAAAAACCACACTTGCCTACATCATTTCTAAAGAGATGGGGGGGCAAATCAAACCAACCACCGGACCTGTGCTGGAGAAACCGGGTGATCTTGCAGGGATGCTTACCAACCTGGAAGAGGGCGATGTGCTTTTTATTGATGAAATTCACAGGCTGCACCCGGTAATTGAAGAGTATCTCTACTCAGCCATGGAAGACTACAAACTTGATATTGTAATCGACTCGGGGCCCAACGCACGCAGTGTTCAGATCGACCTGAACCGCTTTACTCTTGTCGGGGCAACTACCCGTAAGGGACTGCTGACCGCACCGCTGAGAGCCCGCTTTGGTATTGATATGCGGCTCGACTACTACGACGTGGAGCTGCTGCAGCGGATAGCCCTGCGAACCTCTCATATTTTAAACTTTGGCATCACAGAGAAAGGGGCACACGAAATTGCCCGCAGAAGCAGGGGCACACCTCGTATCGTAAATAAGTTGCTCCGCCGAACGCGCGATTTTGCTCAGGTTGACGGGCTGGATACAATAGACGACGCCATTGCCGACAAAGCGCTGAACGCGCTGGATGTAGATCAGAACGGCCTCGACGAAATGGATATCCGGATTTTAAAAGCAATCATCGAAAACTACAGCGGCGGACCGGTTGGTCTCGGAACGCTTGGCGTAGCCGTGGGAGAGGATAAAGGGACAATAGAGGAAGTCTATGAGCCATTCCTAATTAAGGAGGGGTTTTTACAGCGAACGCCAAAAGGCCGGATAGCCGCGCCGAAAGCGTATCGATACCTGGGTCTTCAGCCGGGCGGCGAAGAATCGGATCTGTTTGGCGATAGTGGTTGATTGAGGTGTAAGGGAATTTGTTGATTAGTTAATTAGTGCAGTGTCATCGATAAAATGTCGGATAGCCCCGAAAAGCTTTCGGGGTGAGTTTTTCGAAAAATCTAGTCATGCTGTTCAATACTAGTCATGCTGTTCAATATATGATTCATGGATGACTCATCCGATGACTCTTAGGATAGCTCACCGCTGACACATCATTAGTTGGGTAACAGTATAGACTAATTTCATAATCCACAAATTCTCATATTCACAAATCAACTAATCCCTATTCTCTTCTCCCCTGTGTTAATCAATAAAATTTTGTACTTTTGGTGCCTTAATTACCCCAACCACGAACTCCGTATTGAATGAAAAATCTATTTACATCTGAATCTGTATCTGAAGGACATCCCGACAAAGTAGCCGACCAAATATCCGATGCCATTCTTGATGCTATGCTAACGGATGATCCAGAATCGAGAGTAGCGGTTGAGACGCTGGTAACCACGGGCCTTGCCGTTGTTTCTGGCGAGGTAACGACAGAATCTTACGTTGATGTTCAGGAGATCGTTCGGGAAGTGATCCGTGAAATCGGCTATACTAAGGCGAGCTATCGCTTTGATGCAGATTCCTGCGGTGTTCTCTCTACGATTCACCAGCAAAGCCCCGATATTGCGCAGGGAGTTGACACAAACGGAGATAAAAAACAGGGAGCCGGAGACCAGGGAATGATGTTTGGTTACGCCTCAAGTGAAACAGAGGAGTATATGCCGATGACGCTTCAATACTCCCACCAGCTACTGAAAAACCTGGCCCACATTCGTAAAAATACGGCGCTGATGCCTTATTTAGGTCCCGACAGCAAGAGCCAGGTAACCGTTGAGTACGATGAAAACAATAAGCCGAAACGTGTGGATACCATTGTAATTTCTACCCAGCACGATGAAGGTGTGGATCAGTCTGAGATCCGTTCAGACATCAAAAAACACCTTATTTCGGCCGTAATCCCGGCAGATTTGATGGACGCCAATACTATCCTGCATGTCAACCCAACCGGGAAATTTGTAATTGGCGGACCCCACGGCGACACCGGCCTTACCGGAAGAAAAATTATTGTGGATACGTATGGCGGCCGCGGCGCGCACGGCGGTGGTGCCTTCAGCGGTAAAGACGCTTCAAAAGTGGATCGCAGCGCGGCATACGCCACCCGCCATATAGCAAAAAACATTCTCGCCGCTGAACTTGCCGAAGAGTGCCTTGTTCAGGTAGCCTACGCAATTGGCGTTGCTGACCCGGTTTCCATCAGCATAAATACATATGGAACCGGAAAAGTCAGCGACATTCAGCTCGCGAAAGCGGTAAATAAAACATTCGATCTGACTCCCTCCGGAATCATTGAGCGTCTGGACCTCAAAAAACCGATTTTTAAAGAGACCGCTGCTTACGGCCACTTCGGCAGAAGTCAATTTTCCTGGGAGAAGCTCGATTTCGTTGACGCAATTGTTAACGCCTTAAAATAAGGGACTACGCTCCGGTTTTTACAAAACATCGTAATTCATGCTTTTTAGCAGTATATAACTTCAACTTACCTTCCCAGGCTTTAGTGAATGAGTGTAGGAGGCAGTGAGAGATGATTTATTGTGCTTATGAATCAAATTTAGACCAAGCATGGTTATGATGGTCATCACATAACTTTCCTTCTGAACGAATCCTGTCTTTTCTCTTCTTTTAAATTCCTGAAATTTATGGTACAATACGTCCCTTAAATTGAAATTAATTCAGGTTTTCATGCATAATACATTTCTTTTATCCGTTTGTGTGATGCTCGCACTTTTTTTGGGCAGTATCTCTCAGGTAATCGCACAAGACCAGCCCGTTGCATTTCAGGGCGCTGAAATTATTACCGTTGCGGGCGATCCTATCCCGAATGGCACACTGGTGGTTCATAACGGTCAGATTGTTGCTGTTGGGCCGTCGGCAACGGTCTCTGTTCCCCGAAATGCAGAGATTATTAATGCATCGGGCACTGTGATTATGCCAGGGCTGGTAGACAGTCATTCGCACATTGGCGAGGGCGACGGAGGCGACCGGTCAGCGGCACTTCACCCGGATGTGCGGATCATGGACACCATCAACCCAACAAGCGATTCTTTCAAACGGGCACTTTCGGGCGGAGTTACAACGGCGAACATTATGCCCGGCTCCGGCCATCTGATGAGTGGCCAAACGGTGTATGTAAAACTAAAAGAGGCGAACACCATCGAACAAATGCTGGTTTATTCTGATGAAGAGAACGGTATTTACGGCGGACTAAAGATGGCTAACGGCACCAACTCCATCCGGACCAGTGGCCCGTTTCCCGGGTCCCGCGCCCGATCATCCGCCATGGTGAGAAGCCTTTACATACAGGCGCAGGAGTATAAAGCAAAAGTAGATGCCGCCAATGGTGATCCGGACGAGATGCCGGCCCGAAATCTCCAGATGGAAACTCTTGTAGAGGTTCTGGAGGGAAAACGAATTGTTCATAATCATACCCACCGGCACGACGATATTCTCACCGCCATTCGACTGGCCGATGAGTTTGGGTACCGCATGGTGCTCCATCACGTAAGTGAAGGCGGGCAGGTTGCCGAAGAGATTGCGGCTTCCGGATACCCCGCATCCATCATTGTGCTCGACTCTCCGGGAGGAAAACACGAGGCGATCAACCTGGATTATAATATCGGGGCGAAGCTGGAGGCGTCAGGTGCAGATGTGGCCTATCATACCGACGACCCCATCACCGATTCGCGCCTCTTTCTGCGATCGGGTGCGTTTGGCGTCAGGGCAGGAATGAGCCGTGAAAAAGCACTTGAAGCCCTTACAATCGCCAACGCCCGTATGATGGATTTGGATCACAGAGTCGGGTCGCTTGAAAAGGGAAAAGATGCCGACTTCATTATTTTAGATGGAGATCCATTCAGCGTTTACACGCAGGTTCAGCAAACCTGGATCGAGGGAAAGAAGGAGTGGGACCGAGACAACCCTGAAGACAGAAAGTTTGGTACCGGAGGAGATGGGGTTTTCAAAGGTGCCGCCCATCATCAACACGACCACAGCGGAGGGCAATAAGATGAAAAATCAATCAAACAGTCAATCGAATCTGACCTTAATGAAATCCGCCACAAAAAAAATATTTCTTATTGCCTCTGCCATCTTCCTTGTGTTTTCAGCCACTCAGGCCGAGGCCCAACAAATTGCCATTAAAGGCGAAACGGTTTATACCTCTGCTGGTGCCCCGATTACGAACGGGGTTGTACTCATTAATAATGGAAAGATTGAACGTGTTGGCACCGAAGCTTCCGTTAGAATTCCTGAAGGGTACGAACTGCATGAGGCTGCATTCGTTACACCGGGATTTATTGATGCTCACTCCGTTGTTGGCCTCGCCGGTATTTATAACGTAGATGCAGACCAGGATCAGCTGGAATTGTCAAGCGCAATACAGCCTGAGCTCCGCGCTATTGATGGATATAATGCACGTGAAGAACTGATAGGCGTTCTGCGCGATCGGGGGATCACAACGGTGCATACCGGTCACGGTCCCGGAGCGGTGATCAGCGGCCAGACAATGATCGTGAAGACAACCGGTTTAACCCTTGAGAAGGCTCTTGTAGATTCTACAACAGCCCTTGCAATGACCATAGGGTCGGTTGTGCGTAATAACTTCGATAATCCCGGCACCCGGTCTAAAGCGATTGCCATGCTGCGGCAGGAGCTTATTCGTGCGCAGGAGTACGCATCCCGCGAAGAGGGCGGAGCACGGGATCTGAAGATGGAAACACTGGTGGAGATGCTGAACGGAAATATCTATGCTATGATAACAGCACACACCGCCCGCGATATTATGACAGCACTCCGGCTACAGCGTGAATTTGGATTTAATCTCTTACTTGATGGTGCCGCTGAAGCGTATTTGGTGATGGATGAGATCAAAGATGCGGGCGTTCCGGTTATCATTCATCCAACGATGATGCGGCTGGGTGGAGATGGTGAAAACGCCTCTTTTGAAACGGCCGGTAAACTCGCAGAGGCCGGCATTACCGTTCTGTTCCAGAGCGGATATGAGGCGTATGTCCCTAAAACACGAGTAATTCACTTTGAAGCGGCAATTGCCGTGGCAAATGGCATGGATTACGATGCCGCAATGAGAGCTCTTACGATTGATGCCGCTCAAATTTTAGGGATAGATGCCCAAATCGGTTCTCTCGAACAGGGAAAACAGGCTGACGTTGTACTCTTCAGCGGCGACCCCTTCGAATACACAACAACTGCTCAAACGGTTATTATTAACGGTGAGATTGTAAGCAAAGGTGAAATATAACCGGAAGCGGACCTTATGTCATGGCAACTGTAAATGACTTACCTTTTTAGTGCAATGGGGTATTTACTTCATTATCTTATTGGGGCCAAACATCATTCAATATTGGTGTCAGGAGCCGTTTAAATTTTGGGTTCTCCGGTAAACGCAAAAATGAATGCACCGGCCTATTATAAAATTTCGAGTTCTTTTTTATGCATTATATTCGAACTGCTTTAACACTATTCAGTGCTCTTTTGATTCTTTCTGTGCTGGATACTCCCCTGCATGCGCAATCCGGTGACGACCAATCAGACAGATCTCAGCCCCGGGCTTTCCAGACGGTAATGGGAACAGATCAGATCTATTTTGTTGATCAGATAGGGCTGCAGCTACTTGAAAGACAAATTCCGGCCCCCGGCTTCATACAGGATGAACATTTTAAGCTGGGACCGCAGGATGTACTTTCAGTTGATATCAGCGGACCTCTACCCGTAATTGCACGTGGCCTCGCCGTCAACTCTGAGGGTAAAATTTTTATTCCGGTAGCAGGAAATGTTGACGTGAATAACCTGTCGTTGAGCGAAGCTTACGAGCAAATTAAGGCTGCACTTGCCAGGGAGCTGAATGAGTTTGAGTTGAATCTGACCATAGACCGGCCAAGGCGCGTAATGGTAAATATTCACGGAGATATACCGTACCCCGGCCAGTACATCGTGCCGGCGGGCACCAGGCTGGATGCAGTGGTGTATGCGGCACTGACTGACGGCTCTGTGGATCCAAACCAGTTGAGTCCGAAAGATGTGGAGCAAGCCCTTATGTCTGCAAGAAATCACTCGCTGAGAAACATCAGCGTCGTGCGGTCTGATGGAGAGAGCCGGGTGCAGGGGGATCTTGTGCGATATTTTCGAAATGGTGATACCGATGCCAATCCCTACCTGTTCAGCGGTGATCGGGTCAGAATTGAGCGCGTTTCTGAAACTTCACCGGTGGTGTCTGTTTCCGGCGCTGTACACTCCTCCCAGCAGGTTGAGTTTGAAGAGAGTGACCGTATCGGCAGGCTGATTGAGATGGCCGGCGGATATCTAGAAGAAGCCGACAGAGAGCGGGTTGTTATCCATCGTACAGAGCAGAGGCAGACCAGCAGAATTGAACTTGAATTAACCGACGACACCAGGCACGATTTTGAACTGCAGCCCAATGACCGGATTGTGATTCCCTACCTGGAGGAAGACGCCCGGAGCTACTCTGCATGGGTGCATGGCGAAGCGATTATGCCCGGAAATTATCCAATTTCACATGAACAGACTACGCTGAAAGATCTGCTTGAAAACGCGGGCGGGCTCACATCGAGTGCACTGGCCGAAAGCGCATATATAGTCAGAAGCCCTGTTCATACCCGGAATGTCCGTCCTTCAACCGCGTTTAACGTGGCGGAACTGCAACGAACATCCGATCAGCTTGCCCAGGGCTTTGAGTATCTCCAGAGAGAAGATCAGCTCGGCACTGAGAACAGGGTCCACGTGGATCTGACAAACGATAGAGAACTCAGTGAAACAGTGATTAGTGACGGAGACAGGCTTTTTGTCCCGAAAGACCACAGGGCCGTAATTCTTTACGGGCAGATAAACAGCCCCGGCAATTACGCCTTTGACGAATCTAAGACAGTACGCGACTATCTTGAGAAGGCCGGCGGAATGACGATTGCCGCTGATACAGAACGCCTCTTTATCATAAAAGCCGGCAGCCGCGCATGGAAACACCCCGATGATACGCAGCTTCAGTCAGGAGATATGATTTTTGTTGACCGGGTACCTTATGACGAGTTCCAGGCTGCGAGAAATTATGACATTCAGGTTCGAACTCTCAGACGAAGTAACCTGCAGCTGGTATTAACAACGGTTTCAACCATTACAGCGGTGGTTACCACCTATGTAGCCATCACACGCTAAAGCGATATTTTGAAAAGCATTCTTTACCTGTCACAATATTATCCACCCGAAATTGGCGCCGGGGCTGTTCGAAGTGAGGCGATTACACGATACCTGGCCGATGATGACTGGAGTGTGGATGTAGTAGCTGAAATACCCAATTACCCCACGGGTGATGTACCTGAATCTTTTAAAGGGAAATGGACCTTCAGGGAAGAGGTCAGCGAAACACTTACCATAAACCGGGTTTGGGTAAAGGCAAATCAGAGAAGAGATTTCAAGCAGCAGATATCGTTTTTCCTCTCATTCATGATCAGCAGTTTTATCTATTGTATCATGAACCCCAAAAGGTATGACGTTGTGTATGTAACCTCACCACCGATTTTTGCGGGTATAACCGGATGCATATTATCCTGGCTGTTCGGATCAAAGTTTGTTTTTGAAATACGTGATATCTGGCCAGATTCCGTTGTAAATGAAGAGGCTCTCGAGAAAAATACACTTTTTGTGAAAATCGGCAACTACCTGGAGAGGTGGCTATATCGAAAAGCTGATCTGCTTATCCCGGTAACGGAGGCATCAGAAAAAATTATATCTAAACGATCCTCCGGCACCCCGACACGGGTGATCCCAAACGGAGTTGACCTGAATCTATTCAATAAAAAGACAGATCCTGCATCACACATTGACGAACCTTTAGATCCCGATAAATTCAGAGTCGGCTATGTGGGTTCACTCGGATTTATACACGATCTGGAGTCATTTATACATGCTGCAAAACTGTGTGAAGCAGACAGCTCCATTGAGTTTATAATTGTAGGCGACAGCGGCCGTAACAATCGCCTTCAGTATCTTCTGGATGAATACCAGCCCGAGAATGTGAACTGGGTTGGATTGAAAGAGCATAAACAAATCCCATACTATATCTCCTCGTTCGATATTGCTGTGAATCCGGTAAACAACCGTTTTGCTCTGGAGTCGATTGTTACGGTTAAATTTTATGAATACCTCGCCTGTGAGGTTCCTGTGATCACCTCAGCGAAAGGGGCTCTGCAAAAAATAGGTGAAGAGAGTGGCGGGGCTATTACTGTGCCACCGGGTCACCCCGAAATTCTTGCTGAATCTATACTGAATTTAAAGGCGGATGATAAAAAAAGGAAGGCGCTCGGGAAAAACTCCCACCGGTTTGTGAAAGAGAAATTCGATCGCAAAAAACATGCTTCAGATCTGTCTCAAATCCTAAAAGAGATGTTGTAAAGAAATTTAATCAAGATCCGCCTTCTTTGAGAAAATCTAAACTGCACTCTGTTTATTTAATTCGCCTTTGAGCCCAATAAGATAGTAGTGATGTACAACAATTAAAGCGATGTTCACGTACATCGTGTTATTTGTAAAGAACCTGGGTATAAACTGGTGAAATATCAGGTAGCCCACCAGGGAGGTGAGCAGTGCGGTGGCGATTATTCGCTGCCAGGGATCATTTTTGCTCATTTTCAAATTTCTGTACGCCATTCTGAAAAGAAAGAACAAAATTGCGGCGAACAGAAAGAATCCAATCAGGCCAAGTTCGGCGAATACCATGTAAGTTATATTGTGGGGCTCATTCACTTCGAGCATTCCAAAGGCAGTATTTCGCAATTCAAATTCTGCCGGAAATGCCCTGAATCCTACACCGAGGAGACTGTTTTCAAGAAACATACTGATGGCTACCTGGCCTAAAACAATTCTCATTTTTGAAGACGCGTCCACACTGCCTGAAAAGATGTCTAAAATGCGATTAAAGACACTCCCAAGCGTAACTCTTAGCTCCGGCATAACTGCCAGCAGCAATATAAAAAGACCTGCAAAAATGAGAGCGATATTGATATTTCTGTAATAGTAGATAGTCAACAAGCCGATGAAAAAGATAGCGACCCATGCACTTCTGGAATACGTTGACAGTGCGCCACCAATTAATACCCCCAGAACGATAAATGCCAAAAGCCGCCATTTCAAATTCACATCAGCGTGCAAAATTGCAGCGGTAAACGCGATGGGCAGGAAAAAGATCGTGGCAAAAAAATTGGGGTCTACATCACCGATAGCTGAACGCCCTGCAATTCCCCGGCCCATCATCAAATAGTTGATAGCAGCAATTTCGGGATTCAGAAAGGTGAGAATAAGTGAGGCTGTCGCGAGCCCGGCACTCACTACAGTTCCTGCAATCAACAAAATTATAATCTGCCTGGAAGTGAAGACAGTGTTTACAACAAGGATGACAAATATGAAGAGAGCGATCATCCGAAAAGCTTCAAACAGGCCGGATACAGGGTTGGCAGAATAAGCAAGAGAGAAAAAGATAAACCCGATAAAAGCCGCCAGCAGCTTCTCAAAACCGGTAAGCCTGATATTAAAATCAGCCTGATTGACCATATAAGAACCGTAAAAGACGATTCCAAGGCCGAGTAATATCTGAAACGGTGTAAGCGGAATAGCTGCACCTTCGGCGGCCGTTGCAATACCGCCAATATACGTTGCGGATACCAGTAGCACGACGTAAAGAGACAGGTTTGTACTCAGCTTCCAAAATCCATATACCGCTATTGGAAAAATGGCAAGAAGAACCAGAAATCGCTCATCGAGCCCTAAAATGGACACAACAGGTATCAGAAGCAGAAAACAAAGGATCCCCAGCAGTATGCTGAGCCCGGTGTAATCGGCCAGCAGAAGTTTAACCCGGTTCAAAACTATTCTTTTTTAAATGAAAGCTCTTGTTTCAGGGCCTGGTATTTCCGATAGCTGTCGGAATCTTCTTCAGATCCTTTCCGTTTAAATTCCGCAAAACTGGTGTAGAAAAAGGCTACAATTATGCTGAACAAAAACCCTGCAATGGTAATAAGTGCCCGGCTGGGGCTGTCTTTATATGTAGGCACAACCGGTTCATCAATAATTTGAAGACCCGATGTTGCCTCCTGCAGCATTGCGCGCTGTTGTTCAAACTGTGGATATACAAGCTCAAATATTTTTTCCTGTACCGTAAGTTCCCTGAAGAGCCTCATATACTGAACCCCCAGATCCGGGAGGTTCATAAGTGGTGGAAAAATATCTTCAACGGCGCCTTCTGTCTCTTCATAAAATATTTCACCGTCAGTTGCCTGGGTATTTGTCTGGCGTATCATATCCCTGTAAACACCTTCCAGCTCATTGCGTTTGGTTTGAAGCTCTCGTACACGTGATGCATCGCTGCTGAGTGCGGCCCTTGCAACATTCAGCTGCACGTCCATCGCAACAATATTTGCTTTTACTTCTCCTATATTTTCAATCATTACCTTAAGCTGCGATTCGAGCTCAAGGATTCCATGCCGGCGCTGAAACTGTACAAGCGCATTTTCAGCTGTCTCTAAATCGCGCAAATTCTCCTGATATCTGCGCTCAAACATCTCGAATGCCGTCTGTGTATTGGCTCTATTAATATCGGACATCATGGTGTCGAGATGATCCAAATAAAACTGTGCAACCTGCTGGGCTCTCTCCGGATCTCTGTCCAGAAATGAGAGATCGATCGATACGATCGGACTGAAACCAATGCCTCCTTCACGATTTTCAGCAATTTTCGTATTGTTGGATAGTTCTTCCCGAACGTACTCTCTCACCTCTATTCCATATACCTCGTGCAGATCAAACTCATCAATAACGCGATCCAGCATCGTGCGGCTTCGGAGTATAATCAGAGCTTGTTCCGACGACACACGGTCCGACATAGTGGGAACCTGCACGAAGTTACCGATCAGGCTGCTCAATCCGCCTCCGGGGGAAACATCGTACTGTGTGAATTTAGCTGACGATTTAAATGTATGAGGCCAAAGAAGGCTTACTACGAGTGCAACCAGCGTGATGGAAAAAATTATTAGTATAATTTTGCCTTTGTATCTCGCTGCGGTGAGGGTGAAATCGAGCAGGTTCACAGATTGCGAGTTGAATCCTTCTTGTTTCGGCATATCTAAAATTTATCGTATAAAATAGTTGATGCTTCTGAATGGCTCCCAATATAATTGTTTTCATGCAGAAAGTTTTAATTCAAATAGCTATTGATGATTTCTATTTTGTGATGGAAACGGGGATATGATTATACTATCGCGAATAACGAACAGTAACTCTCTGATATTTTCATTTGAGTATTCGCAACCGAATTAGAAACAGCACGTTTGTTCGCCAGGTAATAGGCCTTGGGGGCGGTGTGATTGTTGCACATCTGATTACGCTCGCCGTAAGCCCGCTGATTACGAGAATCTACACTCCGGAGGAATTTGGAGTTTTTGCCCTGTTTAACTCCCTTGTGGTGATTCTATCACTAATCGCAACGGGTGCTTATGAATTCTCTATCGTACTACCTGAAAAAGATCGACCTGCCCGTAACCTGTTTAGACTTTCGTTGATACTCACGCTCTCATTTACACTGCTCTGCTATCTCGCGCTCTTTTTTACAGCACCCTATCTGTCCGGCATCACAGCCCTGAGCATCCCATTTCTGATGCTGCTTCCGCTGGGCGTGATTTTCCACGCAGGTATGAACATTTTCACTTATTGGTTTACCCGCAGGGAGTATTTTGATGAATTTGCAACGGCTAAAATTTCTATGGCAACCGGCGCCGGCCTTTTCCAGGTTTTGATTGGTTTTGCCGGTTTCACCGCCACAGGCCTGCTGGTCGGTTATATTGCCGGCAGAATTTCGTCCATCTTTACAATGGCATGGCAGAAACTGACCGAGGTCAAATCTCTGTTTCGAACATGGAGCCGGGAAAACATGAGCAGTGTCGCCCGACTCTACAGTGATCATCCCAAGTTTGTATTGCTTTCCAGCCTTCTGAGTATGGCCGCTATCGAACTGCCGGTATTTTTAATCACCTCGATGTTTGGCAACCAGGAACTTGGATTTTATGGTCTTGCCTTTAGGGTACTGATGGCTCCCGTCACACTTGTAAGTATGTCGGTTGGCCACGTCTATTTTCAAAAGTTTTCGGCCCGAAAAAACAGTGGCCAGTCTCTCTCATCTTACCTGCTGAAAATGTGGGCGGTACTTTTTGCGATCGGGATTTTGCCTTTTACTCTTCTCTATCTGTTCAGTGAGCCAATCTTTGCATTTATTTTCGGAGCGGACTGGACCGAGGCCGGAACCGTGGCCTCAATTCTCTCCCCCATGCTGCTGTTTACTTTTATCACAAACCCCACCAGTAAATCCCTGCTTGTGCTTGATAAGCAGAAAGTTATGCCGCTATTTTCAGCCGGATCTTTCATCATCCGCTTCGCGACGCTGCTTACCGGCTACCTCTTTTTTGATTTTTTTATTGCCCTCTGGCTAATGGCAGGCGGACAAATTCTGGTTTATATTTTGCAGGGACTTTATACACTCTATTCGGCACGACAGGCCGACCGGCGATCTGAAATTGAAAAACGGTAAATATGAATATTCTGATCATCTCACATAACTATCCATCTGAGAGGCAGCCTTTCCTCAACACGTTTATCCGAGACCATTACCGTGCCGTAACTGGAATGGATGGATATGAACCGGAATTGATCATTCCTACTCCCTATGCTATTCCGTATACGGAACGGTGGAAAAGAAACAGGAGCCCGTTGCTGGATGAACAGGCGGGCAAAAGGGTGAACTACCTCTCGATACCCTCAATGAGAGCCCCCGGTTTTACAAGCAAGATGCTGTCCGGAAGACTGTTGAGATCTATTCCCAATACTGAAAATCGGATACTTCACCTTCACTGGATCTATCCCTCCGGTTTGACAATCCCGAATCTTGCGAAAGAGGGATTCAGGACGGTTCTGCATATTCATGGAAGCGACTGGTACAAAACAATCGGCAAGCCGGGTTTTGCTCCGCTCATTGAAAAATCTTTGCAAAGTGCGGATGCGATTTGCGTGAGCGGTCCAAGGCTTAAGGCTGATATCCTGAAGCAATTTCCCGGCTTACAATTACAAGTATTGGGAAATTTTATCGATACCGAACAATTTTCATTTCCTGACTTTGCTACCATCAAAAAAGCCAGGAAACGGCTCCGTTTTAATCCTGATAAGTTTCACTTTTTAACGATCGCGAACATTCGCCATGAAAAGGGTGTGGATCTGTTGCTCGACGCAATTAACAAGCTGAATCGCAGCGACCTGTGTTTTCATATTATCGGCCAGCCGCCTGAGGGCCGGTTTGCCGGGTTGATTAAATCAAAACTGAAGGAACTGAAATCGGGTCAGGCGATTATTCACAATCCTGTTCCAAGAGATGAGCTGGTGGACTGGTACCATGCTGCAGATGCGTACCTGCTGCCAAGCCGTTCCGAGGGTTTTAACGTCTCTTTGCTGGAGGCCCTCTCCACCGGGCTGCCGGTGATTGCAACGAATGTTGGAGGAGCCGAACAGGTATTGGATAAAAACAAGGGAATTCTTATTGAGCCGGAATCGCCGGATAAGATCCGAGAGGCTATTATGATAATGGTTGAAAATGAAGACAAAGGCCGATCGAAAGATGCTCGTCATTTTATTGAAAGTAATTATGGTATGGAGCAGTATCGCAAAGTTTTAATGGATATTTACTCAGGTTTGGTTGATTTGTAAATAAGATAAATTCTAAGATATTTGGATTAGTTGGGTTCAGGCTTACGCCCGCTTCGGGGCTGCTGGTTTCTTCTTCGATTCTTTGGTCACGGGGCGGGTGCCCCGTGTTGTTGTTCCTGCCCCGTTGGGGCTGTTGACAGGATCTATTTACATCATCCTGAGCTTATAGTGAGAACTTTTTGTCACTCTTTGTTGCGGGCCTCTTTTTTTCAATATGAACCAAAATCCATGTCAGAAGTTAGCCCTGAAAAGGCCTAAAGCAACAGCGCAGGGCACCCGCCCTGTGAACAAGAATGAAACCATGCAGAATACAGCCCGGAACGGGCAAAAGCCTCTTAAAACAATACCATGGTCAATCCCTGATCGTAAACCTGTATGCTTTCTCGCCGAACCACTTGCCGATCATAAACCGGCAAACCAGGCCGTAGAGCTTCATTCTCATTTTCATTCTAAAAAAAGGCCCAATCTCCCTGTATCTTTTATCATGCTTCTCAAAAAGATACTTTGCCCCCTGTATTTTCTTGTCAAAATTCAGGCTGATCTGGTTTTCTGACCGGTTTTTCCGGGTCAATACCTGATCTACAAAGTCGATGGTGCAAAACTCTGAAGCCCGGATGAAAAGATCGTACTCCTGGCTCGATTCCAGGTTTTCATCAAATCCCTTTATCTGATCGAACACTGATCTTTTGAAAAGCATCGCTTCTGTACCGGATACGGCAAATCCGGAAAGCATTTCTTTGTACACATCGCCGCGGATCCTGTTCTCAATAATTTTTTCATCACCAGATCTGCAGTCTAAAAGATGGCAGGTAACCATTCCCAATTCCGGATCCTGCGATTGTTGGAATAAATTGACCTGCAACTCAATTTTTCCGGGTAACAGTTCATCATCATCATCCAAAAAGTTGATATAGTCACCGATTGCAACTTCCAATCCCCGGTTTCTTGAAAAACATGCGCCCCTGTTATCACTGTTTTTATAAAACTTTACGGATGGAAATTCTTTCCGGAATTGATCAAGTTCCAAGTCAGAACAATCATCCACAACTATGATTTCCAAATTTGAATAGGTCTGATTCAAAGCCGAACCAATAGCCCGCCGTAGGAAATCGGGGCGATTGTAGGTGGGAATAACAATGCTTATAAGTGGCGAGTTCAACTTTTTTGAATTGATTGATTTAAGCTGAAAGATCTTGTTCTGTGGTTTTTAGTTCCAAAACCGTAATCCAGGCGTATTTCTTCAGGAACGGAAGAGTTTTAAAAAGAACCGAATCGAGACCATTTAAGGGACGGGCGAGAGCTGCCTGAAAAGAGGCGACGGGGATAAAAGAGGCCCCAATGGAAGTCAGATGGAAAAACGTGGGGTTGACCTTATCAAAGTATTTTCCTGCCAATTCAAAATCTTCATTCAGAAGTGGGTGTTCATCATCTGTGCGAAGGCCGGGCGTCATATTACGGTAAAGATTGATCAGTGGATTGTAGCCCATCGGCTCGAAAAAGATACCGTTGCCGCCCGGCTTCAGCACACGCTTTAGTTCCGGGTAGCAGCGCTCCAGGTCCAGGTGGTGCAAAATTCCGCTTCCGCATACGCGATCAAAGCTGTTATCCTCAAAGGTGAGATCCTCAGCGTCCATCACAAAGCATTCGATCTCAACACCCTGCCGGTCTGCCTCCTTTTTTGTCTGCTCAATCGCCACGTCCGAAATATCGATCGCGGTAACGCTGGCTCCAGCTTTTGCCAGGCCGAAGGCTTGGCTGCCCGGCCCGCAGCCATATTCAAGAACAGACAGACCGGCAACGTTTTCATGTATCTTTTCCCGATAAAAACTCTTGCTTCGATCGGTGGTTTTGTAGTATTTCTTTACGCTCTTCCGTTTCCCGGTAGCGAACGCCTCGTTGTGAAACTCTTTTTCCCGATGGAGTCTGTCCTTTTCTGGCATATTAAATATATGATGCTTTTTCAGAATGAATGAAAATGTAAGGATAAATCAAGACAAACAATTGGCCAAAATACAGGACAAAAAAGTATGTATGATTCTTTCATTCTAATGAATTCCCTGTTTCCTCCATTGGTGAAGTAGATATTCCGGAGCAGTGATATGCTGAATCAGGATAATTATTATATGCGGCGCAATATCGACTCCTTGCCGGAATTTCCTGACTGAGTGGCGAATCTCTGTTATTTAACCTCGGGCCAAGAGGAGGCCAGGTATAGCTCAGATTCCATTCATCCTTCCGGGTGATAAAAGCCGGTATTTCCTGATAATACAAGGATGTGATATTAAGTGAAAATTCAGGGTTTGAATAGCTTGAGGATAAATTTTCGTGAGTTAAAGTCTCTGAATCCACAAACGCGTACAGGTCAGATTGAATCGACAGAGGGTCATGGTTACCGGAAAATTCCCCTTTATTACCGATAAAGTAATTTTCGATGCCTCCTTCATTTTCAAGGTAATTATAGTAGGTAGAGTTTCTAAAATAGACGTTTCTGAAGGCGGTATAGGTTTTTTCATGATACGTATCGTTCAATATCCTGTCCAATATATTTCCTTCAGCCAGGTTGCCGCTGTCCGACATATTTCTGCTGGAGAGGTCACCGCGGACCGGTGAACCGGTTTGTGCAGCTACTTCGCGGGAATAATTATATCCAATCACATTTTTATGAACACCTCTGTTATGCATCATCGATCTTCTTAAATGTCTGAAACTATTGTTTTCAACAAGATTCAACGTGCTTTTTCGCCATAGATTCACGCCATATCCGTGTCCCGCGTTACAACCGTGGCGATAAATGGCGTCATTAAAAAAACTTTCGGAGATGGTATTGTTCAGGGACTCAATCATTTGAACGTGATGTGCAATCGGCCTGTAGCTATTAAGATCCCTTATCTGTGCGTTGTACACTCTGAAAGCCAATATATGAAGGCCGTGTGGTGAGCGCCCCGCATCCGGTTCATCTCTGCATACAAAGTGGTCGGGAAGTGGTTCCGGTTGATATCCAATGGTTTCAATTCCAAGAGATGAGACACCCACATTCTGCAGCGCATCAAATGTATGGACAGTTAAAGCAATGCCGCCATATGTCTGTTGCTGATCCCATGTGAGGCTGAAATCATGTTCCAGTTCCAGAACAAGCGGCGAGTTGTTTAAAACCATACTGACTCTGTTAATCTGACCCATGCAGGGGTGTTCTTTGCAATTTCCTCTATTCGATCGAATCCTTACAACGTCACCTGCTTTGATATTACTGCTTGATGAGGTGATCTCAATCTGATTGGTCTGTAAATCGTATGCAGCGATGTCTCCCAGTAAATCATCATATCCCCCTACAAAAGCAATACCGGCATTCATTCCGCCGTAGACGTGTACATTGAAACGATCAGGATTACTGAAATCAAATTTTAGCGTTGTGCTCAGCCCGGAATTCATCAAATGATTTGGCCCGGCACCTTTTATATAGACATTATCGTGAGCGCCGGCTTCTAAAACCAGCGGCTTACCAAGCCGGTATGTTCCCTCACTCAGAAGTACAAGATTTGTCCCGGTTGATACCCCGGCAGAATCAATCGCAGATTGAATATTCTGCCAGTCATTCGCTGCAGATGAAGGCTGCACCCGAAAGACACGATCCACTTCCGAGGTATCGGGAAATGGGGTTACAGCCCCCGCCCTGTCCCACTCTATGTTTTTGGGATAATCGATGTCTTGTGAAAAGGCATCAAATACACATAAAAAATAAACGAGGCAAACTGTAAGAGATGTTATCTTCATGTACTGATTTAGCTGGATTTCCGGCTGTAATTTGCACCTCATTCGAAATTTCAATACCTCTGCAGCTGCAAATTTTGGTGTCAATGTGTACAACGATACCTACAAGATTTTAATACTTATTTTTTCGTTTACTGAACTTTACCCTTAGCCCGGATGACTCACAAATTCAACTGTGTTACAATTTAAAGTATAGATAACATTGATCTTATTTATAATAGGTGGGAGCCCATTTTAAGCTAGTATCAAGTGCTCCTAAACGATGAGTCATCCGGCAGACGGCTTAAAATAAACCAGTGATTCATCACTCCCCGGCACATAAGGTTCCGGACTGCCAGTTTTGATAGAATACCCATTGTAGTTATTGCGTTTCAGGATATCAATAACCTCTTTTGCGGATGTACCGGCTTTGTTCAGGTGGCGTTCTACTATTTCGATAAACAGGTGTGATATTTTTTGATTTTTCAGCATATTTTCCAGCCCTTTCAGCACATTAAATTCAAAGCCTTCCACATCAATTTTGATAAGGTCAATCTGTTCGATGTGATTTTGTGCGCAGAATCCATCAAGTGAAATGCATGGAACCTCTTCAAATTCATCCGACTCATTTACTACAGACGAGGCGGCTGTGTTTTCCATTCCTGAGAAATATATGCGCTGCTTTCCTTCGGAATCAGAGACTATTTTTTTGGTGGGATGAACATCAGAAAGTGAATTTAACTCCAGGTTTCGGAGCAGCGTATTGTATTGGTATTCCATCGGTTCAAATGCATAAACAGTGCAATTTGTCTTTTGGGCAAACTGCACGGTGTAGTACCCAATATTGGCTCCCACATCGAAGACAGTTCTACACTCTTTTGCAGTTTTAAGAAGAAATTTTTCATAGGTCTCTTCTACGATATAACTGCCGTGCAGGTATACATTCCATGGAATCCAGTCGGTGAGCTGACAAATCAGTTGAACTTCACCGGTTCGGATGGGCAAAATGCGTTCCATCTCCCACCGGCGGGCAATTGGTTTTAGAAGTGTTTTACTGTACAGACTTTTGCCGGGGATATTTGGAATCTTTCTTAAGACTTTCCCTGCTAAATCAATTAACAGTCCGGCAATTCTTGACATTTTCTGTTCTCTCTAAATTTATAATATAAAGTACAATATTAGATGTACTGTGTTATTATTTATACAACAATATTATTTAATAGTACATTCGAATTCTTTTAAACAGGATTTTATTTGATGATAGCTATACTGATTTAGCTGATGATAAATTGATGGTTGTCATCATTTATTTTACCGAAGATGGGAGTGTTAATGAAACTGCTTTAAGAATTCAACAGGTATGTGTACTGGTATTGATGCTTTTATAAAATCAGAGGTATTTCTCGTTACGATAGCATCACATTTTTCTTCCGTTGCGCAGTAGTATTGAATTGCATCCTCAAAATCTGTCCAACTGGAGTTCAATGCAGAATCTATTACCGAATGTCCTACCGCTGCAATTTGCACAACGGATCTGAGATCTTTCAAAACGCTGATTGCCTTGGCCGATGTTGACAGTTTACGCAGGATATAAAACATATTTGAGAATGATTCTGCTGTTACATAAGCTTCTATGGCTTTCTCTTCTGCCAACTGAAGAATTTTATCTGCATTCACAGAAAAGGGATAGCGTCTGGTTATTGAGTCCAGGCAAACATCACTGTCAATCAGAATCTTTTTCATATATGTGCTTTTCTAAAAGCGCCTCTTCAAGGATGTCGGTATAATCTCTGTTATCATTCACCAAAATACTGCCAGATAGTTTAGCAACAACAGAGCCTTTTTTCGGTTCCCAGTCTTCGCTCTTTCTAGATAAGGTTTTTAGATAGGTCTCTACCATTCCGGAGATACTCACACCCCGCCGCTTTGCAAGCTCTCTCGCCTGTTTCTTTACCTCTTTATCGATAGTGAGGGTGAGTTTTTCTTTCATAGGTGTTGATAGGTTGTTGTATACGTATATAAAATAAATAATACACGTGTAATGATCAATGATTTAAAGAACCAAGTAACGCTTATTTTTAGGCTATGCAGGTCTTCCGAAGACGTTCGGAAGATTTACGTGTTGACAAATAGCCTTTAATCTATCCGACAGACGGCCAAATGCAGCCGTCAGCCTGGGTTTTAAATTCTTGTGCCGCCGCTCAGCAGATAGAGGATAGCCATTCGAACCGCAACGCCGTTGGTTACCTGATTCAGGATCACGGCGCGGCTGCTGTCGGCTACATCGCTCTCCATCTCCACCCCGCGGTTAATCGGGCCGGGGTGCATCACAATAAAGTCGGGATGTTTCTCGAGATGGCTCATCTTAATACCAAACGTTTCGTGGTACTCTCGCAGGCTCGGAAACAGGTCAGTTCCGCCCCCAATGCGCTCCATCTGGATCCGCAGCGCCATCGCAATATCGCACCAGGCCAGCGTCTCCTCCAGGTGGTGGGAGACCGTTACGCCAAGCGATTCTACAAACAGCGGCATCAACGATTTTGGTCCGCAGACAATCACCTCGGCACCCAGCTTGGTCAGCCCAATGATGTTGGAACGCACCACCCGGCTGTGGGAGATATCGCCGATAATCGCCACTTTTTTCCCTTTCAGATCGGGAAACGTCTGCTGCATGGTAAACATATCAAGCAGTGCCTGAGTGGGGTGCTCGTGGGCGCCGTCGCCCGCATTGATAATGGATGCATCCACACAGCGCGTTAAAAAGTGTGGCACTCCGGGGCTCTCATGTCTCGAAACCACCATATCAATCTTCATGGAGCTGATGTTCCGGATCGTATCTTTAAGCGATTCTCCTTTTTTGGCGCTGGATGTGCCGGCAGAAAAATTGACTACATCAGCGCCCATTCGTTTTTGTGCCAGCTCAAAAGAGAGCCGCGTACGTGTACTGTTCTCGTAAAAAAGGTTTACAATGGTCTTGTCGCGAAGAGTAGGAATTTTTGGCACAGGGCGGTCCAAAACCTCACGAAACGTTTTGGCCTGTTCGAGCACATATAATATTTCCTCGGCAGAGTAATCAGCCAGTCCCAGCAGATGCTTTTGGTTAAAGCTGAAAAGTTCGGTCTGTTTAGCGCTCATGATTTTGCCTCCTGCTCTCTGCCTTCCAAAAGATAGACGGCATCTTCCCCATCCAGCTCCTTCACCTTCACCGCCACCTCTTCGTCGGCGTAGGTGGGGACAGTCATCCCTGTAAAATCAGCAGCAACCGGCAGCTCTCTGTGGCCCCGGTCAATCATACAACAAAACTTGATGCTTCGGGGCCTTCCAAACGCCATCAGAGCGTCCAGTGCTGACCGTACGGTTCGTCCGGTATAGAGAACATCATCTACCAGTATCACGTCGCGGTTGTAGAGGTCAAATGGGATTTCGGTCACTTTTACTTCCGGTATTTTCAGCTTTGTCCTGAAATCATCCCGGTAGAAGGTTACATCCAGCACACCAAAGTCTGGAACGGAACCGAACTGTTTTTTAATGATCTGCATAATTCTGCGTCCCATATGCACGCCGCGCGTCTGCATGCCTATGATGGCGGGTTTAGAGGGATCGTTGTACGGTTCGAGAAACTGGTGAGCAAACCGCATATAGGTGCGGTTTAAATCCTCTTCCGTCATGATTTTTGTTTGCTTCAAGAAGATACCTCGCGATACATTTTTGATTGCAAAATTAGGAATCGAACAGGTGGTTTACAATTCTGATTGTGAAAAGAATCAAACCCGGTCAGATTGGATTCTAAATCACCATCAATCGTTGGTTCAATTTTATCTGCGAAAATCAGCGGCATAATCGGCGATACTCTGCGTGATTTAAAACAGGTACTATGATTTATCAGCCATACACCATATTGGGCTAAACGTATTACCATTGGCACAAGCGGAAAAGTGTCTACATTTTTTGCCATAATTTACCGGAGCTTAAGCCCTATCCTATCTCTTTTCCATCTGATTGATTTCCCTGACAGACTAAATATCGGTTCCCACTTGCAAACGATTTTCTTTTTACTCATCATCCGATATAAAATTAACGTTCAACTCCCTGAGTTAAATCATGAATACAATCCAAACGATTGCAGTTGTAGGAGCAACCGGCATGCTTGGTGCTCCCGTCACTAAAGTTCTGAAACAAAAAGGGTATTCCGTTACAGCCGTGGTACGCGATATGCAAAAAGCACAGAGGAAACTTGGGGCAGAAATCCATCTGCTGAAAGGAGATCTTACAGACAAAGGCAGCCTCCGAACGGCTTTTGCTGATGTAGATTTTGTGTACCTGAGCCTGAGCACCGCCCCGGACGAAAAGAACAGCGATTTTAAAACGGAGATTGACGGGCTTATAAACGTAATTGAAGCGGCAAAATCGGCTCGGGTTAAGAGAATTGGTTTTCTCTCTTCTTTGGTAAAAGATTATAAAGATACTCAGTGGTGGGTTTTTGATATCAAAAACGAAGCGTGCAGAATACTGAAAGAGGCCGACATTCCGGTAACGATATTTTACCCCTCCAGTTTTTTCGAAAATCTTACTCACCTTCAAATGAAGGGAAACCGCGTACTTCTGGCAGGAAATCAGATAACAAAAAGCTGGTGGATTAGAGCCGAAGACTACGGGATGCAGGTGGCCAACGCGTTTCGGGTTGATCGCGAACACAGCGAAGATCGAGAGTACTTTATACAGGGGCCAGAACCGTTCAATATGGAGGAAGCGGCCGATGAGTTCATCAAACATCACCCGAACCCCAAGCTTAAAAAATCTACAGCGCCGCTGGGTGCTTTTAAGCTGCTAAAACCGTTTTCTGCATCCATCGACTTTCAATACCACATCTTATATGCAATCAACCACTACGATGAGCAGTTTCAGTCAGAAGAGACCTGGGAAAAACTAGGCAAGCCGCAGAGTACACTGGCAGAATGGGCATCTGAACACCAATAATTTCAGAAAACCGCACGTCATTCATATGACTTTATTTTATAACTATGGGCTCAAACGATCGCGTCTGTTTTATTTTTAATCCATCGGCTAATGGTGGAAAGGCATCACGCGATGAGGACAAAATACGGCATGCTGCCGCGGGGATCTGGCCCGGCTCAAAATGGCTAACAACGCAACCGGGCGAGGCATTTTGGAACGACCTAAGAGAAGAGGCCGGTCAATATGATATGATGGTAGCCTGCGGAGGTGATGGCACCGTTCACAAAACGGGCAATATTGCCGCGGATAGCGGAGCCGTTCTCGGAGTTATACCGCTGGGCAGTGGAAACGACTTCGCAAAAATGAACGGTATCCCCGACTCACCCAACAAAGCTCTGAACCTGTTAACAGACGGCAGCAGACGCAGTGTTGATTTGATTCGCTGCAGCGGTGATGTGAATTGCTGGTGTCTGAACAGTGCGGGAGTGGGGCTCGACGGTCTTGCCAACCGATATACCCTTGCATTTAAGCAGAAGGTTGGCAGAACCGGATACATCTTTGGGGCACTAAAAGCGGTTTTAAAATCTGTGCCGGCTACCTATAAAATCAGGCTGGACGATGGTAAGATCGAGTCAAAAAAGTTATTAATGCTTACAGCCTGTATTGGTTTTCGGGAGGGAGGGCGTTTTATTGTAGCTCCTCAAGCTCGCAATGACGATGGATTGATGGAACTCTTGATGGTACAGCCGATGAATAAACTTTCTCTTCTGCTGTTGCTGCCCCAGTTTCTTTTCTGGTTTCCATCTTACCTGAAAAAGCTGAAGCGCGGCAACTGCAAGAAGCTTGAATTAAAATGCGATTTGCCGCTGCATATACATATTGATGGGGAGTATTCAGGCCAAACCGTGAACCAAATTTCGTATAGAGTTCACAATAAAGCACTCACACTGGCTGTGGAGTAAAAGATCGTATATAATTTACTGCATCTGATAGTACTCTTCATAAACGTAATTCCAGAGACCGGCTAAATCGGAACCTTTGTTGTGCGGGTTTTTTGATGTAGATGATTTCATCGCATCAATGCAGGCTCGTTCCCTCGCTGTATGAATTGCTTTTAGCTGATGCTTTGTTGGATTCTCGATCATCTCTTCAAATTTTTCAATGTCTTGCTCTGTTGCATTATCTTCCATGGCACTAAATCAATTCGAGTTAAAAAGATAAAAATGGTACTTTTTCAAGAAAATTCAAGTTATTATGAAAAATAACTTCTCTCTTGTAACACTCAAAACTTCTTATATGTTCCGTTATCTCACTCTCCTCCTTTTTGTTACTATGCTTTTTCTGGGTTGCAGTACATCTTCTGAGACGGAAGAGATCAGCTATACTCCTTGTCTGGACGGCATGAGCGGACAATATCCCTGCGACAATATTGAAATGTATGCCCATCTTACACCCGAAGATTTAGGCGGAGACCGACTAAATGACGTATGGGGATGGATAGATCCGGAAACCGCCCGCGAATATGCTTTGGTGGGATTGACCGATGGAATTTCATTTGTGGATGTAACCAATCCTGCCGAGCCGGTATTTGTGGGCAAATTATTGGAGTCTACGGCCGAAAACAGCGCAGAGGCAAATCCTCTTATGGCCCGTCACGATGAAAATGACGGCTCAAAAGGCGCTTCTACCTGGAGAGATATGAAAGTGTTTAATAACGTTATGTATGTGGTAAGTGATTTACAAACTGAGCATGGAATGCAGGTGTTTGATTTAACACGTCTGCGAAATATTCAAAATTCACCTGAGGATTTTAGGGAAGATTATCTCTATTCCGGGATTGAAATTGCGCATAATATCGCTATCAATGAGGACAGTGGATATGCATATATTATTGGGGCAACCAACGGTGAAATTTGCGCTGAAAAAGGCGGGCTGCACATCGTAAATCTACACGATAATCCGCTTCAGCCAACCTTTGCCGGTTGCCATGTTGAGCCGGAGGCTGGCGGAGTGATTCGTGACGGGTATATTCACGATACACAGTGCGTGAACTATAGCGGCCCTGATGAACGCTATGCGGGGAGTGAGGTTTGTTTCAGCTCTGCAGAACTAAGCTTTCTAATTTCTGATGTGTCTGATAAAGAGAGTCCTGCAACAATCTCAAACACCCGCTATGAAGGAGCACAGTATTCTCACCAGGGCTGGCTAACCGAAGATCAAGCCTACTTTTTTATGAATGATGAGCTGGATGAAATAAGAACGGGCAACAATACCAGGACGCTCGTTTGGGACGTGCACAATCTTGAGGAGCCTGAACTGATTGGGTTCTACGAACATGATACGATCGCGATAACGCACAACCTTTATGTAAAGGGCAGCCTGATGTATCAGGCCAATTACACGGCAGGGTTGCGAGTGCTGGACGTTACAAGCCCCCTTCCTGAAAATATTCGTACTCTCGGTTTTTTCAACACCACTCCCGATAATAATCAGGCAGTTATAAATGGAAGGGCTCAGTTCTTAGGGCTGTGGTCCGTCTACCCCTATTTAACTGGCGATAAAGTGCTTGTTAGCGACATCAATAACGGACTGTTCATACTGCGTTTCAACCCGTAGTTTATCATTATGCAACTACAGTCAACCTAACAAAACCCAACAGATTGAAAAGACTTAAATTACACCCTGATGGCCCTGAATGCTCCGCAATAGCGGCGGGCGTATGGCGAATGGACTTCTGGGGGCAATCACAGCAGGAGACTCTCAGCTGGATTAAATCCTGTCTTGATATCGGCATCACCACGTTCGACCACGCCGATATCTACGGAATGTACACCAATGAAGCCCGCTTTGGTGAAGCTTTGAAGCTGGAACCATTACTTCGTCAAAAGATAGAAATTGTCAGTAAATGCGGTGTATGCCTTGTGTCCGACAACCGCCCTGAAAACCGGATCAATCACTACAATACCACCCCGGCACATATCATCACATCTGTTGAAAACTCACTCAGAAACCTGAATACCGATCATCTCGACCTGCTCCTGCTACACCGGCCCGACCCGCTCATGAATGCAGACGCTACCGCGGAGGCTCTTACAAAACTGGTTCATGAGGGAAAGATCAACCATATTGGAGTTTCCAATTTCACACCTTCGCAGGTAGATTTGCTTCAAAGCAGACTCGATTTACCACTCGTCACCAACCAGGTAGAGTGCTCTTTACACCATATCGATCCAATATTTGACGGCACATTCGACCAGGCGCAGATGAATCGCACATCCCCGATGCTTTGGTCTCCATTTTCTGGCGGAGCACTATTTACCCGCGATGATGAACAGTCGCACCGCATTCGATCCGCAATTGAGCCTATGCAGCAAAAATACAGCGCTTCGCTATCACAAATTGCACTTGCCTGGTTGATGGCCCTTCCCTGCAATCCGCAGCCCGTAACCGGCACAGGAAAAATTGACCGAATCCGTGAAGCGGCAGATACATTTCGCATCAAACTCGAACGGCAGGATTGGTTTACGCTGCTTGTGGCGTCGCAGGGACATCCTGTGCCGTGATTCTTAATGGAATTCAGGCCCCAACCTTTTTGACATGGGTATCAATTTCCGTACATTTTTTCGAGTTTGCCAATAAATATCCGCTCTATGAGCAAACATCTGAATAATGACTAACTGACAAAATAGCTTTATGGATCTTTTTAAAAAATTGGAAGGCCGTCCCGGGCCTTTGGGGGAATTTACATCTAACGGTTACGGCTACTACACATTTCCAAGACTGGAAGGGCCGGTTGGACCTGTTATGAAGTTCAACGGCAAGGAGATGATTGTCTGGAGCGTAAACGACTACCTGAGCATTGGCAATCATCCCGAAGTTCGCAAAGCAGATGTAAAAGCTGCTGAAGATTACGGCCTGAGTGTTCCGATGGGAGCCCGCCTCATGACCGGCAACTCCACCGAGCACGAGACGCTGGAAAGAGAACTCGCCGATTTCGTCCATAAAGATGAAGCTCTTCTTTTGAACTACGGATACCAGGGAATTATGAGCGTTATCCACGCCCTTGTTGACCGTAATGATTTTTTAATTTATGATGAGCTTAGCCACGCCTGTATTGTAGATGGCAAGCAGCTTGCCATGGCCGAAAAATCTGTATTTAAACACAATGATATTGACAGCCTCGAGAAGCAGCTCGCTCGGGCTGAACGCCGTAGAAAACCCGATTCATCCATCCTTGTTGTTACAGAAGGCGTATTCGGTATGACCGGAGATCTTGGAAAACTAAAAGAAATTATTGCGCTAAAAGAGAAGTACGACTTCAGGCTTTTAGTTGATGACGCCCACGGGCTGGGCACACTGGGCAAAGATGGCTCCGGTACAGGTACAGAACTCGGGTGTCAGGACGGGGTGGATGTCTATTTCGGTACATTTGCTAAATCATTTGCACTGATTGGAGCGTTTATTGCCTCCGAGCCCAGAGTAATTGAATTTTTGAAAGCCAACACCCGCAGCCAGATTTTTGCAAAATCCCTGCCGATGCCGATTGTCGTCTCTGCCCGTAAACGTCTCGAATTGATCCGCAACCATCCCGAATGGAGAGAGAAACTCTGGGAAAATACGTTGGCTCTTCGAGAAGGCCTGATCGATATCGGCTACAATGTCCTCCCTTCCGAAAGTCCCGTAACCCCGGTTCTGACGAAAGGAAGCACAGAGCTTTGCGCAACCATTATGAGAACGCTGCGCGAAGACCACGGCGTGTTTGTAAGCGGTGTAGCCTACCCGGTTGTGCCACGAGGCATGGTGTTGATTCGGCTGATTCCCACCGCAGGCCACACCAAAGAGCACATCGAAAAAACGCTCAAAGCGTTTGAAGCGATCAAGTCTCTGGCTCTGAAAAATATTGAAGAGCGGGTGTCCGCTTAGCGACACCAATGAACTACCTTTGGGCAGAGCCTACGAGTTATCAACTACAATTCATATTTATGCTAATATGGAGCCTATTATGGAGTGTCCCCCTTTCCCTGTAAGGGATCCCTTCGGGAGAAGGGGGCAATGGCGGATGACCTTCTGTCTTCACAATAAGAAATGGACGCTTCCTAACTCAGAAAATCATCCCCCAGCTCTCTCCGTTCGCTTCCGCCCCGCCAGCCGGCGGGGGGACTTTTATCCTTTCCGACCCAGAGGGTCGGGAAATTAAACCACTCACGATTAACTTACCCACTCTCTATGTTTCGTAGCCTGCTACTTCTTGCCACTTTGATGATTACATTTCCCTTTGCAGAATTGAGCCACGCACAGTCAGACAATTCTGACCGGCTAACCCTTCAAAATATCTTCCTGGAACCGGTAATCCCCGGCATCCGGCCTACACTCCACTCATTTTCAGCGGATCAGCAGACCCTCTATTTTTCATGGAACGACTCCGCCTATTACGACACCGGGCTTTACAGTATGAATCTTACAAATCTTACTTCGGAAGCCGCTGAAGAGGTAAATCGCGTCTTTCACTCCCCAAACAATCGCCTGGCGGCCTTTGTAAAAGAGGGCGATCTCTACCTGAAAAACGCCGGCGGCACGGGGAAACGTCAGCTCTTTTCTTCAGACGGATCTGTCTACAGCATCAACTGGTCTCCAAACAGCCGCAGAATTGCATTCGGTAAAGGGGGCGACGTGTGGGTAACCGACATAGCCAGGCCCAGCCTTATACAGGTAACCAGCAAAAGTGATGATGAGTCGAACTACTCACTTAACGGGTGGGCAGGAAACGGCGCGTTGATTCTCAGCCAGACCGATTATTCGGATTCGCGCACGATCTATTTCCCAACATATGCGGGGGAGTTTGTAACGCCCGGAGCATCCACACGCGGCATACCCGCAGTAACGGTAATGAGAGCAGATCTGGCCACCGGTGAAAAAACGACGCTTCAGGATGGCGTGCACCGGTCATCAACCGGTGCTTCTTATTCAGGACGCTTTCTCGTCATCGATCATGCCGACGCAGCGCTTAAAGAGCGGGAGATTAAAGTTTTTGATGCTCACAGCAGCGACACCACAGCTTCCCGGCTGTTCGCTGATTCAACAGATGGATGGCTTCACGGCCGCTCGATGGAGTTTGCACCAACAAGTGAAAAACTGATGTTCCTCTCCGAACAGAGCGGCTGGAATCATATCTACATTGCTGATTTGAGAAGCGGAAATGTGGCTCAGCACAGTGATGGAGAGTACGAAGTTACTTGGGCAAGATGGCTTGATGATCAACGAATTTTACTGGCGAACAACGAAGCGGATTACGGGGAACGCCACCTGTTCATCTACAATATTGAAGATGGGACATCAGAACAGATCACAACCGAAGAAGCGTATCGCTATCAGTTTTCACTGAGCCCGGACCGATCCACACTTATCTATGCTAAAACCTATTTCAATGAACCGTATGATCTGTATATGATCGATCTGGAAAACCTGAACGGAGAGATTCAGCTCACGGAGTCTGTAAGCGAACAGTTTGCTCAATTCGAATGGCAGAAGGAAGAATATATCCGGTTCACGGGTCGCGATGGCGAAACAGACCTCTCCATGTCTGTTCTCTATCCGGAAGGTTATGACTCTAACAACACCTACCCGGTCGTAGTGTTTGCCCACGGTGCCGGCTCGCTTCAAAACGTATATAAAGGATGGTCGAACAATTACTGGCGCGAATATATGTTCCACCAATACCTCACCTACCACGGTTATATTGTGGTTGAAGTTGATTTCAGGCACAGTACCGGTTACGGGCGAAAATTCCGCGAAGATGTAACCAACTGGATGGGGAAGTATGAAACGATCGATATTGTTGACGGGCTCGACTGGCTCCAGGAAGAGACGGGCGGCGCGCTCGATCTCAACAGTGTTGGAATTTACGGCGGCAGCTACGGTGGATTTATGGCGCTCTACACACTTACGGACAAACCGGATCGGTTTCATGCCGGAGCCGCTCTCCGGAAAGTGAGCAACTGGAGAAACTACTACTACGCCAATCCCTGGTATACGCTGCCAAGATTGGGTGATCCCGACGAGGTACCTGAGCATTACGACCGCAGTTCACCGCTCACTTACGCTTCTGAACTGGAGCATCCCGTAATTCTGCTTCACGGGCTTATCGATGACAACGTAGGATCTCAGGATGCTTTTCAATATGCAGAAGAGCTGATTCAAAGCGGTCACGAAGAGTTTGAAATGATGATCTATCCTTCAGAGCGTCACGGTTTCACAAGCCCCAACTCCTGGTATGATGAATACCGGCGTATTTTTGAATTCTTTGAAAAACATCTGAAGTAACTCATTATTTTTTTTCTCAAACCGGCAGCTCCTGTATGTCCTTCATGAGCTTATTCAAGAGCCGCTTGCTTTTTCCCCAGTCTAAAAGCTGCCCGGGGATCAGCGTAGCGGCTTCAACAAACGTGCCCATACCCTGTCCCAAATCTTGAACCTTAATTTCAAGCGATCCTTCGTTACTCAGAAGATCAGATGAGACCGAGGCACGTATAAGGCACCCACCTTTAGCCTGTTCAGCTTTCTGGATCTCCTGGGCATTTTGAGCAAGTGAACAGAGCACCCGCACTATAACGCGGCCTGCGGCATGTTTGAACCGTTCTTTCTGCGTTTTGCCCGTTTTTACACCCAGAGACAAATAGAGTTGCTGAGATCTATTTCCTATTTTACTCATCGACAAACCCGTAAGTGGCTTAAATGCTTTATCGTATAAACCGAGAAACTCTTCGCCGGTCATCTTCCTTTTTGCGGTTGATGCATACCCGGATATCGTTTCGCGAATATGCGGAATGGCCATCAGTTTCTCGTAACGAATTTCATTCTCCCATGAATTGGCCTGATTAGATGAGAAGTTCAGATCAGCGGAGTGCTGAATTCCCGAACGGAATGCCTCATTTGGGCTGCCTGCCGGTGATAGATACGCAAAATCCTCACGTATCGTATTTTTGATACCGGCGGCACTTTTACCGGTTTCCGGCTTACCCTCGTCCTTCTTGCTCACACAGGTTTTGCAATAAGGTCCCGTAATTCTTGAACCACAATAGTGACAATACATATCCTTTCTCCATAATTAACGATTGCTGCATGTTAAAATGGGGAAACTGTCCGGGATGATATTAAAACAGATTCATTCGTTATATAAACGAAGAGGCTGCCATTTGTAAGCAATTCAGTTTTTCTCTTTTTCTATAAAGATGAATGATAGGTTTGAATAGACTCAGAAGCAATG
>CAZXYQ010000015.1:0-35362 GCA_964644975.1 uncultured Rhodohalobacter sp.
GTGCCTGTGGATAGATATTTCTGTCAATTCCAACGTTAAGTGCTCCTTGTGAACCAATTTCGGGATCATGACCCGAATAGCCGGTGAACGTAAGTAGGTTTTGCGAAGCCAGGTACACTCTGAACCGGGTAGCGCCTATCATGCTTACAAGATCGGATGGAAGCGTGTAACCAAGGCTTATATTCCGTAATCTCACGTATGAGCCATCCTCTATAAAGAAATCTGAAGGTCTGCCAAAGTTCCCATTAGGATCATTAATTGTAACCCGTGGATGTGTTGTTGAAGGGTTGTCTTCTGTCCAGCGATCAAGGACATTACCTTTCCAGTTCGGCATGTTTAAATCGTGCCGCCGGGTTCCGCCGGTGAAAATGTCGTTTCCAAACGATCCAAACCAAAACATGTTCAGGTCAAAGTTTTTCCAGCCGGTATTGAAGTTGAGTCCAAGGGTGAAATCAGGATAAGGACTTCCAATTTTTGTACGATCTTCATCCGAAATCTGTCCATCTCCATTTCGATCCACAAAAATCAGATCTCCCGGTTGTGCATTTGGCTGGAGAAGCTCTCCATTAGGGCCAACATGGTTTTGTATCTCCTCCTGATTTTGGAATATTCCGTTTGTTTCATATCCCCAGAAGAATGCGATAGGCTGACCTACTTCTGCCATTGCCACATTATTCATAGAAGTGGATACTCCTGCTCCGAACAGGCGGCCCTCTTCGTTTTCAATTTTTGTGACTTCATTCCGATTTAAGGTACCGGTAAGGCTTACATCGAAACTCCAGTTTTCTGTTACGTTTCGAAATCCGGTTTCAACTTCAATTCCCTCATTTTTGATCGTTCCGCCATTCACAACTGGAGCTGCATTTCCGATAAACTCCGGAATAGGGGCAGAGAGAAGTAAACCACGCGTGTTTTTGATATAAAAATCAATATTAAAATGGTATCTATTATTTAAGAAGGAGCTTTCTATACCCGCACTGAGCTGTTCAGAAGTTTCCCATCTCAGGCTCGGGTTGGCAATCTGGCCGGGATAAGCTCCGGTGACTACAGACCTGTCGGTTCTTCCGAATCCATACCCTGCGTGCGTTGTAATACGGGGTGTGAAACTAAACTGGCCGATATTATCGCTTCCGTTTTGTCCCCATCCGCCGCGAATTTTAAGAAAATCGATTGGTACATCACTCATAAACGGTTCATCACTTATAATCCACCCTACTGAGAATGCAGGGAATACAGCCCAGCGGTCATCCGGACCAAACTTGGACGATCCGTCTACACGCAGCACGCCTTCAAACATATATTTGCCGGAGTAATTGTAATTCAGACGTGTGAAATAAGAAGCAATAGATTCCAGGGCAAGTCCGCCAAAGTTGGTCATGCTCTCCTCATTTGTACTTACAGAGAGCCACGCATTATCAAATGATTCCATGGCCAGATTCGCGGCTGACCCACCCAGAAACTCGGTTCTGGAATCTAACAGCTCAAAACCACCTAAGATACTGTAATCGTGCTCCCTGTAGTTATCCTGAAATTGTAATACGTGAGTTGTTTGCCACGTGGATGATTGGGTCTGCTCCTGAAATACAGATGTATTTTCGTTAATAACATTACCGCCCAGATTATATCTTGGAGTAAATGAACGATTGTTTCCAAAGCCAAGATCAAGATCTACTGAAGATCTCAGGCTTAAGTTATCAGTAAATGAGAACCTACCGTACAGACCTCCAACAAACCGATTTTCATTAAATTCGGAATTAATAATATCAATTGAGGCAACCGGGTTTACGATTTCTTGCGAGGCGAATGGTGATTGACCAAATGATCCATCTTCATTTCTTACCGGAGTAACGGGATCAATGTTGGCAACCCTTGCCATTATTCCTCCAAATTCTTCGTTCGGGTCAATTCCCCGGCTCGTTCTATTTGTATAATTCAGCCTTGAACCATAAGATAGACGGCCTCTTTCATGATCGGAATTCAGACGAAATGTTAATCGTTCGAAATTAGATTTACCTTCGGCTACAATTCCATCCTGCTGCCTGTACGAGAGGGATGTCATAAACGTTGATGTTTCAGAACCGCCGGATAGTCTAAGACTGTGGTCGGTCATCGGTGCATTTTCAAAAAAGACCGCGTCCTGCCAATCGGTTCCTGAACCAATGTCGGCAATCCGTTCGTCTATATCAGGAAATGGAATTGATCTTCCATCATTTCTAAAGCTTTCATTCATTATCATCATATAATCCGGTGCATCCAGAAGGTCTGTATTCTTCCATGCGTTCTGAAAACCTACATAGCCATTATACGATACCTGAATGGGTCCCGGGCTGCCTTCTATGGTAGTTATCATCACTACTCCGTTGGCACCTCTCGCACCGTAAATAGCTGTTGCTGATGCATCTTTTAAAACTTCAATAGATGCAATATCACTCGGGCTAATGAAGTCAACATTGCTTACCGGCATACCATCAACCAGATAGAGAGGATCTGAATCTCCGGTAGAACCAATCCCACGAATTCTGACTGTTGAACCCGATCCGGGCTGCCCGGAATTTTGCATCACCATTACCCCGGCTGTACGTCCCTGCAGCGCTTGCTCAACGCGCAGTGAAGCAGATTGCTCAATATCCTGTCTGTCTATTCTTGAAATAGAACCCGTTACGAGACTGCTTTGCTGCATACCGTAGGCAACTACAACAAATTCTTCTCCCATAATAATATCTGATTCCAATTCAACATCGATCGTCTCATTCCCATCAATAGGAACTTCTTTCGACTTATATCCTATATATCTGAAAAGCAGTGATCCTTCCAGAGAAGAGACATTTAGTGTATACTCTCCGTTTATATTGGTTGTGGTTCCTGAATCAGTTCCTTGTAGTAAGATATTTACGCCAATTAAAGGCTCCCCCGTTTCTGCATCGGTAACGGTTCCCGATACGCTTTGGCTATTGGCACTAAATGCCATACCAAGAGCGATCACAATGAGGATTAGTATCGTTTTAAATTGTCCCATACGTCATCTCGGTTAGAATTAATGTTTGAAAGATTTTATTTTTTGTATTGAATTCGGCTCTCCTTTTCGACTCCTGCATTTTACAGGGCGAGGCTGGTTTACCGTTATTTTAAAAGTACCATTCTTCTGGTTTTTGAAAACTCTGACGTCTGCAGCCTGTAGATATACATGCCGCTAGAAAGTCCCGACGCATCAAATGCGACGCTGTGTCTGCCGGTTTGGTATTGTCCCTCCGCCAGTATTGCAACCCTCCTTCCCATCAGGTCATACACGGTTAATGTAAGTTCTGACTGTTCCGGAAGGGTAAATTCAATCTGAGTTACGGGATTGAAAGGGTTTGGATAGTTCTGTTCGAGTTTAAATACTTGTGGCTGTTGGTTGTCATCAAAATCGGCTGAAACTGACATGCCCTCGGCAAAGACTTCAAGGTCATCAAAGAACCATGTGAAGTCAGAACTGCCATCGCCTGACTGACCCTCACTCAGATCAAATATCAGCGTAATTAAATCCCAATCGGTGGTATAGCCGGCACCGCTCATATCCCAGGATAGTTCTTCCCACTCTCCACTCGTTTCGGTAGGCGTACTTATCTCATATTCTTCACTTCCACTTTGCTGTTCCACCTTCATGAGTACAGGAACACCTACACGGGGCGACCATACCTTCATCGTAATCGTGTGGTTCTCTTCATCGAATCGAAATTCTTCATCAATATGCATGAAAGCGCCACCCCAGATTGCACCGCCATCTTTTACCATCCGGCCTACCCAATTACTATCGTTCAATCCGGATGGGTCGGGATTTTCAACAACGGAAGCGTTACCGCCATCAAAGCCAAAAAATGCATAGTTCCAGTTAAAATCACGATCTTCAAAATCAACCGGCAATGAGACCGAAACAAGTTCATCCGGAGAGTCCGGCCCCTCATCTCCATTTCCATCATCGCCGTTATCATCCGGGCCGGGTATGGAAGCCTGAGCATTTACATCATCAAAGAACCAGGTAAAGTTTTCACTTCCGTCGCCAACCTGTCCATCTTCTAAATCGAATATCACGGTTATAACGTCCCATATATCCTCAAATCCGGCACCTGTCATATCCCAGGTTAACTCTTCCCACTCTCCGGACGTGGTTGTTTCTACGATGGACTCAAACTCTTCATCACCGTTCTGCTGCTCTACTTTCAGAGCAATGGGAACATTCTCGCGAGGCGACCACACTTTCATAGAAATTGAGTGGTTATTTTCATCAAAAATAAAAGGGGTAGCTACAGGGAACCACGATCCGCCCCAAAATGCCCCGCCATCCTTGATCATTCTGGCTACACGGTCGCTTTGATTAATACCTGATTTATCAGGATTGTCTACAATTTGTACCGAGCCACCGTCGAAATTTGTAAATGTATGTTCCCATGGAAAATCGGAGTTTTCAAAATCTACCGGCAGTGGCACACCTATACCCTGCTCGGCATCCTGGTATACTCGTATATAATCGATTACCATCTCCTGCGGGAAAATTGTGGATCCGTCAGGGCTCCCGGGCCAGTTACCCCCTACAGCAACGTTTAAAATCAGGTGAAAGCGTTTGTCGAAGGGGGCAGGAAATTCATGGCCTTGCGTAAACCAGTTGTTTTGGGTTTGATAGTGCTCACCATCAACATACCACCGCATTTCTCCCTCCTCCCATTCCAGTGCAAAGGTATGAAAATCATCAGAAAATTTACCGGTATCGAGTTGATAAGAGTCGCCCGAGTACACATTATCAGGCCAGCCGCCTCCGTAATGAAGGGTTCCATGTACCACATCAGGTTCATGACCAACCAGCTCCATGATGTCGATTTCGCCACTGCCGGCCCACCCGCCATACGCATCGTCTGTTGGCATCATCCATATCGCGGGCCACAGCCCCTGCCCTTCAGGTAGTTTTGCACGAAATTCAAAGCGTCCATATTTCCAATCTCCTTTATTTATAGAGCGAATACGTGCTGATGTGTAATTCCTGTTATTGAACGACTCAGCTCTTGCCACGATATGGAGGTTGCCATCTTCAACAAAAATATTCTCTTGCCGGTCTGTATAATATTGAAGCTCATTATTCCCCCACCCTACAAGTCCTTCAGAAGCACCTGTACCAAATTGAAAAGACCATTTTGACTGATCCAGAGAATCGCCTTCAAATTCATCGGACCAGACAAGCTGCCAATCCTGGGCATTTAAAGTTGAGAAGGAGAATAAAGTAATAGAGATAAGAAGGGTGAATAGTTGTAACAAGTGCTTCATAAGATCTGGTTTAATTCAATTAAGAAGAGCTATTCTTTTGAAAATCGTTTTTGGTTTGTTTAAGCGGATGTAAAGCGCTTTCAATAACCTCAATTAAACACGCACTCGTAATAATAAACTTATTGTTATTGTTTTAATATGAGTTCATGAATATCAGCCCCTTTCAAACCAATATATGTAAATTAGAAACTTTTGTGAAAATTTTTTCCAAAAAAATTAAGATTAATTCCCACGTAATATAACCCTCTATTTTTGAGTCAAGAATCTAAATATCCCCCTCTATTTAATTTAAACACCGAATTTTGAGTAGAGCTCCATTTCCCACCAGCAAAAATACCACCAATTAATCGAAATTTTATTTCAAACAGAGATCATTTTACAGGAATTTATAAGAATAATATTGCAATGATTTGGATTATTATACAAATTGCAAGGAGAGAAATCTGCTTAATTCTACCACACAAGACAGTTATTCTCTCAAAAACAACAAACCGTTAACCTAACACGCGAGTTCTTATGAAAATTTTTGCTACATACATTTCAAAGGTAATCACCAGCGCACTGCTGCTGTCGATTTTATTGGCGGGCGCACTGAGCGCTCAAGGCCTCGAACCCCCGGAAAGTGAAGATCCTTCTGATCTTTTTGATTTACCACTCCAGCTAAATATGGATAATGATGATATCAACTGGGAAGCGGACGCAACCTTTTTTCCATTTGAAGGTGCAGCTTTGGAAAGAATTGAGAATCCTGATGCATCAGGCCTCAATGAAACCTCTTATGTGATGCAATACAAAAAAGCCGGCGGACAGCCATGGGCTGGATTCTTCTATCACACTGAAGAGGTAATACCAATCACTGATGAAACCATGTTCAACTTGAAAGTTTGGTCTCACGAAGCTGACGTTACAATTATGATGAAGCTTGAAATGAGAGATTTCCCGGATGTTGAAACTCCTGAAATGCATCAAACTATCTCTACTGCCAACGAGTGGGTTGAACTCGAGTGGGATTTAAGTGACATTGACCGAGACACTCCCTGGGATCGTGTAGTTATCATTGCCGATCTTACCGGGCCGTCCGGTGATGGAAGCGATCGCTTCACTTGGTTCCTTGATGACTTCAATTTCTCAACAGGAGAAGCAACCAGCAATGAACCCGTCAGAGCCGGTCTGCCACAAACACTTCAGTTGAATCAGAACTACCCGAACCCATTCAATCCCACAACAAAGATTGAATTTGCACTGCCGGAAACTGCACATGCCACACTTAATGTCTATGACATGCTTGGCCAACGAGTTGCAACACTTGTCGATCGCAACCTGTCTGCCGGAAACCATAGCATCGATTTTAACGCCTCAAACCTCTCAAGCGGAATGTACATCTATCAATTGAGAGCAGGCAACAGTGTACAGACCAGAAAACTTACGCTAATTAAGTAATTTCTAGGGTCTTAGATTTACTATTAAAAAAGGCTGCAGAGATTAACTCTTTGCAGCCTTTTTTTATTCCCCAAACGCAACTAAACAGCCTTCAACAAACTGTTTTGAGCGTTACTTCTTTTTTCGGATTTTGTGATCTACATTAACTGAGCTCTCTTTAACAGATAACGATACCGGTACCAGGCTCACATATCCTGCATGTTCGGGTTTAGTACTGCTGCTTTTCAACCGCTCCATCAGATATTTAATAGCTTTTTTTCCCAGCATTTCGAAAGGTGTGTGAACCGACGTAATTGTGGGAGAATTATAGTCGCAAACCGGGAGATCATCATATCCGGCAATTGCAACATCCCCCGGTATATTTAAGCCCTCATGCAGAGCACTTTGCATAAATCCCACAGCCATTGTATCATTACCGCAAAAGATAGCCTCCGGCTTATTTTTCAGGCTCTTGTACTGATTAAATGCTTCATGGCCTGATCTGTTTTCAAAGTTTCCATCAAACTGCCACACAAGCTCCATCTCATGTTTTGATTCAATAAAATCATTAAATCCATTTCTCCTGAGCATAGCTTCTGATTTATTCTGCGGGCCATGAATAGCTCCAAGTTTTTTATATCCCTGCTGGTGGAAATGCTCGGCTACTAAATGCCCTCCTCTGTATGTGTCGAATGTAATCGTATCCATCACAGGATTGGCAATCGGGGCTACGGAAATGATGGGAAACTTAGAGTCTGTACGTTCAATCAGATCCTTGTAATCATCCTGATCAAAATCGGGTAGGAAAACAATGGCTGCATCAAAATTTGTTTTATGCAATTCATTAATCAGCGTGATTTCATCCACAGAGGCATTCGACACATTTATAAGGGCAATATTTGTGTTTGTGTCTTTTGTGGCTATATCAAAACCATTGTAAAAAGAGGAGTAAAACTCCCCGATATGAAATCGGGTAATAAGCGCTATAAAAATATTCTTTCTTAAATCCAGCGGGGTATCCAGCTTATTAAATGAGTAATTTAATCGCTCCGCACTCTCAAATATCTTCTTTTCGTTTTCGGCACTTATCTTTCCGCTCCTGGCAAGCGCCCTCGATACGGTAGATATGGAAAGCCCAGTATCCTGCGCAATATCTTTGAGCGTAACCTTTGATTTAGACTGTTCTTTCATAATTGAACAAATGATTTACTGTGCAATTTTTTTTCAAGCTAATACATTGAACCTCTTTTTGCAAAACTTCGTCAGACATTTCCAAGATATATAGAATGGACCAGAGACTTCATGCATCACCATTTACGGTGATTTCTGTTTTATAGATTTACCTCAGTCTAATGTATTTGGCAGATGACAAGATCCCCTCCAACAGTTAGTATTTTTCAAATCTATATCCCGGCATCACCGCCCGCTTATTTAAAACATAAGTAATCTGCAGCAGGCAAAAATTTAATGATAAACGAAAATATTCTCACCCGATTCGAATACGGCTTAATTATTGAACAATTGTTTAAAGTCTATTCGTACGGAATTTAAAAAGCATAATTCTGATAAAACTGTTGCCTCAAGTAAATCTGCATTCAACTATTTATATGAAATATCGGCCAAATATTTCAATTCTATTTCAAGTATGAGAAAAAATATTTCATAATTTGCATCATAATTATCATTAAAGTAATTTGAAAAATGGTGAAAAGCGTTTTCTCAGCCTAATATGGTCGTCTAAACAAACCTTTATGAAAGCTAAAATTATCTCAATCTCTGTAACTCTGATCTTCTTGGTTACATCTTTTTCAGAAGCTCTGAAAGCTCAAACGGATACTATTAGCGTTGAAGAGAGCGAAGATGGGTGGAAATTATTAGTGAACGATGAGCCATTGATGGTCAACGGGATGAATTGGGATTATTTCCCAATTGGCACAAATTACGAATATATCCTATGGGATGAATCTCCTGAATTTATTGAGGAAGCTTTAGACAATGAGATGTCATTACTGCAGAATATGGGCGCGAATGCAATCCGGGTTTACACCGGTATACCGAAAAAATGGATTGAGCATATATTTGATAACTATGGCATCTATACGATGCTTAATCACTCATTTGGGCGGTATGGTCTTACCATTGATGGGGAATGGATTGGGAACACAAATTATGCAGATGAAAGAGTGAAAGAGCTTTTGCTTAGAGAAGTAACAGAGTTAGCGGAAGAGTACCGCGATACACGAGGACTTTTGCTCTATCTGCTCGGAAATGAGAATAACTACGGGCTATTCTGGGATGGCGCAGAAACAGAAAATATACCCGTTGAGGACAGGGAGTCGACCATCAGGGCCCGGCATATGTATCAGCTGTTTAATAAGGGTGCGCTTGCCATAAAAGCTGTAGATGAAAATTACCCGGTAGCCATAGCTAATGGCGACCTGCAGTTCCTTGACATAATTGCCGAAGAAGTGCCTGATATCGATATTTTTGGTACAAATACCTATCGTGGAATGACCTTTACAGATCTTTATGATAGGGTGAAAAATGAATATGGGAAACCGGTTCTGTTAACTGAATTTGGATCGGATGCTTTTAACGCACGGACAAATCGGGAAGATCAGGGAGCCCAGGCGCGCTACAAACATAGCAATTGGCGCGACATTTACGAAAATGCGGCCGGCTTGGGCAGAGCTAACAACTCCATTGGGGGCTTTACGTTTCAATTTAGCGACGGATGGTGGAAACACGGGCAAACTGAAGATCTGGATGTACACAACACAGAAGCCTCCTGGGCTAATGCCGGCTACCGGTTCGACTATGTTGAAGGTGAAAACAACATGAATGAAGAGTGGTTCGGGATTACTGCAAAAGGTCCTGTGAACAGCGATGGCTTTTACAATCTCTACCCTAGAGCCGCTTACTTTGTTTTAAAAGAGGTTCATACATTCGACCCATACGCGCCGGGAACTACATTGGAGGATATTGAGCAGCACTTTAACAGTATCTCTATTGAAGATGCCAAATTAAGGGCGAAAGAGTATATAGGAGCACTTAAACACCCCTGGAAATATCCTTATGAGATGGGTATCAACTCTGTTCAATCTTTATATACCGGATTAGAAGCCAGACGATCAACAATGATAGGGGAAAATATTGGGTTCAATTTTTTGGACAACAGTATCCCAAGTCGTATTAAAAAAATATCTACAGCCGGCCTGCCAGAAACATTACGGTAGAAGAATAATAATGAGTATTCAGTAACTCATTTTTCATGATTTACTCTGTTTCCGCAATTGGCACATGACAGGAGTCCCATTTATTCAAAACACTCTCTTCATATAATATCACCATCGATTTTATGCGAATGAACAGGGAAGCAAATTGAATAAATAATTTAATTTATCCGGTAATGGAGCCGGGACCAGACTGCACAAAAAATTTAACGCTTAAAGAACAATACATTGTCCACCCGTATAACAAAATTGGAAAACGAGTCATGGTTTAAAATCACTGATCATGATGAGCTACGCCCCTTTTTCATGAACATTGTTAGTGATTCTAACCACTGGCTGTTCATCTCAAGTAATGGTGGTCTCACCGCCGGGCGGAAGAACTCCAGGTATGCTCTCTTTCCTTACTATACCGATGATAAAATAACAGAGCTTACCGAAACGACAGGCAGCAAAACGATACTTCGTATCCCAGATGGCGATGGTACCTCTGTCTGGGAACCCTTTTCAGTGAGACACTTTGAAAAGTATGAGATCAGCAGAAACCTGTACAAGAACAGGTATGGAAACAAGATTCTGTTTGAAGAGATCAACCATGACGCAGATTTAACCTTTAGATACCAGTGGAATACGAGCAATTTGTATGGCTTTGTACGAAAGGCAGAGTTGATCAACAATTCTGAAAAAGATACCAGAATTACAGTTTTAGACGGCATTCAAAATATCATGCCACACGGTGTAGACCCCGATTTACAGATCAAATCCAGTAATCTCGCAGATGCCTATAAAAGAAATGAGCTTATTGACGAAAGTGGGATAGGGATTTATGCTTTAAGTGCCATCATCGTTGATAAAGCCGAACCAAGTGAGGCACTGAAAGCCAATATAGTATGGTCTCTGGGCCTGGAAAACCCTAAATACCTGCTTTCCTCACTTCAGCTCGATCGATTCAGAAACGGTGAATCAATAGAACAGGAGGAAGATGTTAAAGGAGAAAGAGGGGCATACTTTATACACTCTGAAATTGACTTAGAAGCAAATTCCTCTAAAAAATGGCAGCTCATTGCAAATGTGAATCAGAACCAATCTCAAATCATTGAGTTGAATCGGTCATTAACCGGCAGCAATGATCTCGAAGCTTCAATCCAGAAAGATATTAAGACAGGAACCCACAACCTTCTTCGGCTTGTTGCGGGAGCTGACGGATTGCAGTTAACCAACGATCCGCATAAAGATGCACGCCACTATTCCAACGTGCTATACAACATCATGCGGGGCGGCACATTTGATCACAACTACCAGATTGATAAAAAAGACTTTGTTAGCTATCTGGAAAACGCCAGCCGTGATGTTGCAGAGCGAAATAGTACGTTTTTTGATCAGCTCTCAGACACCTTCAACAAGTCCATTCTCGATGAGCACCTGGATGAGTCTGATGACCCGGACCTGGTACGGTTGGGCACAGAGTATCTGCCCCTGAAATTCAGCCGGCGACATGGAGACCCCAGCCGGCCGTGGAATCAGTTCTCCATCAACACTCACAGCGAAATTGACGGATCAAAAATCCTGGATTACGAGGGTAACTGGCGCGATATCTTTCAAAATTGGGAAGCTCTTGCTCACTCCTATCCCGACTTTATTGAGGGGATGATTTTTAAATTCCTGAACGCGTCTACGTTTGACGGATATAATCCGTACCGAGTAACCAAAGGCGGTTTTGATTGGGAAACCATTGAGCCTGACGATCCCTGGTCCTATATCGGGTACTGGGGTGACCATCAGATCATCTACCTGCTGAAATTTTTGGAGTTCTACAACGATTACAAACCCAAAGCATTTGAGGCACTTTTCGACCGGCAGGCATTTGTCTACGCCAATGTACCGTATCGAATTAAACCGTATGAGGCGATCGTAAAAAATCCGAAGGATACCATCGACTTTGACGAGGAATCAGACCGCTCAATTCGTCTGAACGTCAGTAATAAGGGGGCAGACGGTGCCCTTCTGGGCAGTGCGTCTGATGAGATTCATCACGTCAATTTCATAGAAAAAATATTGGCCGCTGTGCTGGCGAAAGTCTCCAATTTTGTACCTGAAGGCGGCATCTGGCTAAATACACAGCGCCCTGAGTGGAATGACGCAAATAATGCGCTGGTCGGCAATGGCGTGTCGATGGTAACACTCTACTACCTGAGGCGATTCCTGAAGTTTTTTGAACCTTTACTGGCCGATACAAAGCTTGAACAGATCGGGATCTCCGAAGAACTTGCCGTATTCTTCAAAGATATCAACAGAGTACTGGGTGCCCATCAGAAAGAACTTGATGGAAGGATCGGCGACAGCGTTCGAAAAACGATCACCGATGGACTTGGAAAAGCGGGCGGAGCCTACAGAGACCGTGTTTACGAGAATGGTTTTTCTGGCAAAAAGACGGCTATAGACATCAGTGATATCAAAGATTTTGTTGAACTGTCGCTGGAGTATCTCGAGCACTCCATCCGGGTAAACAAGCGCGATGACAATCTCTATCACGCCTATAATCTTATGAGTTTTGACGGAGATGGAATTACTATTTCACATCTCGAAGAAATGCTGGAGGGGCAAGTGGCTGTGCTGAGTGCAAATTATCTGAGTGCCGGTGAATCACTGAAGGTACTCGACGCACTTCGGCACAGCGAGCTCTATCGCGAAGATCAGCAGAGCTTCATTCTCTACCCCAATAAACAGCTGCCGGGGTTTCTTGAGAAAAACAATATTCCTGAAGAGTCAGTCAAAAAATCTGAGCTTCTTACAAAGCTTTTGGCCGATCAAAACCGGAGCATCATCAACAAAGATGTTGAGGGCGGATACCACTTTAATGGAAATTTCAAAAACGCAGGCGATCTGAAAGCCGCGCTGGACGTTCTCAGGAAAGGCAAGTATGCTCCTCTTGTAGAAAAAGAGGAGAATCTTCTGCTTGGGATCTTCGAAGAGGTATTTAACCACAAAGCGTTTACCGGGCGATCGGGTACGTTCTTTGCCTATGAAGGGCTCGGATCCATCTACTGGCACATGGTTTCCAAACTTCACGTTGCCGTCCTTGAAACGTGTGTAAATGCAGCAAAGGAGAAGTGTGACCCTGGCGTAATGAAGCAGCTCGCCTCCCATTTTGATGAGGTAGGCGAAGGAATTGGAATTCATAAAGATCCTGAAGTTTACGGAGCGTTTCCAACAGACCCTTACTCACACACGCCCAATCATCGGGGGGCTCAGCAGCCGGGCATGACGGGGCAGGTTAAGGAAGATATTCTTGTACGGTTTGGTGAGCTGGGTATCTATATGAAAAAAGGGAAGCTGCACTTTGAGCCATTCCTGCTGAAGAAAGATCAGTTTACGGATAAAGCGGGTAGCTTTGATCTTGTATCACAAGATCAATCCCAATACAGTATTGATGTACCTGAGAGTGGACTTTCCTTCACCTGCTGCCAGGTTCCCGTAATTTATAAGCAGGCTTTGGATAGCGATATGTCTGTCACTTTCAAAGACGGATCAACAAAAACGTTTGATAAGCAGGCACTTGATGAATCAACATCAGCCCACCTCTTTCAACGAACCGGAAAAGTTGCAAAAGTAACGGTCTCAATTAACGAACAGCAGTTGCGATGAATTCCGATCAATACTATTACTAAATCCTGATTATATGAAATCAACGATAGCGGCTCTGCTTATTCTTACATCCCTCCTGCTTATGGCTTGTACTAATCAATCATCCACCCAGCCGGATACCTCATCCATAACTGCTGAAGAAATTCTGGGGAATCCCGACTATCCGGCCATCTCTTATGGAGGATATCGTGAGATTACGCGTGACATCCAGCCAACAATACCCGAACTGAAAGAGGATCTGAGAATTTTGTCGGCCATGGGCATTCGTTTTATGAGAACCTACAATGTATACTTTGATGAGGCTGCGAATCTGCTGAGAGCCATCCGTGAAATGAAGGAGGAAGACCCCGGTTTCGAGATGTATGTGATGCTGGGAGCCTGGATAGATGCAAAAAATGCCTGGACAGATGAGCCGGAGCGCATCCGGGATGAGGATCATCCGCGAAATGAGGAAGAGATCGACCGGGCGGCAGAACTCGCCGGCATGTATCCCGATATTGTAAAGGTAATTGCCGTTGGCAATGAGGCGATGGTTCACTGGCAGGAAGAGTATTATGTAGTGCCCGGTATTATCTTAAACTGGGTGAACGACCTTCAGCAGCGGAAAGAGAACGGGGAGCTGCCTGCAGACCTCTGGATTACCAGCTCCGACAATTTTGCCTCATGGGGCGGTGGCGGAACAGAATATCATAAAGAGGACCTGAATGAGCTCATCAGGGCTGTTGACTACATCTCGATGCACACCTACCCGATGCACGACACGCACTACAATCCAGAGTTCTGGGGTGTTCGCGAATCTGAAGAAGGAACCACGGATATGGAAAAGATAGATGCCGCACTCCAGAGATCTCTCGACTATGCAGTTGAACAGTACCAGAGTGTAGTTGACTATATGCAGAGCCTGGGTGTGGATAAAGAGGTACACATTGGCGAAACCGGCTGGGCTACAGTATCTAACGAATATTACGGCCCTGATGGGGCGCGGGCTACCGACGAGTATAAAATGAAGCTGTTCCACGACATGATTCGCGAATGGTCGAATGAAAACGGCGTGTCCGTCTTTTACTTCGAGGCGTTTGATGAGAAGTGGAAAGATGCGCAAAATCCGCAAGGTTCAGAAAATCATTTTGGGCTGATAAACCTGCAGTCTGAAGCAAAGTATGTGCTTTGGGATATGGTGGATGAAGGTGTGTTTGATGGGTTGACCCGCGACGGCATGCCGATTACTAAAACATTTGGCGGCGATCTTGATCTGCTGATGGAAACGGTGGAAGTGCCGCCAACAGAGTCAGAAATAATGGCAAGACAAGAAGAGGAATGAAGTGCTTATGGAAGCAAATATTGGATACCTTCTTACGATACTACTTTTTGTTGCGCTAATGGCCGGATGTATAAACTCCGACATTCTCGACATTGAAGTCTATGAGACATCAGCCAGCGGAAACCAGCTAACAAAGGTGACAGAATTCCCCGAAGCCGATTCCAGCGTGCGGATCACCATCAACCCGGATGAAACATTCCAGGAGATTACAGGCATCGGCGGTTCATTTACGGAAGCTTCAGCCTATTTACTCAACGAATTAAGCCAGGAGAACAGAGACAAAATTATTGAAGCTTATTTTGGTGAATCAGGTGCGCGATACTCATTGACGCGAACCCACATGAACTCAAGTGATTTCTCGCTGGGCAACTACTCTTACGCGCCGGTGGAGGGAGATACAGAGCTGGAACACTTTTCTATTGAGGAAGACCGGGATGATATTATTCCCATGATTAAAGATGCGATGGCTGTTTCAAAAGACGGATTCAAGATTATTGCGTCTCCCTGGACCGCCCCGCCCTGGATGAAGGATAATAAAGATTGGAAAGGCGGCAGACTCTTACCCGAATATTATGATACCTGGGCTCTTTTTTTCTCAAAATACATCGATGCATATCGCGAAGAAGGAATCGACATTTGGGCATTTACCGTTGAAAATGAACCACTTGGAAACGACAGTAACTGGGAGAGCATGCATTTTACTCCTCAGGAGATGAATACGTTTGTGGCCAATCATCTGGGCCCTACTCTGGAGGAGCGTGGTCACGATGTGAAAGTTTTGGGTTATGATCAGAACCGGGATTCGGAGCTGATTGAGTGGGTAGATGCCATGTACGGGGATCCGGAAGCAGCGAAATACTACGACGGAACAGCTGTACACTGGTACGGAAGCACCTATAAAATCTTTGCCGAAGAGCTCCAATATGCTAAGAGTGCCGCTCCTGATAAGCACTTGATACAGACCGAAGCAACAGTTGATGCACAAGTTCCGGTATGGAAAGACGATTCTTGGTATTGGTCAAAAGAAGCAACTGATTGGGGCTGGGACTGGGCACCGGAAGAGCGAAAACATCTGCATCCTAAATATGTACCGGTATTTCGGTATGCTCGTGATTTGATTGGTACGCTTAATAATGAAGTAGATGGCTGGATAGACTGGAATATGGTACTGGATCGGCAGGGCGGCCCAAACTGGGCTGAAAATTGGTGTGTAGCTCCTGTTATTGTAGATCCGGATGCTGACGAAGTTTATTTCACCCCGCTGTATTACACAATAGCCCATTTTAGCAGGTATATCCGGCCCGGTGCGCTCCGTATTGCGCATAACCAGCCACAGGTAGAAGGAGATCTAATGGTAACGGCCGTTCAAAACCCGGATGGGTCGATTGCGGTACTTCTGCTGAACCAGGATGAGAATTCAAAAGGGATAGAATTAAATCTAAACGGAAAAACTGTCTCCTTTGCAATACAGGGAAAAGCCATTCAAACAGTACGTATACCAAAAACATAAGTAATCAGTCCTAAATCATAAATAATAAAAGATGTCACAGCCTGAAGCTTCAAAAAAGATGGTTCCCTATCGTCACAAGATAGCATTCGGGATGGGTATGCTGGCCAACCAGATGTTTCCTGCCACACTGGGGATATTCATGGTGGTGCTGGTACAGAATCTTGGGTTTCCGGGCTGGATGTGGGGCATTGTCTATTTTCTGCCGAGGGTACTCGATGCGGTTACCGATCCCATCATAGGCTTTATTTCTGACAATACCCGCTCACGATTTGGGCGCAGAAGGCAGTATGTAATTACTGGTGCGGTTATCATGGCCATTTCTTTTTCGATCATGTGGCAGCTCTATGGTGAAAATACAGTCAATTACAATTTTGGCTACTTCCTGTTCTGGTCATTTGCCTTCTACATCGGCTTAACCATATTCAGTGTACCATATGTGGCTATGGGTTATGAAATGAGTGAAGACTTTCATGAGAGAACCGAAATTATGGCCATTGCTCAATGGATTGGTCAATGGGCGTGGGTAATCGCTCCATGGTTTTGGGTGATCATGTACGATCCGGCATGGTTCCCATCCGCTGAAGCAGCTACCCGAGAGCTTGCTATCTGGGTCGGTATTACCTTTGCAATCTGCGCTATGATTCCCGGGATATTTATTCCCAGTAAATCTACGGTAAATGAAGATTATGAATCGCTGACACTGAACAACATTAAACGGAGCCTCAAAGAAATCATCAGGGGATTCAAGGAGGCATTGTCATTAACCCCATTCAGAAAACTCTGCATTGCTACCTTTTTCATCTTCAATGCCTTTAACACCGTTGCCGGATTTTCATTCTTCATTATTGTCTGGTACTTGTTCGGCGGAGACGCCGGCGAAGCGGGTATCTGGACTCCGTTGTTTGGGAGTGCCGGTGCATTGGTTACCACTTTTTTGGTTATCCCTACTGTAGCTCGTATGTCAAGACTACTTGGCAAGAAAAAAGCATTCATGATCGCGCAAACCATAGCTCTATTTGGGTATGCGAGTCTTTGGTTCCTGTTTGTTCCCGGAGAGCCGTGGATGTTTTTGCTGGCATTGCCTTTTCATTCATTCGGAATAGGTAGTTTATTCGTTTTAATGATGTCGATGACAGCGGATGTGATTGATATAGACGAACTCAATTACGGTAAACGAAGAGAGGGAATATTCGGTGCGATCTACTGGTATATGGTGAAATTCGGTTTTGCAATCGCCGGAGGATTAAGCGGGCTCATTCTTACCGTTGTCGGTTTTGATGGTAACCTGTCTGTTCAGCCTGAAGGAGCAATCACCGGGTTAAGGGTATTCTTTTCAGCTTTACCGATGTTTGGTACACTGGTGGCACTTTGGGTAATGCGTGATTATGACGTAACCGAAGAAAAAGCAAATGAGGTCCGGGAAATACTGGATGCCCGCAAAGCAGAAAAAGAAGCCGTTGCTATTCCTTATTCTTATCAAAAAGACCGTTTGCTCTCTATCTCCTCAGTTGACTCCGACATAGAAGCTATTGCTGTGGAAATCAACCAGCTTAGTATGAGCAAATTAAGGAAAACTTTTAAAGAGTCGCTGAACAGCGGCATTCACGGCATGTGTTTTAGTCCGTATCAGGAAGGCCAAAATCTGGGTGATCAGCTTTCACGAGAGCAAATAGAGAAAAGAATGAAGATCGTGGCTCCCCATACGAAATGGGTCCGTTCGTTCTCTTGCACCGATGGCAATGAATATATTCCAGAAGTTGCCAAAAAAATGGGGTTAAAGACCATCGTTGGAGCCTGGATTGATAATGACATTGAGGCAAATAAAAGAGAGATAGAGAGTTTGATCAAGATTGCTAAAGCAGGCCATGCCGATATTTTGGCTGTTGGTAATGAATGTCTGTTGAGGGAAGAACTGAGTGAGGATGAGATCATTGCCTATATCCATCAGGTTAAAGATGCTCTGCCCGGTGTAAGTGTAAGTTATGTTGATACCTACTATCAACTCCACCAGAGCCCTGATGTGATAAAAGCTTGTGATGTTGTGCTTGCCAACTGCTACCCGTTCTGGGAAGGCTATGATGCCAACCAATCATCGATCTACCTGGATAAGATGTACGAAGTAATTAAAGAGGTTTCAGATGGTAAAAAAGTGATTATAACAGAAACAGGCTGGCCTACATACGGGAAAAACGTTGATCAGGCTGAACCTTCCGTTGAAAATATGATGAAATATTTCATCCGTTTAAAAAAATGGAGTGAGCTGGAGGGGATTGACGTCTTCTACTTCTCTTCATTTGACGAATCCTGGAAAGCCCGGCACGAAGGTGATGTTGGCGCGAGATGGGGTCTCTGGAATAAAAATGAACAGTTAAAAGTAAATTAAATGTCGTTTAGAAAAGAACAATATCTAAGTTTTATGGGGACTGATACTGATTCAAACATCAACCACCTTGACGAGCTGTCTGAAAAAGAAGTGGATAGTTTATTCCATGAAGTTTTAGAAGGCGGGATCCACGGATTTTGCTTTAGCCTGTATGAGGAGGGGCAAAAACCGGGTGATATTATCCCGGCAGAGCAGATCAGGAAAAGAATGCAGATTCTTAAACCGTACACCAGGGCCATTCGATCGTTCTCCTGCATTGAGGGAAATGAACTTGTACCGCAGATTGCGAAAGAGTTCGGCCTGAAAACAGTAGTGGGCGCGTGGCTTGGAAGTGATAAAGAAAAAAATCTGGAGGAGATCGAAGGATTAATTCAATTGGCCAAAGACGGTTTTGTTGATATTGCCGCAGTTGGCAATGAAGTTCTATACCGGGATGATTTAAATGAAGAGGAGCTTCTCGGTTATATCAGGCAGGTAAAGGGAGAAATCCCGGAGATACCGGTCACCTATGTAGACGCCTACTATGAATTTGTTCAGCGACCGGCCATCACCGAAATTTGTGACGTCATTTTGTGCAACTGCTACCCGTACTGGGAAGGAACGGCATTTCAGCACTCATTGCAGCATATGCAGCACATGCATTCCCAGGTTGTTGAAGCAGCCAACGGAAAAGATGTATTGATAGCAGAGACAGGCTGGCCAAGCGACGGTAAACCCTTGGGCGGGGCGGTCCCCTCGACTGAAAATGCAATAAAATATTTTATAAACACGAATCTCTGGGCAAAATCCAATGATGTTGGTGTGTTCTACTTCTCTTCTTTCGATGAATCATGGAAGGTAGGTAACGAAGGGGACGTGGGTGCTTTTTGGGGCATATGGGACAAATCAGGCAACCTTAAATATTAAGATCAGCATGAACACCTATAAAAAATTAGGATTAGAGCCGGGCAGAGCCATTTGCTACTCCGGTTTCAGAGAAGGACAGCAACCGGGAGGGGAATATCCGAGCTATGAGCAGGTAAAAGAAGATCTGCTCATCCTTCAAAACCACTGGAAATACCTCAGGATGTTTGATTGTGATCAGCACGCACAAACGGTTCTGGATGTGATCACCAATGAAAATCTCGACTTTCAGATGATGCTTGGAGTCTACATTGAAGCGGAGATGAATAACTTTAACTGTCCGTGGGACGGTGGTATATATACGAAGGAGCAGCTGGAGACCAATTGCAAAAACAATCGAAAAAAGGTTAAAAAATTAATTGAAGTAAGCAATCAGTATCCCGACATCATCTTTTCACTTTCTGTTGGAAACGAGGCCTGTGTGGAGTGGACCGACCATTATGTTAGTGAAAAAAGTGTAGTTGAATATGCGAAACAAGTTCAAAAGAAGGCAAGCCACCCGGTCACATTCTGCGAGAACTACGTTCCCTGGCTTTTCAAGCTGGAAAAACTGGCCGCCCAGCTCGATTTTATCTCAGTTCACACCTACCCGGTGTGGGAGTACAAGCACATTGATGAGGCAATTGACTACACAAAAGAGAATTATTATGCGGTAGCCGGGAAATATCCCGATAAGGCTGTGGTAATAACTGAAGCAGGCTGGGCAACGAATTCCAACGGCAGAGGTATTGACCCCGAAAATGTAAATGAAGAGTATCAGAAGATTTACTATGAAAAACTGATGGAGTGGGCAGAGAAGGAGAACATACTTGTTTTCTTTTTCGAAGCCTTCGATGAATCCTGGAAAGGCTCACCCGAACCCATGGAGCCCGAAAAACACTGGGGATTATTTAAGATTGACAGATCACCAAAATTAGCAATGAAAAAAGGAGCAATAAAAACCTAACCCGATACAGCCATTTATAGCAAAAGTGGCTTTCACTAAAACGTCAACAAATACTACCAAACATACATTTAACTCTACATTCACAAACCTAAATCCTTGAATTATGAAGTCAACAATTCTAACATTTTTACTTATGGCCATTGCTGCCGTGGGTTTTGCGCAAGCACCCACCACCAATGCCGATGATCCCGAAAGCCATGATGCAGAAAATGTGATCTCCCTTTACGGAGACTCATTTGCAAACATCGAAGGCGTAAATTACGACCCCAACTGGGGCCAGTCCGGTCACAACCAAGTGGATCCCGCTTTTGATCCCGGAACAGGCAACGTTGTTCTGGCGTATCCTAACTTCAACTACCAGGGAACAACGTTTCCGGAGCAAAATGCTGCCAGTATGGAATATCTTCACGTGTCTATTTGGGTTCCTGAGGGAACTGACCGACTTGTAAAGGTATCGCCGATCGATTTCAGTGGAACAGGTCCAGGTGAAGTTCTGGTTGAGGTTCCCCTTACCCCCGGCGAATGGAATAGTGTAGATATACCAATCGAAGATTTTAGCGGTATGACCTGGCAAGCTGTTCGTCAGCTAAAATTTGACGGCCAGTTTAATGCTGATGGGTCAGCAAATACAGACCCCTTTGATGTTTACCTAGACAATATCTTTTTCTGGAAAACTGCTGATACTCCGGAAGCTGACGCCACACTCAGCGATCTGCAAGTGGATGGAGAAACCATAGAAAACTTCGATCCTTCCGTACTGGAATACACCTTCAGTTTAGAGTCCGGTACAACTACGGTTCCTGAAATTACCGCGGCCACACCCACCAATGATAACGCTGATGTAACCATCACCCAGGCCACCGAAATCCCCGGAGATGCTACCATTACCGTTGTATCTGAGGACGAAAGCAGACAGCGAATCTACACCGTATCGTTTGTAGCGAATTTACTCGGCGAAGCGCCTCCTGCACAACCCGCAAGAAATGCCTCGGATGTAATCTCTATTTTTAGCGACAGATATAACGATATCGAAGTAGACACCTATTCCGCGGATTTTGACGATTCTGATTTTGAGTTTGTTACGATTGACGGAATAGAAACCATGCGAATCGATTTTGGCAATTTTATTGGTATCGATTTCCAAAGCAACAGACAGGATGCGTCAGAAATGACTCATTTTCATATGAACTTTTGGACCGCAGAGCCCGACCTGATTGGCAAAGTTTTCAACTCTAAGTTTTCTCATTGGGGCGGTGGTGCTGGTGAAGTTTCCGCGATGGAACTGAATATCAACACCGGAACCAATCCCGAACTTATTTCGGGTTCATGGGTCACTGTAGATGTGCCAATCGAGCAGTTCACAGGTAGTTTGACACGGGATGATCTTGCGCAGTTCCTCATCACATCAAACCTGGATGTTGCATATGTTGCCAATATATACCTTTACAGAGATGGAGATTTAGTTGACGCAACAATCGAACCTTTTTCACTTCTTTCCCCTGATGACGGTACATCTTTAAGTCTGACAGGTGATGGATCTGACGAGGTGACTATTGAGTGGGAAGAAGCTGAGTCAAATGTTGATGTAACTTATGCATGGCATGCGGATACACCGGGAAGTGATTTTTCAGATCCTGCTGTTACAATTCCATCAGACAACAATGGAGCGGCTACTGCGCTAACGCTTACGTTCGCTGCTCTTGATCAGGCACTTGCCGAACTCGGTGTAAACGAAGGCGATTCCATTACGCTTGACTGGACCGTAACCGCCATGGCAAACGACAGTGTACGATTTGCTGAAGAGACGTTCTCCATAACCCTGACCAGAGATCTTGATGAATCTAATGGAGACATTCCTACAGGAAATCTGCTCACAAACGGTGATTTTGAAGATGGCGACGACGGCTCATGGTACGGCAACGCGCTTAATATCAGAACCGAAGGCGGCAATAGCTTCAACTTTGCTGATGTAGAAACAGCAGGAAATCCCTGGAATGTTAATTTGAGTCAGGATGTAGATCTTACATCTGGCCAATCATATGTATTAACATTTGAAGCATCCACCGGAGAAGGAAATACCCGGGATATGCTTGTAGGTATTGGTGAGAGTCAGGATCCATTCCGTGCCAACACAGAAACAGTCACGTTAACAGAGACTACACAAACATTTAGAGTAGATTTGGTAGCTACTGATGATGGCACCGGCGAAAATTTCGGAGACGCAACGAGTCGAGTCTTGTTTGACATGGGTGCGGATGTAGGTGTTGTTGTTATTGATAATGTTTCACTTGAAGCAGCAGTCGCAATAGATTTACCTGGCGAAGCTCCTCCGGCACAACCAGAAAGAAATGCCTCTGATGTGATCTCTATTTTTAGCGATAGATATGATGATATCCAGGTAGACACCTTCTCTGCAGATTTTGACGATTCTGATATTGAAGATGTCATGATCGACGGAACACCTGCCAAACGAATTGACTTTAGGAACTTCATTGCTATTGATTTCCAAAGTAACAGGCAAGATGCCTCAGAAATGACCCATTTCCATATGAACTTTTGGACCGATGAATCTGACCTGGTTGGTAAAGTTTTCAATTCCAAGTTTTCTCAGTGGGGTGGCGGTGATGGTGAAGTTTCCGCATTAGAGTTAAACTTAAATACAGGAACCGATCCAGAACTTGTATCAGGAACCTGGGTCACCGTTGATGTTCCAATTGAGCAGTTCACAGGCAGTTTAACGCGTGATGACCTTGCCCAATTCCTGATTACATCAAACGTTGATGTCGCTTTTGTCGCCAACATTTATCTTTACAAGGATGTAGGCGTATCAAACGAATTGAGTGAGTCACCACTTGAGTTCGAGCTCAATCAAAACTATCCAAACCCATTTAACCCCACAACAAGCATTTCGTATACATTACCTGAAAGTGGTGATGTAACACTTGAAGTGTTTAACGCTGTAGGGCAAAAAGTGGCAATATTAGTAAATAGCACCCAAAATGCAGGCTATCATACCGTTTCATTCGATGCATCAAACCTAGCATCCGGTGTGTACTTGTATAGATTATCATCAGGCAACCAGGTGCAAATAAACAAGATGCTGCTTCTTAAGTAATCGTACTGCACCTATTCTTAAAAAGAGCCATTCGTTTACGAATGGCTCTTTTTTTATGTATAAATTTTTCTCAAAAACTATATTTTGCATAAAATTTTGCACAGTAACCTATCAACTTCACATTAATGAATGGCTTTTATGTCAGATACTCAAAATTTTATGCAATTTAATAAAGAACTTGTGGGATTTTTTTGCGAGATTAAGCCTACACTATATACCGCTGATAATCACCTTCTCATTCATGAAAGTAACTCTGAAAGATATTGCCGATGATACAGGGCTATCTGTCTCAACCGTTTCGAGGGCGCTTGCCCGAAAGGGAAAGATTAGTCCCAAGAATGAAAAGAAAGTTTTTGAAAGTGCTCACCGTCTTAATTATCCGCTCAACAACATTGACACACCGATAAATCTGCGTGATAATATTTACGTCGCACTGATTGTCGACTCTAATCCCGGGGAGTTTTACGCTTCTCTTTTTGATGGTTTTGATCTTGCGTCAAAACATACAAATTTCAATTTCGGACTGTTTAACATTGCCAATAAAAAAATATCTGCTCTGGATTTTATAACTTCAATCCATCACAACCAATTTGATGCGGCTGTGGTCTTCCTCCCTTCTTTTTCCGCAGATGATTATAAGCAGCTCATCGCTAAAGTTGGTGACAAATTCCCAATGATATCTGCAGCTCCCCTTACTACTCCTGTGATGGATACGGTTTCATTTGACAACTACAGAGGCGGACATTTAGTAGCCAAACATTTCCATGAAAAAGGATATAAAAAAATAGGGATTATTCAGGGACCCTCATCAAAAGTTGAGGCTCAACTACGCAAAAATGGGCTAGTAGACTATTGTGAAAGGAATGACCTCAATTTTATGTGGAATTTCCAAACAAATTATGACCCGGCAGGCGGACAGGCTGCCTACGATCACTTTAAATCATCTGCAGAAAAACCTGAGGCCATTTTTGCAAGTAATGATGCTATGGGGATAGGGTTTATGCAGCATGCAATCCGTGACGGTCTTTCTATCCCGGAAGATATAGCGGTAGCAAGCTATGACGATTTGCCAATATGCACATATCACCATCCAACAATTACCTCAGTACATACTGAATTTGAGTCTCTTGGGAAAAACATTATTGAAATGCTAACGGAGCGCTTTCAAAATGAAAACAGCCAACCTCATACCGGTTACACAAAACTTGTGCCTGTTTCATTGAATGTTCGGGAAAGCTCAACAGAGCTTGTCAAAGAATGCAGCAATTGATGCTCAAATGTTTTTATTCAGCTAATCCATAACCATGCAAATAAAACCGGACAAAGAAACTATTCAGAATTATCCCTACAAAGATTCAAATTTGCCCATTTCCCAAAGAGTTGATGATCTGCTGAAACGGATGTCTCTATATGAGAAAATTGGACAGATGACTCAGCTTGATATCACGCTGATCAATATGACCGGGAACCAAAAGAATGTAGTTCTTGACCCGGATAAAGCACGCGATTTAATCCTCAACCATCATATAGGATCTTTCCTGAACGGGGAAGCAGTTCAGCCCCACGTTTGGTATGATTATATGGCTGAATTGACAAGAATTGCGGTTGAGGAAACACGCCTTGGTATTCCGTTAATTTACGGTATAGACCACATTCACGGTGCATCCTACCTTGAAGGAGCAACAATATTTCCCCAAAGTATAAATATCGGTGCAACATTTAATCCTGCGAACGCTTTTAATGCGGGCAAGGTAACGGCGCTCGAGTCGGCTCACCTTGGCCATCATTGGATTTTTGCTCCCATTCTCGACCTGGCCGTTAACCCGCTTTGGGCGCGCTTCTGGGAAACGTATGGAGAGGACCCCCATACAACTTCGATGATGGGCAGTGCATTTACAAAAGGGTTGCAAAATAATGAAGAAACCACGCCTCACAGGCAGGCAGCAACCGCTAAACACTTTCTTGGCTACTCTGATCCCCGTTCCGGATGGGACAGAACACCGGTACATCTCTCCATGCAGCAGATTCATGAATTTCATCGTCCGGCATTCCAGAAAGCGATAGATGCCGGGTTAAAAACCGTCATGACAAATAGTGGTGAAATTAACGGTGTGCCGGTAGTAGCATCACATGATATTCTCACGAAATTGCTTCGCGAACAGATGGGTTTTGAGGGTGTGGTCGTTACAGACTGGGATGACATCGGGAAACTTACAGACTTCCACCACACGTCTAAAAACTACAAAGAAGCCGTTTATGCTGCGGTGATGGCCGGAGTTGACATGAGTATGACACCCGAACATCTCGATTTTAACAGCTCCATGCAGGAACTTGCTGAAGAAAACCGAATTACAGAAGAGCGCATTAACCTATCTGTTCGGAGAATTTTGAGGCTGAAGTTTGAACTGGGCCTGTTTGAAAACCCTTATCCGAGTGATGATTTTTTTCACCAGATTGGTAAAGCGGAAAACCGACAAAAAGCACTTGATGCAGCAAGAGAATCAATCGTTCTGCTTAAAAACGAAAAGAACCTGTTGCCGGCTGAAAAGCCCCGGCGAATTGGAGTACTTGGTATTTCGGCAAACAGCAAGCGAAACCTCAGCGGAGGCTGGACGTTAACCTGGCAAGGAGCTAAAGAGTCTCAGCATCCCGATGATGTGCATACTATTTATAGTGCTTTACAGCAGGAGTATCCTGATGCGGACGTTCTGCTGTTTGATCAGGATGACATCCCCAGCCACAAAAACTCATCTGATACCGACATTTCTTCTTTTTTGGAAAAAATCGATAATCTGGATTTGTTGGTATATGCAGCCGGCGAAGAGCCCTACTGCGAATTCGTCGGAAATATTAGCGACCTCAACCTGCCCCAGAAACAGTCGGATGAACTAAAATTACTCTCGCGATCAAAGACACCGGTCGTTCTGATACTGGTGCAGGGACGCCCCCGATTGATTACTGATGTTGTTGAACATGTTCATGCTATATTATACGCCGGGCTTCCCGGCTATCAGGGAGCAAAAGCTCTTTCAGATGTAATAAGCGGCACTGTAAATCCAAACGGAAAACTTCCCTTTTCTTACCCAAAATTTCCAAATCATTATCTTCCCTACAACCACAAGAAAAGCAATCTCTACTCTTTTGATCCTGACGAAGCGAACAAAATTGTGCAACAGCTTGATAATCCCTCGCTTTATCCGTTTGGATATGGACTGAGTTATACTACGTTTAAATACTCGGATTTGAGACTTAGCTCAGAATCGATGATTAAAAACGGCATCATCAAAGCCACCGTTACCCTTACCAATACCGGAGAGAGAGAGGGAACCGAATCGGTACTCTGGTACACATCAACTCATACAGGGCGCATAACACGCCCCGTAAAAGAACTCAAACATTTTGAACGTGTGAAACTGCGACCCGGTGAATCTGCTGACATCGAATTTGCGATTACTCCGGATATTGTTTCCTATCCGGGCGAAGATGGAACACCCATTCTTGAGATGGGATCCTACAGTGTAATCACAGGCGATTTAAAGCGTGACTTTTCAATCAATAAAAAAAAGTAAGAAACTATGGATGCCAGACAATTTTACGTTATTCGTGTTGCCCTGATTGTTGCATTGGGGGGATTTTTAATGGGCTTCGATGCCTCCGTGATTTCTGGTGTAGTAGGATTTATCACCCCGGAATTTAGATTATCAAGCCTGCAACAGGGATGGGCCGTTGGATCTCTTACGTTGACCGCTACTCTCGCCATGCTGCTTGCAGGCCCTATGAGTGACCGGTATGGGCGTCGCACTATTCTGAAAGTTGCGGCGGTGCTCTACGCGGTATCTGCCATTAGTTCTGCATTAGCCCCCAACTTTACATTATTTGTTATAGCCAGAATGATTGGCGGTTTGGGTGTAGGTGCTTCTCTTATTATTGCACCTATGTACATTGCTGAGATTGCGCCTCCTAAAATGAGAGGCCGGCTGGTAAGCTTTAACCAGCTGAATATTGTAGTCGGTATTTCCGCTGCTTTTTTCAGTAACTACCTGATCCTGCAATTTGCACAATCGGATGCGGCACTGGCTCAATCTCTCATGTTTGGCGACAATGAGTGGCGTTGGATGCTTGGAATTGAATTGCTGCCTGCAATGCTCTATTTCTTCTGCCTCTATTTTGTACCCCGCAGCCCCAGGTGGCAGATTATGGCCGGTTCAGTTGACGATGCAAAAGCAACTCTGACCCGGGTTGTAGGTGAAAATGATGCTCAAAAACAACTCAATGATGTTATTCAAAGTCTTGAAGCAGACAAAGAGAAAGAGAAAGCAAGGCTGATAGATATCTTCCAACCGTACCTCCGTTTTGTGCTGATTATTGGTGTCACGCTTGCCATTCTGCAACAAATTACCGGTATTAACGCAGTATTTTTCTATGCACCAATCATTTTTGAACAGTCGGGAATTGGCACGGATGCCTCGTTTATGCAGGCTATTTTTGTCGGACTCATAAACCTTGTGTTCACCGTTCTGGCCATTCTTTTGATCGATAAATTAGGCCGCAGACCATTGCTGATATTCGGCATGACCGGTATTGCCGCAATGATGTTTTTGCTTTCTTGGGGTTTCCAATCAGCCACTTACGAACTGAATGCTGAGCAGGTTGAGACAATTGAAGCGCCGGTAGATAAAGAGCTGCTCACTGCTATGTATGGCATTACATACCCTAATGATGTGGCATTTAAACGTGCACTGGCGGAAACGCTGGGGCCTGAAGCCGCTATAGAATTTGAAACTGAAGTACTTACAGCAGCTATAGATATTAACCCGACCCTGATTCTGTTTGGTATCCTTGGGTTTGTTGCCTCTTTTGCGATCTCTATCGGCCCGGTAATGTGGGTTATGTTCTCTGAGCTGTTCCCTCTTAGGGTAAGAGGCCTTGCCATATCTTTTGCCGGCTTCATAAACTCGGGGGTCAGCTTCCTGGTCCAACTTGTGTTTCCATGGGAACTGGCTACGCTGGGGAGCAGCATGACATTTTTAATTTACGGGCTTTTTGCTGCAGCCGGACTGATCTTTGTCATTAAAGTTGTGCCCGAAACGAAGAATAAAACTCTTGAGGAGCTGGAAGAGCAGCTGGTAGGAAAAGACCCATAATCAATGATCTTACCACAATATCTCTCGGTTTGCAGGCATAAGATTTGCAATTGGTTCCAATGAACTCCCCCCGGGGCAGAGCCGACGAGTTATCAACTTAGAATCCATAACTTTTTGGTCGATTTAGAGTTGACTCTGAAGTGTCCCCTTTTCCCATGGGGATTCCTACCGAAGAAGGATCAATGCGGGATGATCTATTTTGGATCAGCCCCGAGGAATAGGCAACTCTAAACTCAGAAAGTCAACCCACGGCTCTCTCCGTGCTTTCGCGCACGCGTTCAAAAAAATGGGCCCTAAGTCTGCGATTATTCTGCTTCTCTTCGCTGTCTCTCTTCTATTTCGGCTTCTGTGGGTGGCACCATAACATCCTCAAGCAGTGTATTAAGGTCACCATCATAGGTTTTGGTTATCGGCATACCATCGCGCGTCAGCCCATCAAAAACTCCGGCATCAACGAGGTCCCAAATAGCATATTTCGCCTCCGCTTCGAGATTGATCAGGCCAAAGTGGTTTTCCGATCCAAGCGGATTTTGCGCATCCTTCCACGGTTCATCAAACGCTTCAAAATAAAAGACCGATATGTTATTCCGGTTCGACCACTCTCTGATATCTTTGTAGTAGAGACCTGATTTATATTCGTCTGTCGCCCGCGATCCTTCGGGGCCATAATATTCATTTGAAACGGTTGCCCAGCCTGTTTCACCAATATGTACGGGCTTATCTACCCCAATACTTTGCATATAGCTTACTACACTATCATACTGACTGACGGCCAGTTCTAATGAGCGATCCATAGCTGAATTGATTTTTTGCATGTCACTGAGGTGCTCTTCTTCCTCAGGAACTCCCCAAAACTCCGGATTGTAGTGTGAATTGTGCATTGGATAGGTGTGCATGGATATAAAATCCACCGCTTCTATCAGCGCATTAAGATCTTCGGTATGGTAAACCGGATCGCCGCCGCCCCACGCTGAAAAATCATCTGATGATGTGATCCACAGTGTTTCGGGAAGTTCTCCCTGACTCTTCAGATCCTGCAGATGGTTCACCCAGTTCAGAATAATAGAAGGCTCCACATAATACTCAGCCGCCCAGTGTACCATCGCTTCGTTGCCCACAGCTATAATTTTAACGATTTCGGGGTATTGCTGTGCCAGTTCAACAGCAGTCTCTATTTCCACGGCATTGCGCGGACTGTCTTCATCACGAAATCGCTCCGGTTCGTCGGTCCAGGCATGCCTGGCATCAATCCAGGCGCCAAGCATCAAATACATCTCAAAAGAGGAATCATCCTCACGAATCTCCCGGATAGCCTGCAAAAGATTAGCCGCTTCATCATAATGCACATTATACGTTCGCAGAAGCCTGACCCCCATTGCATGCAGGATCTTTACATCTTCCTTCAATTGAGGAATGGTAGGCTGAATATCGCGAGTCGCTTCACGGTATGCGCCAAACGAGATTGCCTGGTATTCTGAGTCCCCAAGTATCTCTTCAGCAGTTATTTGTATCGATGAAAAGTCGTGACCGGTTTGATCACTGCATGAACTCATCTGAATGACAATAAAGAGAGCAACAGATACTGAAATTATTTTTGTTATTCGCATATCAGGTAAATTATATGTTTAGATGATTTGTCTTCGGTACAGCTTTGGATTTCTAATCCTGCTCTTCATTAAGAGTTAGACCGAACATATCTTTCATCTCGGTCTTATCCTCAATTTTGTGAACTCTGGTGCTGCGTTTAAAAATATGAGCTCATTTTTTTCTGAATTCCAGCAGGATACATGAAAAATGCCCTCCTGAACAAACTCTGCCATTTTACCATACGTAAAAGCATTTAAGTAAAACACCAATCAAAGCGCATCTCGGGCGGTCAGATGCAATGATAATTACTATTTGATTGTCATATCCGGATTTACTGATCAGCTGAAGTACTTACAAGACATTCTTTTTTCGGAATATTGAACGTAACAGTTTAATCAGACATACCTTACTTATTGTAAAAATAAACACAATTTTGTGCAAATGTTTTCAAATTTATAAAATTAATTTCCACCCAGACGCAGCCCCATCACGCTTCAGAAAATCCACTTAACAGTCATAAAATGCTAAAAACCGAACTACTTAATTATTAAATATTTTTTTCAGCTGTAAAAATCAGATATTTCTTTTCTTCATTACGGCTTCAGATCTTTCTACTACTATAAGAGAGAGAAAATTATTTTCAGTATTTTGAAAATAGTTTTATCATACATTATACATGGAGACAGCAAATTGAATGGCATCCCACATATTTCTGATCTACAACAGACTTTTACTGATGGGTTGTCGAAGACTGCCGGTTCCTGCCATTATATAAACTGAAAAGAATCAAATATATGAAGTCTGTTCTGTCTCTGTTCTCACTGTTTTTTGTTTTTTTCTCCTCCGGTTTTCTAACAAATGACACTCCTGTATATCAAGACCCAGATGAATCTATCGAAAACCGGGTGGATGATCTTCTGAATCGAATGACCATCGAAGAGAAAATTGGTCAGATGAGTCAGCTCGATATCACGATGATTAATACGACCGGCGAGCAGAAAGATATTGTACTTGATGAAGAGAAAGCACGGTATTATGTGAAAAACCATCACATTGGTTCTTTCATTAACGGTGATGCCGCCCCTGCGGAGCAGTGGTTTGGGTATATGGATAAACTTACCAGGATTGCTGTTGAAGAATCCCGCCTTGGCATTCCCATTATTTATGGAATCGACCATATGCATGGAGCCAGTTATCTTGAAGGAAGCACAATTTTCCCGCACTCATTAAATATTGGCGCTACTTTCAACAAAGAGCACAGCTACAACATGGGATGGGTTACAGCTTATGAATCTGCCGATCTTGGTCATCACTGGATATTTATGCCCGTGCTCGACCTGGGTGTAGAGCAGTCCTGGCCGCGACTTTATGAAACCTTTGGCGAAGATCCTCATATGGCTTCACAAATGGGAGTATCGTTTATCAAAGGTTTGCAACAGAACGATGATATAGGCCCATACAAAGTGGCCGGCACAGCAAAACATTTTGTTGCTTATTCAGACCCGGGTACAGGCTGGGATCGCGCGCCAAGTTCGATGAGTGAACAAGAAATCCACGAAATGCATCGTCCGCCATTTGAGGCCGCAATAAACGCAGGTGTAAAAACCATTATGGCCAGCGGAGGAGATCTGAACGGCGTGCCGGTGCTTGCTTCCCATGAAATACTCACGGGCCTTCTTCGGGACGATCTCGGATTTGACGGCGTCGTTTTAACTGATTGGGACGACATCGGCAGACTGCATAATTTCCACAATCTCACACCAAATTATAAGGAAGCTGCATATACTTCATTAAAAGCAGGAATTGATGTAAGCATGAATCCCCATAACCTCAATTTTAACAACGCCGTGCTTGAGCTTTATAACGAGGACAGAATAACGGAAGAACGAATTGATGAATCCGTGCGAAGAATACTGACACTTAAGTTTGAGCTTGGCCTTTTTGAAAATCCTTATCCGCGCAACGATCGTCTGGACCGTGTAGGGCATGAGAAAAACATAGAAAAAGCGTTATCCGCAGCACGTGAGTCGATCGTATTGCTGAAGAATGATAATAGCACCCTTCCTTTCGTTGAACCATCGCATATTATTGTCGCCGGCCCCAGTGCCAACAATAAGAGAAATCTTTCCGGAGGCTGGACACTCGTCTGGCAGGGAGCTGCAGAAGAGAGATATCCTGAAGAAATGCACACTGTATATACAGCTCTTCAAACCGAGTTTCCGGATGCTGAGGTTGAACTGCTCGAAGATATACCTGATGAGTATAACGCCGAATTTGCAGATCGCCTGAATCGTGCAGATGCAATTATTTATGTTGGTGGCGAAGAGCCGTACACAGAATTTTTTGGAAATATTGTTAACCTGAAACTTCCGCAATCGCAAAGAGATGAGATCGGATTACTGGCTAGATCAGATACACCTCTTTCACTGATTCTTGTGCAGGGCAGGCCACGCATCATAACAGATCTGTATCCCGGCATTGACGCCTTCATTCATGCAGGACTTCCGGGATTTGAAGGCGCCGAAGCTATTTCCAACGTATTAAGCGGAAAAATCAGCCCGAGCGGCCGGCTTCCGTTCAGCTATCCCCAACATACAGGGCACTACCTGAATTATAATCACAAAAAAAGTGATGTGAACTTTTTTAATGCCAATGCTCCTGAACATGTTGCTCCCGGTTCTGTAAATACAAACCTTTTCTACTTCGGGGACGGGCTGAGCTACACTACGTTTGAGTACAGCAACCTTACGCTTTCGGGGGATGAGATAGAGAAGGGAGAAACCATCAAAGCATCCGTTACGGTCACCAACACCGGGGAAACAGAATCAATGGAGCCTGTACTTTGGTATTTGAGAAATCGTTATGGATCAATAACCCGGCCGGTTAAGGAGCTAAAACATTTTGAAAAAATCAACCTGCAGCCGGGAGAATCATCAACGGTCTCATTTGAAATAAAGCCTGAAGAATCACTTTGGTATCCTGACAGAAACGGGCAAAGGGTGTTTGAAGCCGGGGAATTTATTCTGATGGTTGATGAGCTTTCACACACTTTTCACCTCACAGATTAGCCTGCTTCTGTAATATGATCAAATGAGAGTAAAACACTCTAATGACATCTGACCGATAAAACTTAGAATGTGACCTGACAGGGTTTGTTCGATATATGATCTGTAAATAATATGTTATAATGGGGATTCGTAAAGCTCATTTCTAGAAAATGAGAGCGGACTCAAAACTGCATGAGAAACCCTTTATCGCTTACAGAATTAAGATTTAGGTCCCGATATAACAAAAGCCACACATAATTGTGTGGCTTTTGAATCCTTTATTAATTTTTACTCGCTGAGCGAACTGTCGGCCTTAAGAACAGCAGTTCAGGATTTTGGGACCAGCGTCTTTGACACAACACCCCATTTCAGAAGATTTTAATTACTGGCGTCATCATTGGAGTCATCATTTGATTCATCCAGCTCGATTTCACCAACGTTGTTGTTTTCTCCTACCGTAACATTGACATCATCAAGTTCAGCAGACTCAAAACCCTCTTCTCTCGGCTCAACAGATACTGTATAGCTGCCAGACTCAAGGCCGACGAGCATAAACTCTCCGGTTGATTCATCAGCATAGGTTGTTGAAAGTATATCTGATTCCTGGATGGCATATACAGTAGCCCGTGATTCAATTGGAAGAACCGATCCTTGAATATTTCCTGAAATCGCCTCGTTTGTGGCACGGATTACCGGTTTCAGATTATATTGGCCGGTAGCTCCGGTGGGCACCACAGAACGATTAGCATCAAAGTCGAGCAGAAGCGTGTAGACGATTCCTTCAATGATCTCCGCATCGATGTTAAGTTTGAGTCCGGTTTGTGCTCCGCTGGGCACAAAAAGATTGAATGTATCACCATCAATAACCACGGTGTTCTCGTTATTCAGGATCAGCCTGATCTGCTTGTACGTTCCGGGCTCAAGTTCTGCATCGGCCAGAACCTCAAAATTACCGTTCACCAGTTCTAAAATGTTGTAGGTTTCATTGGGCTCGCTAATCACGGTCCAGCCCTGATCTTCACTTTCAGAATTGTTCACTTCAACCCGCGCTACTGAAATGTTCACTTCATCGTAGTCAACCGGTGCATCATGAAGTTTTACGACCATCGTACCCGTACCGTTTCCGTTGTCTGAGTCAAGTGTGGATTCGCATCCCCACATTAACATTGCCACGGCTATTAGTGTAATTCCAAATGTTTTCATATTTCTGTAGATGTCCATGTGTGTACCTCTTTTATTCAATTATATTGGTTGTTGCAGTGATAAGACGAATGAGTTACCTGTTCGTTACATTATTTATTAAAAAAAATTAATAAAAAGTTTAAATAGGGCTTTGATGATTGACCAGGCCATATTTTAGGATAAAAAAGATCAGCTCGTGGAATGATAATCGAAGCGGGAGCTTCGATCTACGTAGGTCGAACGTCCTCGTTCGAAAGGCCTGGAAGTGAGTTGAGAAAATTGCCTTCGATATAGGGTATCGGTTTTATAAGAGACTTAGCTCACAATGATTTAACAGCTCGTGGCATCATAATCGAAGCGGTTCCGAAGATTTACTTTAGAGCCCGCCACTATTTCCTCTGCCGCCCGGAGGGGCGTTATTTGGACGGCCCGGAATTCCCCGTGGTGGCCCCCCTTTGATATTTCCATTGAACAAGTTTTGAAGTATCTGGTTAGCGCGCACACCGTTGCTCATCTGATTCGACATACCGTTCATGATAGCCGCAGCCGGAAGCTGGCTTCGGCGTTCGGCTGCATTCACAGCGCCGGGAAGCCTCTGGATATCGGCGGCCGAAAAGCCCCCCTCCACAGCTTTT
>CAZXYQ010000016.1:0-35133 GCA_964644975.1 uncultured Rhodohalobacter sp.
GTTCTTTGTGCCGCTTTGTTAATGCCTGAACCAGCTGCTGTGGGGCTGCTGCGGCCGTATGGATAAAAAGGTGATCCCTAGATTGAATATAGCTTACGGCTTCATCCGGTGTTACAAGTTTCATGGTATTTATTGTTTTAGTTGATTTTTTCTCTGTTCGAATTCACAACTGCTTGAGACGGTGGAATTTATTACAGCAAAATTATTATCTAAATGAAATTTATTTATTCTCGCAAAGTATCGCGCAGAATTACGCTTACTTGTGACTTTTGGAGAAAAGACTATAAGCGGGACTCAGCGATTAAATCCGCATGCCTCTGCGATACAAAGTTAAGTACGCATTTAAACATGTGAAAAATATGTCTTTAAATCCTAAATACAGATGTTTTTGCCAGTTTCAAATATATTTTAGAAAGTTATGAGCAGTACCCTTTTTTTTATATACAACTTCTGTGTGTAGATCAGATTAATTCCCGTAACTCGGGAATGCAGGCGGGAACTATTGCCCTCATTTATTTACCTTAATCGTAATTACAATATACGAAAAACCTATTTTTTATGATCATTTACCGACACTCCCTGCAACTGCTTCTCATTATGATCTGCGTCCCCATTATCTCACTGGATGCCTCCGAAATTCCCGAACAAGCTGAAAAGAATGTGATTGGGATTCGGGTTGCGCCTCCTTTTGTGATTGAAGAGGATAATGGAACCTACAACGGATTGACCATAGCGCTATGGGAACATATCGCTCATGAAACAGGCCTTGACTATCGCTATGAGGTAAAGGACATCCAGGGCATGCTGGACGGAGTAGCTGACGGATCGCTCTACGCCTCGGCCTCTGCGCTTACCATCACATCAGAGCGGGAAGAGAGCGTCGATTTTACGCATCCGTTTTTTGTGACCGGCCTCGGCATTGCGGTGTCATACCAGCCGACCGGCGCCTGGCAGTCGTTTCTGGCTATATTTTCTTTCGATTTTCTTTGGGTAGTGCTTCTGCTGTTTCTGCTGCTTCTCTTCTGGGGATTCCTTGTCTGGATTTTTGAACGCAACGAGAACAGCGATGAATTTGGAGGATCCACAGCAGAAGGCGTTGGGAGCGGATTTTGGTGGGCGGCGGTTACGATGACCACTGTAGGCTATGGCGATAAATCACCCCGTACAATGGGCGGACGTGTGATCGGGTTCATCTGGATGTTCACCGCCATTATTGTAATCTCCTTTTTTACCGCTTCGATTGCATCAAGCCTGACCGTTACACAGCTCGACAGCCGCGTGAGCGGACCTACGGACCTTCCTTTTGTGCGTGTGGGTGCTCTTCAGCAGTCGGCAACCATGGACTATCTCGATGCCGAACGCATCCGCGCAAATTCATATGATACTATTGAAGCCGGGCTCAGTGCGGTTGAGAATAACGAAATTGATGCTTTCGTGCACGATGCACCCATCATTCAATATTTTACGCAGCTCGATTTCAGAAATAAAGTCCGCGTTCTACCAAATACGTTTAATGATCAGTATTACGGAATTGCGCTGCCGCTCGGAGCCGAATATCGAAACGATATGAACCGAATTATTCTGGATTATATTGCAAGCGAGGAGTGGGAAGAGCTGCGGAACAGATTTTTAGGAGACTAACGGGCACTTGTTTTATTTGTAATCGGTGTATTGGTTGTTTGTTCTCTTTAGTTGAGTTCCTGCTTTAAACCATTCCATATTGTCACTTTCAATTATGTGCCAATACCCACAATAGCATCGTACAAACAAAACAGCTATTATAGCTAATGAATAAAGGCCCAATAGAAATCCAATCAAACCTTATGAGCATCATTCGCATAATTTTTGCCGTAATTCTTCCGCCTCTTGGTGTATTCCTTACCGTTGGCATCAAGCCTCACTTTTGGCTGAATATTCTGCTTACTATTCTTGGATTCATACCGGGAATTGTTCACGCGGTGTGGGTCATTGCAAAGAATGACTGATCTTAAATATCAGTCTCGTTTATGCCGGATATCTCACCAATAAAATCACTGTGAGATATTTGGGTTAGAAGATCACCAGTAGCAGGCTATTCAGGATGGAGATTACTAGGCCGTACAAAACCGCCCAACCGAAATTCTTAATTTTCAATCCATCTACAAATTTGTCTGCCAACATCAATATCCATGCATTGATAACCAGAACAAACAAACCGAGCGTGAGTATTGTCAGTGGCAGCGTTAGAAGCAGTATTAACGGGCGTATTAGAATATTAAGAATCGCGAGAACAACGGCTACACCGATCGCAGTCCAGTAATTTGTTATGGATACACCTTTAAGCAGGTGCGCTCCAAAAAAAATGACAATGCTGTTTATCAGTAAAGTTTTTAACATTGGATGTTTGTTTAATTCTGATTTAAACAATTTTACGTAATCAACAGATAAAAGTTTTAAGAATATGAAATGGACATTCTACAAAAATCTATCTGAATGCAGCGCTGAAGATCTTTATGAAATTCTGAAGCTGAGGCAAGATATATTTATCATAGAGCAAGACTGCATTTACGATGATATAGACGGGTTGGATAAAATCTCGGCTCACCTTTTAATGCGGAACAACGACGGCAGGCTGATCGGATATCTTCGAATCGTTCCTGCAGGAGTAAAATTTAATGAGGTATCCCTCGGCAGAATCGCTGTGAGAGCAGAAGAGAGAGGAAATAAATATGGAAAAGAGCTTATACAAAAGGGGTTGGACAAAGCTCTTGAGGGATCTGAAGCTGCTGTAAAAATTGAGGCACAATCCCATCTAGAGGAGTATTATTCCAGATTTGGATTTAATAGCACCTCGGATATATATGATGTTGACGGAATACCTCATCTTCAGATGGTATTAGAGATTTCCGAATAAGATGTGAATATCAGCCGGTCGTAATTACAATTGCAATAACAACGAGCAGAGCAATTTTAAATAATAGAGATTTCCAGTTTTTCATTTTTTTAGAGAGCAATTTGCGTTAAGAAATTTTTAGGGCTTATAGTTATATATTGTATAGATTAAAATCAAGTTATCAACAAAATTAAATTAATATTATTTTATTTCTTATCGACACCTCATCAGGCGCTCTTAAACAAGAGTAACCTTAATCGTATTCGTTACAAAAGATAACAATTTTCTAATTATTCTAATCCTGCAGGCTTTCGTTTTTCCAGTCTTTTAGAATTTCCTACTACATTTATTGAGCTTAGAGCCATCGCTATTTCAGCAAGCACAGGATGCATCCAGCCAACCACAGCCGCAGGAATCATCATTACATTGTAGAAGAAGGCCCAGAACAGATTCTGCCTTATCTTTTTCATCGTTAGCCTGCTCAAATCAATGGCTTTAAGAACCGCCTCTAAATCACCTTTTATCAGTATGATAGAGCCCGACTCAATGGCAACATCCGTTCCTGAACCAAGAGCAATTCCAACATCAGACTGCGCTAGTGCAGGCGCGTCATTTATGCCATCCCCCACCATAGCTACGACCTCTCCACCCTCCTGCAGCTTTTGAATGATTGCCGCCTTCTCATCGGGCTTTATCTTGGCCCTGAAATCGGTTAGTCCAATTTCGCCAGCAATCGCTTTTGCAACCTCAGCTTGGTCCCCTGTAATCATCATTGTTTTGAAGCCCTGTGCATGAATCTGCCTGATCGTTGCGGCTGCGTCCTCTTTAAGAGTGTCCTGCAGGGCAAACAGAGCTATCAACATGTTATCCACACTTACGTATATAACGCTCTTGCTCTGTTCCATGAGGGTCTTTGCATCTGAACCCGCTTCTTCAGGTATTTCAATATCAAGCTTTTCCATCAGCTCCTCATTTCCCGCAGCCACATGGTGCCCGTCAACATGCCCCTCTACACCCATACCGATATGCGATCTGAATTCACCGGCTTTATGTCTGACTTCATCCGATTCAAAATAACGGACGATCGCTTTTCCAATAGGATGTTCTGAGAGATTTTCAAGCGATGCGGCATACGCAGCTTTACTTCTCCCGGCATCGCCAATAAGTATCATGTCGGTTACTTCAGGGCGGCCGTTTGTAAGCGTGCCGGTTTTATCAAACACAAACGTGGTTACTTCTTCCATTCGCTGAATAGCTTCCCCTTTTCTTATCAGAATTCCATTTTCTGCTCCGAGGCCAGAACCAACCATCAGCGCTGTAGGTGTAGCCAACCCAAGCGCACAAGGACAGGCAATGACCAGTACCGCAAGTGCTGCATAAAAAGCCTGGCTTACTACCGGCAGGTCAGACAGAATCCAAGGAAGAAAACGATCCCCAAATTCTAAAACCGGCTGAAAAAGCTCAGGGAGAATCCACCACGTCAAAAAAGTTAGTGACGCAACACTCAATATGACGGGCACAAAAACAGCCGTAACACGATCTGCAAAATCCTGGATTGGAATTTTAGAATTCTGAGCTTCTTCAACCAGGTTAACCACCTGGTTCAGAAAAGAGTCATTGCCAACCTTAGTTGCTATAACATGCATTGCGCCCTCAATATTAATCGTCCCGCCAATTACTTCATCCCCTTTCTGCTTTACCACCGGCATCGATTCACCCGTTACCATAGCCTCATCCACCGAGCACGTTCCATCAACAATCTCACCGTCAGCCGGTATTTTTTCACCGGGACGAATAAGCATTGTGTCTCCTTGCCTCAGGTCTGAACGTTCGATCTCCATTTCAGATCCATTACGAATGACTCTTGCCCGGTCAGCCTCCAGCGTCAGCAGTTTCGTAATTGCATCGGAGGCTCTGCCCTTCGCTTTTGTTTCTACATATCTTCCGGTTAGGTGAAAAGCCATAATCATAGCAGCAATTCCGGAAAAGCTGTAGATCATCACTAAAGAAATACCAATATGGTAGCTTAGCGCCAATATACCGGTCACCAGTGATGCAATGGTTCCGATCGCTATCAGCACATCCATGTTTGGGTTTAGATTGAGCGCTGATCTCCACGCTCCGCGCAGAGTCTGTAGCCCGGGATAGAGAATTACAAAACCCGCTCCAGCCGTCATTACACTCTCCATAACCGCATGAGAGGTGATTTTAAAGCCCAATACCATATCAACAAACATCCAGATCATGAGCGGCAATGTGATAACCCAACTCATTACCATTTTTTTCCGGGCACTATGTAGCTTCTCTTCCTCCCTGGCTCTTTTTTTTTGCAGCTTGTCAAGCTCCTCGCCGTCACTCTCTTTCTGTATAACTTCTGTGCTATATCCCGCACTCTCTACAGCTTTTTCAAGGTCTTCTATTCCGGCGATAGACGGAGTGTATTTTACAACTGCCTGTTCGGTTGTAAGATTTACAGCAGCTGAAAGAACGCCATCCACCTGCTGCAGTGATTTTTCAACGGCTCCAACGCATCCTGTACAATGCATGCCGTTTATTAGGAGGGTAACTTCCACTTCACTTTCGCCATTTAATTCGAGCTCGTACCCGGCGCTCTTTACAGCCTCCGCAATTTCCCGTTCACTCAGCTTTGATTCATCAAAAGTGACTGAAGCTGTTTCAGATGCAAGATTCACAGAAACAGAATTTATGCCCTCTAATTTTGATATAGACTTTTCTACTGAGCTTGTGCAGCCTGCGCACATCATTCCCTTAACATAATAAGACTGATTCATCCGGATCCTTAATTTTTCATTTAAAACAGGAATTCTATTGTTAAATCATTTACGAAAAAAAACTCTTCCCACAAGGAATTCAGGGGGAATTAAGAGATTTTTTTTCAAAATGTATATTCAGAATTCGTGCCTGAATATAAGAAAGGTGTGCCGGAATCAATCACGTTCAAATGTGAAGCTTGTGTAGAATTTTTGGATTACAGCTTGTCAATCGAAATCCGTGAGCCTGATCCGCTTTTCCGGTATTCTGTGACGGTCTGCCCCGTTACTTTTTTAAATTGATTGGAGAGATATTGTACGCTGCTGTATTTAAGTTTATGGGCAATTTCGCTGAGTGTAAAACGCCTGTAGCTGATCAGTTCTTTGACGCGTTCAATCTTTAATTTTATCAGGAACGTCTCAATCGTTTCGCCCTCCTGTTCAGTAAACACATGGCTCAAATAAGAATAGTTATAGTGCAGTTTTGTCCCGATGAATGATGAGATTTTTTTCGGTGAGCTGTTTGTCTCAAGGCCAGAAAGATATTCGATCAGAGCAAGTTTAACGAGGTTTGCCAATTCTGTTTCACGGTCTGTGACCAATTCAAACCCCTTACTATTCAGATGATCTGATAGCTGCTCCAATTCGTCCTCGTCTAACTTCCTTTCAAAGTCTACACTTCCGATCGAAATATCTCTGATCGGAAGGTTCAGACTTTTAACAATGGATTCGACAGACTCCACGCATCTCGGACAAACCATATTTTTTATCACTTTTTCCATACCGTATTGACAAAGTAAGGAAAAAATGAGTTTCAGGTGAAAAAAACCTGCCGCTACTCTACGGTTACACTTTTAGCAAGATTACGCGGCTGATCTACGTTGCACTTGCGGTTTACAGCGATATAGTATGAGAGCAGCTGCAGCGGAATTACAGTTAGCAATGGAGAAAAAGAGTCTTCCGTGGCCGGTATCTGAATTGAGAATTCAGATAGATCTTTCACATCTCCGTTCTCATGGTTCATTATAGAGATGATACGCCCCTTACGCGCTTTCACTTCTTCAATGTTGGATATCATTTTATCGTTGGTATGGTCTGTAGCGGCAATCACAACCACCGGCATCATCTCATCAATAAGCGCTATAGGCCCGTGCTTCATTTCTGCAGCCGGATACCCTTCAGCATGGATATAGGAGATCTCTTTTAATTTGAGAGCCCCCTCAAGAGCTACAGGGAAATTAAACGATCGTCCCAGATACAGGAAGTTGGGCGCGTAGGTAAAGAGTTTAGCCATCTCTTTTATCGGCTGGTCATTCTCAGTGAGTATCTGCTGCACTTTATCAGGAATATGATTCAGCTCCCTTATCAGTTCTTTAGCCCTTTCGTCTGAGATAATTCCTTTACCCTGTCCTATGCGTATCGCCATCATCGTTAATACAACAACCTGTGCGGTAAACGCTTTGGTGGATGCGACACCAATTTCAGGTCCGGCATGGGTAAATACACCCGCATCGGTCTCACGCGAAATTGTGGACCCCACAACATTACAGATTCCAAGAACAAGTGCACCGCGTTTTTTTGCTTCTCTTAAGGCAGCAAGAGTATCCGCTGTTTCACCGCTCTGAGAAATTACGAGCAGTACATCGCCTTCGCCGATTAACGGATCGCGATATCGGAATTCAGACGCATATTCTACTTCAACCGGAGTTTTGGCGAGATATTCAAATAGGTATTCTCCCACAAGTCCGGAGTGCCAGCTTGTTCCGCAGGCAGCAATCACAATTCGTTTTGCAGACACAAGCTGATCCATTACATCTACCAGACCGCCGAGCTGAATTGTACCCTTTTCAGGATTAATTCGCCCTCTCATGCAATCTGCAATAGATCGGGGCTGCTCAAATATCTCTTTAAGCATAAAATGAGGATAACCCGCTTTTTCAATAGCTTCGAGCCCCATAGCCAGTTCATGAATCTCTTTTGTTAACTTAACATCCTCTATAGTTTTAACCTGGTAGCTGCCTTTTGTAACAACCGCCATTTCTCCATCGTCGAGATAAATTACTTTATTGGTGTACTCTACAATTGGGGATGCGTCCGAAGCTATGAACATTTCATCGTCACCAATTCCCAGCAAAAGCGGAGACCCTTTTCTGGCAACGTAGAGTCTATCAGGCTCATCCATATTGGCAATAGCAATGCCATAAGTTCCAACAATTTGCTTCAACGAAAGCTGAATAGCTTGTTCGAACGTCACATCAGATGTTGTATAGATTTCTTCCAGCAGCTGGGCAATAATTTCAGTATCCGTTGCGCTCTTAAACGTTCTGCCCCTCTCTATCAGTTTCTTCTTTAGAGCGTTGTAATTCTCAATAATCCCGTTATGAACAACGGCTATATTTCCTGTTTCGCTCAGGTGAGGATGGGAATTCACATCATTTGGCTCTCCATGTGTGGCCCAGCGTGTATGGCCGATCCCTATCTTCCCAACCGCTTGATGTTTGAACATCAAGTTTTCGAGGTTCACAACCTTTCCTTTCCCCTTGTGCACCTGCATCTCTCCATTCATCAATGCAATACCGGCAGAGTCGTACCCCCGGTATTCCAGCCTCTTGAGCCCTTTTACCAGTATTTTACCGGCATCTTTTTCTCCCACATATCCTACTATTCCACACATACTGATTTACTTTTATAAATTAATTATCGCTTTCAGTTATTATCGTCTTCTTTGACTAAAGTCTTCAATCATTTTTGTATAATTTAGAAATCTAAAATTCCATATAAAATTATTTATTTACATAAGTATGACGATCCTTCCAACCTTTTTTGAAGATAGCTACTTAGAAAATTTTCACCCTCTCACGTTAACACGCCCAATGTACGATCTCAGAGTCGGAGTGTTAACACTCGGTCAAAAGTGGGCGGCGGATCTGGAGTCGCATCATATGCCCTCCGGACCTTTGCGCGCACCCCTCGAAGGAGTTTTCCCTGAACCTCATCGGGTTAGCGGTGACCGTTCATCCTACTGGATTAATTCGCGGGTGTTCCCAAATAGATCTATTGCAAAAAAAATAAAGGGACTTCCAAAAGATACAGCAATTTTTGATGAAAACATTTTGATTGCAGCACACGCAGGATCAGATATTCACACAAATTGGCTGCAAAACGGAATCGATACAGCCCAAATAGAGCGCATCGAACATAGCGAACAAATTTCAATGCTTAATTATGCCTGGCAGATTTTCCAGGTAAACAGCAGAGAGATAGTGCAGGATATAAAACGGCTTGACCAGGGCACATTCATTTCACCAAATAAATTTGAGCATGTTGTAGCTGTAAACAGCGATGAAATCTACATTGAAGAGGGAGCCACTATAGAACCGGGCACTGTTCTTATGGCAGATGAAGGGCCGATTTATATCGGGAAAAATGCACGCATCATGGCAAATTCAGTTATTCGAGGCACAACAGCTATTTGCAAAAATTCAGTCGTAAAAGTAGGTTCAAAAATATATGCAGGAACAACAATCGGTCCGGTTTGTAAAGTGGGTGGCGAAATTGCCAATGTTCTGTTTCACTCCTATTCAAACAAAGCGCACGACGGTTTTGCTGGCAATTCTGTGTTTGGTCAGTGGTGCAATCTTGGGGCCGATACAAACACATCTAACCTTAAAAACAACTATAGTGATGTGCGAATCAGAAGCTGGGCTACAGACAATGATATGGATACAGGCCAGCAATTTTTAGGCACAATTATGGGGGATCATTCAAAGACAGGCATCAACACAATGCTGAATACAGGGACTCTCTGCGGCGTTTGCTGCAATCTTTTTTCAGAAGGATACCAGCCAAAATTCGTTCCCTCATTCAGCTGGGTGAGCACAGGCAAAATTGTGCCGTATAAATTTGATAAAGCTGTAGAAGCGATGGAGAAAATGATGGAGAGGCGTGATATTGTGCTTACCCCGTCCTACAAGCAGATGATGCTCTCAATATTTAAATCTATCCATTGAGGGCTGTTTTCCTTTATTTAAAATCTCCCTCTTGCAACTCTTCCATTTTTTTGTTTATTACAATTATGGTAATAATAACAACCACCAATCTGAGGAGTTATGAAAGTAAAGGATATACTTGATACTAAAGGACACGATATTATCTCTGTGGAGCCCGAAAAGACTGTGCTGCATGCAATTTCTAAAATGGAAGAGCACAACATAGGAGCGCTCCTTGTGATGAAAGAGGGCAAATTGAAGGGAATTATTTCAGAGCGGGATTATAGAAACAAGGTCATTTTAAAAGGCAGAACTTCTAAGGACACTCCGGTGTCCGACATTATGGTTGGCAAGGTGATTTGTGTAAAAAAGACCGATAACATAAATCTCTGTATGCAGCTGATGACCAATAAAAAAATACGCCATCTTCCGGTTCTGGAAGGCGAAAAAGTTGAAGGCGTTATCTCAATCGGTGATGTTGTGAAGGCCGTAATTCAGACACAGAAAAATGAGATTGATTCCCTCAGAAACTATATCACTACCGGCGGTGGTTATCCTTCGTAGAGTGAACTACCTCGGGGCAGAGCCCACAGTGTATTAACTTAGAATTCATAGTATTGATCGGTACGGAGTTCATTTTGGGATGTCTACCTCCTGCCACAGGCTTCCCTGCGGGCGAAGAGGTACGTCATATTGTGCTTTACAACAAAAATTGGGCACTTCTGAACTCAGAGAATCATCCCCCAGCTCACTCCATTCGCTCCCCCCTTGAGAAGGGGGACTCTTATCCTTTCCGACCCAAATTATCGGTGAATTAAAGCGGCAAATTATCGTGCTTTCGTTTAGGCACAGAATCAACTTTGTTCTGACACAATTCAAATGCGCTGATGAGTTTTTCGCGCGTCTCTTCAGGCAAAATCACATCATCTATAAAGCCACGCGCGGCTGCTTTGTAAGGATGTGCAAACTCTTCGCTGTACTGTTCTTCCAGGTTCTTCTGTTTCTCCTCGGGATTCTCTGCCTTTGCTATCTCTTTTCTAAAGATAATCTCAACAGCTCCCTTTGTTCCCATCACGGCAATCTCTGCTGATGGCCACGCGACGTTATAATCGGCGCGGATATGTTTGCTGTTCATCACATCGTACGCACCGCCATACGCTTTCCGTGTGATGACCGTCATTTTCGGAACTGTAGCCTCACAAAATGCATACAGCAGTTTTGCTCCGTGCTTAATAATACCGCCCCACTCCTGATCTGTACCCGGAAGGAATCCCGGCACATCTTCAAACACAACAATGGGAATGTTAAACGCGTCGCAGAAGCGGACAAACCGGGCACCTTTAACGGACGCGTCGATATCTAAAACTCCGGCAAGAGAAAGCGGCTGGTTAGCTACAATCCCTACGGAACGGCCATCAAGTCTTGCAAAGCCAACCACAATGTTGTCGGCATAAAGTTCATGTACCTCGTAAAAAGAGTCTTTATCCATCACGCCGTCAATGACGTCTTTGATATCGTAAGGTTTATTTGGATTATCAGGAACGATGGTGTTTAGTTTTTCGGCCTTTGCCCTGTCCGGTTTTACAGAGTCTGCCGCTGGTGGCTTCTCCTCACAATTCTGCGGGAGGTAGCTCATCAGGCTGCGTATATTGTGCAGGCAAACAGCATCGTTATCGGATGCAAAATGGGCCACCCCTGATTTTGTTCCGTGGGCAGAGGCTCCGCCTAAATCTTCTGATGTAACTTCTTCATGTGTTACTGTTTTTACGACATTCGGCCCGGTTACAAACATATAGCTTGTATCTTTCACCATAAATACAAAATCGGTCAACGCCGGACTATATACGGCCCCCCCGGCGCATGGCCCCATTACGGCTGAAATCTGAGGCACAACGCCCGATGCCATTGAGTTACGCCAAAATACCTCAGCGTATCCGCCCAAAGAGCTCACGCCCTCCTGTATTCTTGCGCCACCTGAATCATTAAGCCCTATTATGGGCACTCCATTTTTCAAAGCAAGATCCATAACCTTGCATATCTTCTCGGCGTGTGTTTCAGAAAGTGACCCTCCAAATACTGTAAAATCCTGGCTAAACAGATAGACCGGTCTCCCATCAATCTTTCCATACCCTGTCACTACACCGTCGCCGGGTATGTGCTGTTTTTCGAGCCCAAACACATGACTTCGATGAGTTACGAATGCGTCGATCTCGTGAAAACTGTCTTTATCCACAAGAATTTCAATCCGCTCTCTTGCTGTAAGCTTCCCTTTTTCGTGCTGCTTTTTAATTCGCTCTTTACCGCCACCGAGTTTCGACTCCTCCCGGAGTTTTTTCAATCTCTTAAGTTTATCCTGTTTGCTCATAAATTCTTCACTTTAATATTTAAATTGATCGAAATAAGCCTGCATTCTGTCTGTAAAATCCACGGCATCTTCATCGTACATATCTACAAAATTACGCGCAAAAATTTCTTTTTCAATGTAGCCGCTAGCCTGTTTCCAGTTATCAAAACTATCCAGCTCAACAAGCGCCTGCTCGTAGGCTGCTTCTGAACCGCTAAAGATCGATTCTGTGAAACGACGCTCATCACTCTCCATCCAACCAATTAGCTGGCCGGCACTCAGCTCGCTCTCTTGTTCCCGGGTGAGATCAATGAGCGGCTCATCTTCATCCTCCCCATCATTATCTGCAAAGGGCGAATATTTAGGTTCTTCAATATCGTTTTCTTCTATATGATCTTCATCACCCAAAAATGATTGCCAAATTGGCTTTGAGTCGTCCGGTGATTCGGAGATCTCATCAAGGTTAAATTTATAATCATCAGGGTCTTCTTTTTTTTCAACTTCACCCTTCCCTTCATCAGGTTTATTTATCTGCTCCTCTTTTGACTCTTGTTTACCGGCTTTTTGTGAACGTTCAGGCAGAGGCTCAGGATCAGAATCGGGATCGGGCGTGTCCTCTTCTTCAGGCTCATCTGCCAAATCTATGTAAACAGGCTCCTCTTCATCTGCCTCTTCATTCTCTTCAGAAAAACGGCTATAGCGTATATCTTCAGATTCCTCGTCAGATTCGTGCTGATTATCAGTTTCAGACTCCGGCCTTAGTTTACTGCGGAAAGACGAAAGTAGCGTATCTTCGTCCTCATCGTCTTCTTTCTCTTCTTCATGCGGCGCGGCTACACTTCTGCTGTTGGCAGGTTTTTGCTCTTCGATGTTTAACTCTTTTTGCGGCACGCGCTTTTTATCAGGAATTTCGTGATCGTCAGCCGATTCATCAGAAGATTTTGGAACCTGAGGGGTAGCTGATTGCTCACCAGACTCATTTTTCCCTGCGGAATCGCTCTCTGTTTCAGTTTCAGAGGATGGCACAAAAGTATGAAACAGAGACGTCTGTTCTTCCTCGTGACCCTTTTCGTTGAGCAGATCGGGTGAACTCAGTACCTCTATAAAACCTGTTTTATTAAGAGATTCACTCAACATGTCGAAGCGGCGCGAAATACGGTTCATTTCCCTGTCTTCAAAGAAAATTCTGAATAGTTCTGAATCTACTTCCGGCCCTGACAGGATAAAGAGCGGATGCAGAAACTGAGCCCAGTTAAGCGAGTTATAATTCTCAGTTAATCGGTCGTCTACACGTTCAACAATTTTTTTACATACAGAAAGGTCTATGGTTTTTTTTTCTTTCCGGTCCATGTATTTTAGAACCGCCTCAGCAAGGTGGGTATTTACCGTGATGAATCTGATGCGTTTTGCCAGCTCCTCTTTCGTGAGGGTGGTTTCAGGTCCAAACAGTATTGCCGGGATAGCAGACCGGGGATGCAAAATAATTTCAATGACATCCGCCACTGAAGTCTCAAATACAGATGGAGCAAAAGATGCTGGCATTCGGACTTCAGCAACAATTGCTTCAATAAACTGATCCCAGGCATATTCAATACCTTCAGCTGACATATCAGCCCATTCAGAGTGAGGAGGAACAATCGATTCATTCAAATTCCGATAGATTTCCACTTCAACTCTCCGGACTACAAACTCAGGAATATCAAATTCCCTGAGATCATCGGGAGTGTAAAACGACGTGTCGTCCGGCAGTAGCTTAGTAAATTTTTTGGTAACGCTGCGTATGAGTTGGTCCATGCCTGTATCTGATTTTTGGGGAATATATGGGTTCGACACCTTTCAACGAAAATATTATCTGATATTTCATTACCACTTCAAGAAAAATTACAATTATCTTCAATTCCAAATGTCAGTAAGCCGATTTTTATTTCTAGAACATGATTAATCTAAACATAAGCGAACTTTCCAAATCGTACTCAGGTAAGGAAGTTTTCAGTAAACTCTCTATCGAATATACGGGTGGTAAGATTGGCGTAGCGGGTTCGAACGGAGCCGGCAAATCAACGCTCTTAAGATGCATCAGCGGGCTAATTTTGCCTGACAAAGGAACTGTAACCTGGTCTGTTCATGAGGAGACTCTTTCACCAAAACAGATCAAGCCCCATCTTGGTTATGCAGCGCCCTATGTTGAACTCTACGAAGAGCTTACAGCCCGCGAAAATCTTCAGTTTATACGTGATTTGAGAAGCGATCAGGATTGTGAAAAAATATCTAATCTGATCCATCAGTTCCAACTAACCGCCTTTGCCGATTCCCTGTATGGCGAACTCTCTTCCGGTCAGCAGCAGCGTGTTAAGCTTGCATCAGCGGTTGTCCATAAGCCCTCAATACTTTGCCTCGACGAACCCGGTACTAATTTAGACGAAAAAGGCCACGCCATTGTGGAACAGATGACACAAAAATGTGTCGACAGCGGCGGTATTGTTATACTGGCGTCCAACCAAAAGCGCGAACTCGACATATGCGATGTTTTTATTCAACTTAAGAGTGAAGTACTAAAATAAAAAAAGCGCAACCCGATTCGACATCAGATTGCGCTTTTCAGCGGAGAGGGAGGGATTCGAACCCTCGATACCCCTTTCGGGGTATACTCCCTTAGCAGGGGAGCGCTTTCGACCACTCAGCCACCTCTCCTTGTGATCAAACTCAGGATTTATCCTGTTTTGAAGAGCATCAAATATAGGAAGCTTTCCGCTGCCTTTGCAACATTCATTTCAATAAATTTTAACCGACCAGCCTCTACCCTACAGCCTACTCTTCAAGAATATAAATCTGTGCCAGGTTACGACCTTCCTGGGCATAATCGAGACCGTATCCCAATACAAAAAGGTTATCAATTTTGAACCCTGTGTATTTCAGCACTACATCGTGCTGCGTGGCTTCAGTTTTATGGAGAAGAGTTGCCGCTGAAAGAGATGCCGGCCCAAACTGGTTCAGTTTTTTGAACAGATAGTTCATTGACAGCCCGGTATCAACAATATCTTCAACCAGAATAACATGACGATCTTTGATGTTTGCGTCAATATTTTTCAAATCGGTTACGTTTCCCGAAGACACTTTTTCATCGCCATAACTGCTCAGTTTCAGGAAATCCACTTCGCAGGGTATGGTCACATATCTCATCAGATCAGCAAGAAAAATGTACGCACCATTTAAAACACCAATAAAAATCGGACGCTTATCTTTATAATCGAGGCTAATTTGCTTTCCAAGCTCTTTAAGGCGTTGCTGAATCTCTTCTTTTGTTAAGTAAACACGAAACTGTTCTCCGTTAATGTTTACTTTTTCCGGTAAATATTGGTCCATTAAAGATCTGTGTCTATTTGTAATATCTGTTTAGTTTCAGAGCTGCACTTTACCCGCTCTGATATGATGCCCGTTTGACCATCAGTTGTGATGTGCGGGAATATAACGGCGCAGATGATTCCATCAAAAGATTCTATCAAAAACGCTTCCCTTTTTTGGTGACTTGAAATTTTTTTGTCCGATAGGATGTCTGCTACAGGTTTACTCCCCTTCATTCCCAACGGCTGAATTCGATCTCCATCCTGCCAGGGTCTGACTGTGACAGGCCACTCCGCTTTGTCCGAATCATACTGAAGCAGGTGTTTATCAATTTCTCCATCCCAGGGCTGCAGATTTAATCGAAAATGAGCGATCTGTTTTTGTTCCGTAATATCTTTTTTACTGAGTTCTATCGGTTTAATACCGTTCTGTTCACTGTTCCCAACTAGTAAAAAAAGATCTCTGTCGCGGATAATTTTCCACACCGTGTTTATCACAATTTCAGCTCCGGTCTGTAGTTCGTCAATGGTTTTAAACCGGTCTAAAACACCTTCTGACAACAACACTTCGGGAATCATTTTGCCCAGGTAATGGTGAAACAGAGTTGGACGAAGTTTCTGCGGCAACGCAAGAAAATCTGATCTGCGAATTTGGTTTTTTTCATTTAATAGCTGCTGTAAAACCAAACCCGACATCAGCGAATATTCTTCAGATCTGTCAGGAATTTTGAGCACGTTATCCCTCCACCCCGGAAAGAAATCGTTCATTTCCGGAATCACCTTTTGTCTGAGGAAATTCCGTGCGTAGCCGGACGATTTATTAGTTGAGTCTTCCCGAAACGGAATATGATGCTCTTCAGAAAAGTTTCTGATCTGCTCTTTTGTTACCCCCAAGAGCGGTCTCAAAAGATCGTTTTGCAAAACCTCTATTCCCTTCCAGGACGGTAGCCCGGCACCTCTAAAAATCTTTTGGAGGATCGTTTCAACTTGATCATCCTGGTGATGGGCGGTTAAAATATGCTCTGCTCCGGTCTCTCTCATAATATCTCTGAATACGGAGTATCTCTTTTCCCGTGCCCACAACTGTGTGTTTGTTATTTCTGCTTCTGCCGGATCGAAGGTAGCGGTGACGCAGTCAAAATTCCACATCGCCGAAATCTGTTCAACGAATTCTCTGTCATGCTCCGATGCCTCCCCACGCAGACGGTAGTTGCAGTGAACAACCGTGCAGTTAATCTTGTAGCGGTGAAGCAAAAAGAGGAGCGTCATAGAATCAATCCCGCCGCTCACACCACAAACAAAACGGCCTGATTCGGCGTCTGAGACGACATTGAAATTTTCCCGAAAGGTATTAACGACGGGGGAAGATTCGAATTTGCTCATGGGAAAAGGTTTTAACATCCAAATCTTTACTTAGCATTACGCACTCGGCTTTTTCGTTCATACCGAGGAATTTGAACTCTTCATCGCTTACAGCACCGTTCAGAGACGTTCTCACCCACTCTCCAAATCCAATAATCCGATTATTGATATCTTTGCAAAGTTCCGGATCCTTCTGAGTCCATCGGGTGTACAAATACTCCATCCTCTGTAGCAGCTGGCAGAGCAGATCTTCGCGCTGCACTGATTTTCCATAGTGGGCAATGAGTGATGTGGCATCCATATCGAACCCGGCATCAAATGTTTTCTGATTTACATTTAATCCAATCCCAACCAATACCCGTTCAGGCTTCTGCCCTAAAAAAACAGATTCGGTGAGCAAGCCACCTACTTTTTCACCGTTGATCAACACGTCGTTGGGCCACTTTATTTCGGCACCTTCAATTTTCATCTGATCAACTGTTTCGACTACCGCGAGCGCAAAACAGAGCGTAAGCAGCGGCAGCCTGTCGCCGGCAGTGGGTTTAAAGGCAACGGTAAACGCAAGGTTTTCTCCTTTTTTCGACTCCCAAGACCGTTCATACTGCCCGCGCCCATTTGTCTGATGGTCGGTAAGCAGCACGCTGCCGTGATCAAATTGCGAGTAATCCAGCTTCTTCAGATAGCTGTTGGTGGATGGCAATACCGGCTTGTAAATAAAATCTGCGCCCAGCCAGCGAGTCCGCAATCCGGCTCTGTAACGATCAATATTAAATTGAGTGCTCATTCATATTTAATCAAATGTTCGTAGAATACTGATGGAGTTTTTCACTTTTTATCTCCGAAATTTATCCTTCCAGACATCAAAAATTGCAACTACACCGGAATACGTTTTGGCATTCAGTATTTCTTCAGATAGTATAGTAAAATCTGACATATTGTGACGGCAGAGTGTTGACTTTACTTCCGGAATAGAATGGGTGGTCATACTCAAATCGTTCAATCCCATCCCCAAAAAGCAGGCGGCATAAAGTGGGTTTGATGCCATCTCACCGCAGACCGACACGGGAATACCGGCTTTTTTTGATGCGGCAATTACATCGCGAATCACGCGCCATATGGACGGGTGAGCCGACTGATAGAGTCTTGATATTTTTCCGTTTCCCCGATCAACGGCCAGCAAGTATTGCGTGAGGTCGTTGGTTCCTATACTAAAAAAATCGACCTGTGCGGCGGCTTCTTCCGCCATCACAGCAATTCCCGGCACTTCAATCATGATGCCAAAAGGGATGTTAGCGTCAAAACGGATTCCGCTAGCTTCCAGATCATTTTTCACATCTTCCAGAATCTGTTTTGATTCAAGAATCTGTTCAATATGCGATATCATTGGAACCAGAATCTTAATTTTACCCGGAAATTCAGCTGAAACCCGCAATATCGCCTCGTATTGCTGGCGCAACAGTTCCGGTTTATCCAGCATCATGCGAATACCGCGCCATCCCAGGAATGGGTTATGCTCGTTATTATGGTTATCCGGAAATTTATCGCCACCGGCATCAAACAGACGAATAACAACCGGATCAGGATCGGCGGCCCCGGCAACCTGCCTGTAAAAATCGACCTGGGTCTGAACATCAAAATCTTTTGAGTCGAACAAAATTGTTTCTGTTCTTAGCAAACCTACTCCGCTGGCTCCCCTCGTTTTTAGATACGGCAATTCGTTGACAAATTCGATGTTCCCACGAAGTGTAAACGGAGCGCCACAACGGGTTTTAGAAGGCTTTTTTACCCAATCAAGGGCTGATTCTTCCTCTGCCTGCCGCTTTGCCTGGTAGGACAAAAATTCATCCTTCATTTTTGAGGTTGGATCAAACAGGACGGAGCCTGTATCACCATCAATCAAAACTGAATCAAAACGCTCCGGTTTGAAAAGTTCCCATTCAGCCCCGATTACACACGGAATCCCAAGTGATTGGGCCAATATAACCATGTGAGATGTGAGCCCCCCCTTTTGTGATACGATGCCCGCAGGGTTGAATTTACTAAGCTTAACCATTTCTGTGGGCGAGAGCTCAACAGCAAAAATCACGGCGTTATCAACATCCAGATCATCCGGCTGGTGGTTTCGAACAAGATCAATCAGCTGATCTCGAATTGAAATAATATCAACGGCCCGGTCATTCAGCCAGCCGGCAGAAGCATTTTCAAGAAGCCGAATGTAGTCGTTAAAAGAGGCGAATATTGCGTACACCGCCCTGTGAAGATCTTCTTCTACCTGTTTCCGGATATTTTGTTTCAGCTCCGGATCTTTCAACACCTGGATCTGCGATTCGATGACTTCAACAACATCATCTTCATTGCTCACTTTTTGAAGATTTCTGAACTCAATTTCCAGTTCCGTTATCACCTGCTCAACCAGCTGCAGTTCATTTTCAACTTCAGGCTTTCTGATTTTTTCAGGCTTCACTACCCTTTTTTCACGGTTCAGAACAAGTGGGCGGCCAATTCCGCGGCCACTTGCGCCGGGAGTTCCTAGTAGCATGCGCTGTTTCAATGTCGTGTCTCGGCTCAAGATGGGTTGGTTTTAAATTTGTTTTTAAATAGACGGCTTAGCACTTCCATCGCCTGCTCTTCGTCAGGGCCATCAACAATCAATTCCATTTCTGATCCATGTTCTGCGGCAAGCGTCATCAATCCTAAAATGCTTTTGCCGTTTATTCTGTATCCATACATCTCGATAAATAGATCCGATTCAAATTCTGATGCTGTTTTCACCAAAACGGATGAAGGCCTTGCGTGCAGGCCCGCTTCGTTGAGCACCTTCACTTTTTTCTTAATCATGCTGAAATCTCTAAACAGACGGTTGAATAATAAAGTATCGGTTCAATTCATGTAAAATAACCATTTATTCGGTGAATGATAGAACACCATGATTTTTTCTGAACGTGAACTCCTCTCCAAAAAGCAAGTCCTCAACTCCGATTTACGAAATGGGTATTTCCCTTTACGCTCTCGTGAATTGCTGCCTTCGCAACAGTATCGGGCCCGTAGCAGTTGTTCAGGCAGTCGGTTGCCCGGTAGAGATGCTTCATCTCGTCTTTCTCGGTGAAAAAGATTTCAAGCTGCTCGGTCTGCTGCATCTCAATTGTATGAAGTCCAACTCCCCGAATCTTGATTCCCTTCTGCAGCGCGCTGTTTACAATGCGCAATGCCTCCGGCAAACAGTTTTCCAGCACATAATCATCCAGATTGGTAAAACCGGGCGTATTGAACGCAAATGACCTTCCCTCCCAGTGCGCTTCCTGAAAACGAATATGACAGCCCCACCTCCTCGCTTTTCTTCTGTAGCCGCGCATGCGATAGCATACCTTTCGCACCGCTTTTACGATCTCCCCCTTCACAGCATCCGGCTCGTCCGTCCAGTCAGAAAAGGTATGCATATAACTCACTTCATCGGGAATATGAACTTCGTTCTGGAGGACTTTAGCCCGGTCCTGTCCCGTTACTGTTTCCCAGAAAAGCTGGCCCTGCATCTCACCAAACAATTTCTGGAACGGCACCTTCCCACGTTTCACAGCATCGGCAATGGTGAGAATTCCGTATCGTTTCAGATGCTCGTAGCGCCGTCGGCCAATTCCCCACACTTCATCTACCGGCAGCGGATAGAGGTATTGAGCAGCGTCATCCGGATTCAAAACAGACAGCATCCCGTCCGGCTTTCGCAGGTCCGAGGCCAGTTTTGACCACGTTTTGCTGGTGGCCACTCCCACGGAACAGACCAGGCCCAAATCATCATAAATCGCCTGTTTAAGCCGTCTCATAAACGAGTTGATTGCGGATCGCCCCTTTTTTTTGAGGAAGGTGATATCCAAGAAATACTCGTCCATTGAATATTTCTCCACGTCGGGCGCAAAACGGTCCATAATGGTTTTTAGCTGCCGGCTGATCCCTTTGTATTTGTCATAGTCGATCTGCATAAATACCAGATAGGGGCAGATTTGTGAGGCTTCAAAAGCACTCATTGCCGTTTTAATGCCAAGCGCCCGTGCTTCATAGCTTGCCGTAGCCACAATACCCCGGGCTGTACCATTCGGCTTTCGCCAGCCGCCCATCGCCAGCGGGAGACCGTATAGATTGTAGGCACGCTGCTCCACCTGCGCGTAAAAACAGTTCATATCGAGGTGCAGGTAGAGCCTCTTTTTCATGCTCTTATGCTGATGATCTTTCGCCACCGTGCTGTAGAGCGTGATGCGATGTACATCTTGCTCGAGATCGTAATTTGAATGTTTTTCCGGATCCATAGCTACAGTATAAAAATAAGTTACACATATATCATACATATATTTGTTATTTCCCGTTCTGATCCGCTTCCATTTCTGGAAATTTCCTGTTACTCTTCTTTTTCAAACAAAAAGTAATCAACCCATTTTATACAATGTGTGGACGATACGTTTTAAAAGCCACCCTCCAGCAGCTAAAAGAGATGTATGGCGCTGCTCCTGAAGGGTCCTATACCGTTGAACCGAATTATAATGTAGCTCCTTCAGCCCACATGCCGGTTATTGTTGAAACAGATGATAAGCGGCTGATCTGTCCGCACCGCTGGGGATTGATCCCTTTTTGGGCCGACAGTATCAAAACCGGATACTCAATGATTAACGCGCGAGCAGAGACGCTTAGCAAAAAACGATCGTTCCAAAAACCGTTCTCGTCGCAACGCTGCATTGTGCCCGCCAGTGGATTTTACGAATGGAAAACCACCGCATCATCTAAAGCACCACACTACATCACTCGTAAAAAGCCCGGTTTAATGCATTTTGCAGGTCTCTACGAGCAGTGGAGCGATAAAAAAGGAGAGGTAATTAACAGCTATACAATCATCACCACCGATGCCAACAAGCCCGTCTCAGAACTTCACGACCGGATGCCAGCCATGCTGCTACCCGAAGAGTTCAGCCACTGGCTCGATCCCGGCAATAGCGATACGGATATGCTCAGCAGTCTGCTGCGTCCCTGGCCTGATGACGATATTGAATTTTACCGGGTAAACGATGAGGTGGGAAATGTTCGCAACAACCACCCGGAGCTGCTGGAACCGTACAGAGATCTATTCTCCTGAAAGCGGAGATCGACTATTGGCTCTATGGATAAATGTTGCTATAAACCTGAGTTCAATTGTAAAATCATGAACGTATAAGTCCCCCTTAAAAAAGGGGGCATCTTTTATCCCGCGCCAGCTGGTGTTTTTTCAGTCCCGACTTTCGGGGCGAGATTGAGGGGGATAGTCTCCCCTGCGCTTGCGCCCAGGGTGAAGTTTCCCGGGGAGGGGAGTACTCCGCCAGCCGGCGGAGGGAGGGGTGTCAATCAGATTGTGTCAAAATCGATGAACACCCCTCTATATTTCGCTTCGCGTTCAAAAAATGAGCCCCTTAATAGGGGAGACTTCTTCTTAGAAAATTCAAAGGATTAATAATCGAACTGAGGTTATAAAGAAAATCAATGATTACTGCCCATAGGTATTATCATTTTCTGATCAACAGGCGGCGGAATCAGAACGGGCATCGATTCTGTGAGGGTGGAATCAGGTATGAAAACCGGCATTTGAAAAAGGGAATCGCTGTTTTGCGATGGATTGTGTCCCATGCTGTCGGGTACTGAAAAAGCGAGAGAATTAAAAAATAGTAAATCCGGAGCTACAGTTCCGGAGCTGTCTTCTGCCACTATCACGCCCAATTTTGTTTCCTTCAACAAAATATCATCCGCTGCATCAGACTGAATGATGAACAGCGTGCCCAAAAAAAGACAGGCCGTTAAAAGAAGGGAAAAGAGTATCTCAGGTTTCATGTAATTCTTGTTTTATTACAATCCATTATACCTAAAACAGAAATGTTCCGAAATAATTGTTTTTTGATGAGATACTGTTATATCCAATTCATCTGCATCATATCTTAAATGAACCAGGAACTGAGTTTGATTAAAAACGCTTAAATTTTGATGATAAAAGGCGACGCTTGCCAAAAAAGGCATCTTCCCGCGCTCCCTTTCGAAGGCAGGGAAGATTATTACCTTCTTGGTTTAACAATGGAGCTGTGTTTTTAAGTATATCACTCCGCTGATTCTATATTTTGGCGTAGATTGTTGATATCGCCGGCAATATCCTCTCTCATATCTTCCCAATCTTCCTGAGCACTCTGTTCAAGATCAGACAGTTTCTCCCTGATTTCGCCCAGGTCATTTTTCAGCTCAGCCGATCTATTATCATCAAGATCCCCAATTCTATCTACCCACTCATCCAGCTGAGTTTCTGCCAGGTCGATAAATTCATCCCTCTGCTCCATCCAGAAATGCTCCATTCCTGAAGACACCTCCTCGCTTGTCTCTTCGTCCTGCTCCGTCTCGCCGTTTCCATTGCCGCAAGCCGTTATTGAAAATGCCAGTATAACAATCGAAAGAATCTTAATTCCTTTAACCATGGATATGATTTTTTTATAAAATTACAATTACTCAACGTTTCATTAATTATTGGTTTAAATGGGGTAGAACTTGATTTGTTCCATTCTATAAACCTCAAAAAAAAGCCGGTCCCAATGAACCGGCTTTTTCTAAACGCATATATTTTTAACAGTAAAAAGATTTACAATAAGTTATGACTCTAATGCTTTATCAATTGCAAGCCTGATGTGAGCAGCGTGAGCTCTTGTCTCTGTGTTTACATTTCGCTTACTATCCATCATGTCCCGAATGTTCTGCAGGTTATAAAGGGCTGAAGATTTTGCGATTCTGTCGTGAGGGTCACTCTCCAGTACGGCGATAAGCCGGGTTACATATTCAATCTGAAGATTCTGGCGGAATGTGTTGACGTTACCTGCTGCATCAGCCTCAAAAACAGAGTTTGTCAAATCACCAACTACATCAGCAACGGTGTAGCTGTTGCCGTAGGTGCGTGAGTCCGTGATCCGCTTCATCGTTACAGGGTGCAGCAGGTGAGCAAGAACATTGCTCTGCATTGCAAGAACCTGATCATGAATTTTTGGGTCTTCTGTGGCTGAGAAGAAATTAAATCCACGACGCTGAATCTGCAGATAATTGTAAACTTCGTGGGATCCGTCGAATGCATCCGGAGCAAAAAGATGGCTGTTCAGGTAGCTCATCGCCTCTTTCTGTTTCTCCACTTCTACAGGAATAAACGGTTTAGTTGCCCCTTGCTGTCCTGCAAAGGCCCGATCGCGATACACACCACCCACATAGCGCGACATCACTCCTGTCTGGGTTCGTCGTTCGTTCATCAGGATCATGTAAGCACTTCTCAGCTCGTGGTAGCTTTGGCCGTCACGGCTAAACTTTTCAACGAGATTTTCCATGAGATCAGCCGTAAGTTGAATTCGCTCCACACCGTACGCAACCGGATCGCTCGACATATCCCCTACCATCACCCTTGGATCGATCGCTTTACCGGGACTGCGCATATCATCAGCATCGTTACCAAATGCCAGCTCAGGCTCTGTAGATCTTTCTAAAAGTTCAGCCAGCACACGGGCTTCCTCTTCGGCATCTTCGGAGGTGTAGTATCCATACTGAATGGCCCAGATATCGTACGGTCCGGGCTTCACATCAAAATATCGTCCCTGCCGTTCCCTGTCGCGGGCAACGTTAACCGATGAGTAATCCATCACTGAACCGGTCAGACCAATCCTGTCCGTCAGTTCTTTGTCGTGAATATCTTCCGGAGAGTGGAGTGTACTTGCCTGCATATTGTGGTTGAGCGCAAATGTATGGCCCAGCTCGTGGAGGACGAGCATCGTCAGCGCTTCATGCTGGAACCCCTCAATATCACCATCTGGGTAACCCATAAGCTGAAGAGCGTTTGAACCGAACATATTATTGTGCTGCATGTGGTTCGAAAAACTGCAAAATTCAGGGCTCATAGCGTGCTCAAGTAGATCAAAACCTGAGTTTCCGTCCATATCAAAAATTTCTTCCTGACGAACCCTGTAGCTGAAAAATGCCCACTCAAGCATAATATCGGAGCCCAGAATCTGTCCGGTCCGCGGATTTACAAAGCTGGGTCCATATCCGCCAAATGGTGGATTTGGAGATGAGGTCCATCGAAGCACATTGTAGCGGATATCACCGGATTCCCAGTCGGCATCATCCGGCTGAACTTTTACTTCAATTGCATTTCTGAAGCCGGCTGCTTCAAATGCTTCATTCCATGCCAGTGTAGCTTCTTTAATCGTTTCTCTGAATTCATGAGGTGTTGTGTTTTCAATCCACCATACAATTGGCTCAACCGGCTCAGATAGCTCGGCTGTTGGATCATTCTTAACCAGATGCCATCTGTGAATCATATCACGATAAGGAGTTAGATCGGTGCTGATTTGATCGTCCTGCTGTGTCATAAAATAACCGACTCTCGGATCATCATAGCGAGGCTGATAATCATTTTCGGGCATTTCAATAAATGTATGCTGAAAAGTAATTGTAACGGCCCTTGCGTCTGTAATTCCACTGCTACCTCTGTTAATCGGCTGGGGATTTTCATATACATACTCTATAATCACATCGGTATTCTTCGGAAAACTTCGAATTGTTGAATACTTCGTTTTGGATGAGCTCAAATTCCCGAGCGTGAAACTCTGACCCGGTCGTGCTCCCGGAGAGGGAGACGGTTTAACCTGATGAAGACTTTCACTTAGAAAGATAGAGTCGCCATTAATGATGATGGTACTGTCGTTCTCGGCAAGTATTTTCTCAGATATCAGAGTAGCCGCCGAAATGTTGGCTGATTCTGCCCTGCTGAGAGGGTTTTCTTCATCAAAATGAAAACGGGTATTTTGAACAACAAACTCAATTTTATCGAAATAACGCTCTATTTTAAAAACTTTGTTATCTCTGAAATTACCACGAAAATGCCCTACATCTACAACACCATCTGTAGTTAAGCCAAAGTAAATAAACTCTTTTTCAAGCTGATCTTTTCTGATCTCTAGCTTGGTGGAGCCATCAGTTGTATCCTGATGAACTGTAAAAAGTCCTTCATAGGATACTGAGTTCTCTATCTGTTTTTCAATTTCTGAAACAGAATTCGTTTGGGTACCGTTTTGCTGAACTTGCGATGTTGAAGCACATCCTGCATAAATCGTCAGTGAAAACAGACCAATAAATACATATTTAATTAAATGATTCATTATGGTGATTGGTTGGTTTAAAGGTGTATAATTACAGGTAAAGACAAAAAAAGCTCGTACGCTTTTTAACATACGAGCTTCTTCATAATCGTTACAGAATTAAGTTAGTTTTGGGCGATATGAATCAGGTTCTTCGCAACTTTTATTTGGCGCTCCACCTGTTCATAAAGAACGGACGGATCTTTCAGCCTTTCTTTAGCATCAAAAAGATCTTTTTTTGCCTGTTCCACATCAATGTTCTCCGGCTCTGTAGCTCGCTCAGCCAACAGAGTAACGATGTTGTCGTTCATCTCTACAAAACCGCCGCTTACGGCATAGATCTGTTCTGACCCGTCACGTTTATTGATCACAACAGCTCCAACATCAAGTGAGGATACAATGGGAGCGTGATTATGTAGCATCTTAAAGGAGCCGGATGCACCCGGAACCGTGATTCCGGTAACGTTTTCGTTAAATTTTGAGCCCTCAGGGGTCAAAATTTGAGCATGTATTGTTTTATGAGCTGCCATAAATGGTTACGCCTCAGCTTCTGCAGTTAATCGTTCGCCCTTTTCTACTGCCTGCTCAATGGTTCCAACGAGGTGGAACGCATTTTCAGGCAGGTGATCCAATTCGCCTTCCATAATCATTTTAAATCCTTTGATAGTATCGGCAATTTGAACATACTCGCCCGACTGGCCGGTAAACTGTTCAGCAACAAAGAACGGCTGACTGAGGAATCGTTGTACCCTACGGGCACGCGACACAACTAATTTATCTTCATCAGAGAGTTCATCCATACCCAGAATCGCAATAATATCCTGCAGATCTTTGTATTTCTGAAGCAGTTCTTTCACATCCTGTGCGGTATCGTAATGCTCATCGCCCACAACTTTCGGATCATTAATACGCGATGTAGAATCGAGCGGATCAACAGCCGGATAGATTCCAATCTGTGTAAGAGCACGACTTAATACCGTTGTAGCATCGAGGTGAGAAAATGTAGTTGCCGGTGCGGGATCAGTTAAGTCATCAGCAGGAACATAAATCGCCTGAACTGAAGTGATGGACCCGTTTTTGGTTGATGTAATCCGTTCCTGAAGGTCACCCATTTCGGTGGCCAGCGTTGGTTGGTATCCCACGGCGGATGGCATACGGCCAAGCAGAGCAGATACTTCAGAACCTGCCTGTGTAAATCTGAAAATGTTGTCAATAAAGAGCAGAATGTCCGGTGATACTTCATCGCGGAAATACTCAGCAACGGTCAATCCGGAAAGTGCAACACGTGCACGGGCTCCCGGCGGCTCGTTCATTTGGCCAAATACAAGTGTTGCCTGGGATGTTTTGAGAACGTCTTCGTCCACTTTTGAAAGATCCCACTCACCCTCTTCCATGGCGTGCTTAAATTCATCGCCATAATTTATGACGCCGGATTCGATAAACTCACGAAGAAGATCATTTCCTTCACGGGTACGCTCACCCACTCCGGCAAATACCGACAGGCCACCGTGCTGCTTCGCAATATTGTTGATGAGCTCCTGGATCAATACTGTTTTTCCTACTCCGGCTCCCCCAAAGAGACCAATTTTACCTCCTTTGGCATACGGGCAGAGAAGGTCAATTACCTTAATTCCGGTTTCGAGAATCTCAGAGCTCGTGGCAAGATCTTCAAATTTTGGAGCATCACGGTGAATTGGGTACCTCTCTTTACCTTCAGGCTGTTGAATACCGTCGATCGCCTCACCAACAACATTAAAAAGACGTCCGCGAATATCTTCGCCCACGGGCATTGAAATCGGGCTCTCGCTGTCTACCACATCTGTCTGGCGGACGAGCCCGTCAGTTGAGTCCATTGCAATGGTTCGTACCCGGTTTTCACCAAGATGCTGTGCCACTTCAAGATACAACCGGGATTCGTCTTCACGATCGATGTATAGTGCGTTTAAAATTCTGGGAAGCTGACCCTTTTCGAAGTCAACGTCTACTACCGGTCCAATTATCTGGGCTATTTTTCCTTTATTCATTCTATTAATTCAGAAGCTTTATTTATGACATTTAGAGTAAAGGGTGACCTTTAAAATCTCCATTCTTGAAAGCTTCAAAATTTAGGCACTTCCCGTCCAAAAATCAACGAACTTCTTATGGATAATCAGATAAGAACAGGAATCCGGCGGCGCGGCAGGTATGAACCTTATTGGGGTTATACTAATTCAGTATGTTTCATTTCATTATCCATTATGGAGCGCATAGAAAAAACCAACATTCTACACGCCTGGGTAACTGCACGATTCATCATTAAGAGTTGGGTAATCTGCAGTTTCTGAATCGATGGATGCCCAAATGCATCGCTGCATAAACGGATAAATTCCTTATCGGCAACTTCAATTTTCAAGTAGAGATCTTCCATATTTTCTCTTGCAGTTCGCAGCTGGGTGCTCTCTTCTGCTGAGGATACACTAATAGCTGTTTTCGAAATCCATTTTAACCGGTCCCGGATCGACTTCATCGCAGTCCGATGCACCTTATCCTCTTCCGATGCAAGAGACATCAGATCACCCTGTAATTCCTGAATATTTTTCGCCGCATTCATCAGGTTTCGGCTTGCTCTCAGCAGCTCATCAACCACTTTTGACTCTTCTTCATCTAAAGCATGGGAATGGATTTTTGTGTAGTACTCAAATATGTCTGCGTGATACTTTTCAAGATCAGAATAGATTAGTTTTACCGGAGATCGTGTTGTGAAGGCATACTGTTTCATATACTTAACGGTTTCTTCGAGCTGACAACGTATCTCTTTTCTGAACGCTTCAATTCCCGCTTCTGAAACTTCAGGATCAGTTATATGAATATACTGTGTCATTTCAACAACGCGTTCCGGAATCCACTGCTCAGCTTTAGCCACAAGTCTCGGTATGAGCGGATAGTAGATCGCCACCCCAAGCACATTGAAGAGGGTATGAAACATTGCCAGGCCCAAAACCACATTTGTACTAAAACCAAGCACCGTCATTACAAGCCAGGTGAAAACCGGAAGGATCAGGAGCGTTACAACAGCAGTTCCAACTGTAAATATCAGCTGGCTCAATGCGGCCTGTTTTTTTGTATGAATACCTCCCAACGCACCCAGTACCACCGTTACCGTTGTTCCCACATTGGCCCCTACGACCATAGCAGCACCTGCCTGAAAGTCAATCACACCGCTAAACAGCATGGTAAGCACAATCGCAATGGTAGCTGAACTGCTCTGCATAACGGCGGTCATAACCAGCCCTAAGAGCGCAAAAACAACCACTCCATAGCCTGCAATTGCTTCAGGATCGAGAAATTCAGATACCTGATCCACACTCGACTTCATGAAATCGAGCCCCATAAACAGAAACCCGAATGCCACAAGAAAACGGCTGATATTTACATATTTAGGCGATTTAGCGAGCAGAATAATTCCGAGTCCACCAATTCCGATCAGCGGCAGAGAAAAGGAATCGATATTAAATTCAAAACCAAAGACTGCTACAATCCAGGCCGTAGCCGTGGTGCCAATTTTTGCGCCCATCATCACTGAGATTGCCTGAGCCAGATTCATTAATCCGGCGCCGGTAAAGGCGAGCACCATAAGTGATACGGTTGAACTGCTTTGAAGAATAGCGGTGCTGACCATCCCGCTAAAGATCGATTTTAAGCGTGTTGCCGTATACTTACGAATGAGCTGTTTAAACGCTGCGCCGCTAAGAATCCGGATCGATTCCTCCATCATATGCATGCCGAAAAGGAAAATTCCCAGCCCTGCAAGAAACAACCAGAGATCAAATTCAGACAGTACAGCCATCCGCGTAATTCTTTACATTTATGCCTCACACAACATTAAGGTACTAAGAAAATTGTTTAGTTTTAAAAATCCGTGAGTGTGATCGTCCAGCAATTATAAGTGCATGTACGAATTCAAGCTGAACCCTCATCATGACCCAAGCCATCTTCTTTCAGTTAGCATAAGGCATGCCAAAACATTATCTTTGAAGCTGTTTAGTATTTGACTTGTTGAGAGCGTCACAGCATCCCAAAAATTGAAAAGATAACCATTAATCGAGTATACTCTTGGAAACCGAAATTACTGCAAGAACCGTCAGCGTTGATATTTTAGTAGAATTTGATGAAAGCAAAAACATCACGTACACGAGCGCCAATGAGCTGGAACCAAGAGAACGTGCACAAGTTCGTGAATACGTGCAAAATATACTTCGTAAGCGCAGTTATTTAGATTTTATTCTGGGTGAGTTTTCCAGTATTGAAATGGATGAGATGAAGCCGATGCTCAAAAATATTTTACGGCTTGGTCTTTATGATATGCTCTTTATGGATGGAACTCCCGACTATGCTGCCATCAACGAATCTGTAGATATTGCAAAACTCAGGCTAGGTTCCAAGTCCGGAGATTTGGTCAACGCAATCATGAGAAATATACAACGTGATATGCCCGACCTGCCAAAACCGGCTTTTGAAGACCGTACCAAACTCATCGCTACTACATTTTCGCATCCTGAATGGATGGTTAAGCGTTGGGTTCAGCGTATGGGGGAACGCGAGGCTTTTCAGCTGATGCAGGCGAATAACAACCGTCCGCAATATTATGTTCGGGTGAACAATCTGCGAACCAAAACAAACAATTTTAAGCTGCGGATGGAAAAAGCCGGGATTGAATTTGAAGAGAGCAACTGGCTGCCCGGCTATTTTAGAGTTCAAAGTGTTCAGCCGTTCATCGCAAAAGAGTGGCTGCTTAGAGGGTTATGTCATATTCAGGATATTGCTGCAGGCTTTGCTCCTACTATTTTGGAACCACTGCCCGGAGAAAATATTTTCGACCTCTGTGCGGCACCCGGCACCAAAAGTATTGTGATGGCCGACATGATGAATGCTGAAGGATCCATTACGGCTGTTGATATCAATTCCAAAAGACTTGAACTGCTTGCTCAGAGTGCAATGAATTTTCAGGCCGAAAACATTAAAATAAGACGGGCAGACGTTCGAGATCTCGACCTGAAACTGGCTGACGGCGTCCTTTTGGATGCTCCGTGCACAGGAACGGGCGTTCTAAGTAAACGAGCCGATCTGCGATGGAAACGCACCGAGGAAGAACTCGAAAATTCCGTAAAACTGCAGGAAGAACTGCTGGAAGAAGCCGCAAACCATGTGAAGCGCGGCGGACGCCTGGTCTACAGCACCTGTTCTATTGAACCGGAAGAAAACTGGGAACAGATTCAGAAATTCCTTGATCGATATGATAATTTCGAGCTGGAACACCTTGAAGAGTTTCTGCCTGAAGAGGTTCTGGCTGAAGACGGTTTTGCCTATCAAACACTGCCCCATAAACATGGCTGCGACGGACACTTTGGAGTGCGCCTGAACCGGGTTAAGTAACCGCTCGAATTTTACGTGGAAGAGGCATCAGAAACCTGTAATGGCTGAATTATATCCGCGTTTCGTCTACCAAATGCTACCTCTTATCAAAATTTAATACATGAGTACAGAAGAAATCCCCAAGCATTACGATCCCATTTCAACAGAAAGAAAATGGTCTGAATACTGGGATAAAAAGAACTATTTCCACTCTGAACCGGATGACCGTGAATCCTTCGCAGTTGTAATTCCTCCGCCAAACGTAACGGGTGTACTGCACATGGGCCACATGCTGAATAATACTATTCAGGATGTGCTTGTCCGCAGAGCCCGGATGCAGGATAAAAACACCTGCTGGGTACCCGGAACAGATCATGCATCAATTGCCACAGAAGCCAAGGTTGTACATAAGCTTCGAAAGCAGGGGATTAAAAAAAGTGACCTCTCCCGAGATGAGTTCATGAAGCACGCCTGGGACTGGACGGATGAGCACGGCGGAATAATTCTGCAGCAGCTGAAAACCATTGGAGCCTCCTGCGACTGGAAACGAACCCGTTTTACTCTTGAAGATGACCTTTATGAATCGGTTATAACCTGTTTCATACAGCTCTACAATGATGGGTATATATATCGCGGCAAACGGATGATCAACTGGGACCCCGTAGCTCAAACAGCTTTGAGTGATGAAGAGGTAATACACAAAGAGGTGCAGTCGAAACTATATCACGTCCGCTATCCCATTAAAGGAAGCAATCAGTTTATTACAATCGCCACTACGCGTCCCGAAACCATCCTGGCCGATACGGCCGTCTGCGTGCACCCGGATGATGAACGGTTCAAAGACCTGATCGGCAAAACTACCATCATTCCGATGGCGGAACGTGAAGTGAAGATTATTGCCGATGAGTATGTTGATCCAGAATATGGAACCGGCTGTTTGAAAATAACGCCTGCTCATGATCCGAACGATTACGACCTGGGTATTAAACACGGTCTCGAAATTATCGATATGCTGAATGCCGACGGCACGCTCTCGGAACAAGCAGAACACTACGTTGGCAAAGACCGGTTCGAAGCCCGTAAATTGATGATTAAAGACCTGGAGAGATTGGAGCTGCTGGTTAAAACAGAAGATATGCCAAATAAAGTTGGCTATTCAGAACGAACCGACGCAGTGATTGAGCCCCGGCTCTCGCTTCAGTGGTTTTGTAAGATGGAGGAGTTAGGCAAGCCGGCACTTACCAACGTAATGAACGATGAGATTCAGTTTCACCCGGCAAAATTTAAGAATAGCTACAATCACTGGATGGAAAACATCCGTGACTGGTGTATTTCCCGTCAGCTCTGGTGGGGACACCGTATTCCGGCCTGGTACTACGGCGAGGGGAAAGATGAATATGTGATTGCCCGCTGCGCTGAAGATGCACTTAAAAGGGCACGCAGGAAATCAGGCAGGGAATTAACTGCCGAACAGCTAAAGCAGGATGAGGATGTGCTCGACACCTGGTTTTCGTCGTGGTTATGGCCCATTTCTGTATTCGACGGTATTAATAAACCCGACAACAAAGAGGTCAGCTACTACTACCCTACTCAGGATCTTGTAACGGCTCCTGAAATTATGTTTTTCTGGGTAGCGCGGATGATTATCGCCGGCTACTATTTCAGAGATGAAAAACCATTCAACAATGTCTACTTCCACGGAATTGTTCGAGATGAAAAACGTCAGAAAATGTCAAAATCTCTTGGCAACTCCCCCGATCCACTCGGACTGATTCAACAGTATGGAGCTGACGGCACTCGCGTAGGGATGCTTTTTGCTTCTCCTGCCGGAAACGATCTGCTTTTTGACGAGGGCCTTTGCGAGCAGGGTAGAAACTTCTCCAATAAGATCTGGAACGCGTTCAGGTTCTTATCGATGAACAAAGAAGATGGGGTTGAATACACTCCAACGCTTGAGCTTGATAACGAAAGCCTTGCGGATCGATGGATGATCTCCCGTATACAAAGCACCATGGCCGGTGTCGAGAACGATTTTGAGTCTTACAGGCTCAATGAAGCCTTAAAGAAACTCTATTCTTTGGTGTGGGACGATTTTTGCGACTGGTATATAGAAGTATCCAAATCGGATACTCCAGGTGAAAACATGTCAAAAGAGAATCTCGAGCGCGCACTTGGCCTATTTGAGCTTCTTATGAAGCTGCTCCATCCATTTATGCCGTTTATAACGGAAGAGATTTGGCAGCGAATACAGCCGCGTACGGAGAATGAAGCCCTGACCATCAGCCGCTGGCCAACCCTTGAGGGCAAGCCTGACATCCATGCACTGGATCTCTTCGAGCAAATTCAGGAGCAGGTCTCTGCCATACGGAATATTCAGTCTGAGATGGGGCTCTCACCCAGGGAAGAGCTGGAGATCCTGGTAAAGCCATCAAATCAAAGTGAGGCAAACAAACTAAAATCGGAAAGCTGGATCTACCATAAATTTCTTTCCATTTCGAAAATCACATTCAGTTCAGATATTGAAAAGCCAAAAGCATCAGCCTCTGCTCTGGTCAAAGGCACAGAGCTTTTTATTCCGCTTGAAGGATTAATTGACCTCGAAAAAGAGCAGCTCCGAATTCAAAAAGAAATCAAAAAAGCGGAAGGGTTTCTGAAAAGCGTAGAAGGGAAACTCTCGAATGAAAAATTTGTTGAAAATGCCCCGGACGAAGTTGTTGAAAGAGAACGACAGAAAATGGCGGATGCTCAATCAGATATAAAACTACTCCGGCAGACTCTCGAAAACCTTACTGCTTAACATCATTATTTTTGTGCCGCACCGCACAAGTCGAAACGGGATGATTCCAATTAAGATATCTGCTGACAATATGTAACAATCTCATACTGCACATGATAAAATTGACAGGTAAACTATTACTCCTTTTTTTCTTATCCATACTTTACTCTTGTGGTTCAAATGGTGAGGAACCGATACAGATATCAGAACTTCCACCTGTCTCGTGGTCCCAGGTAAGCGAGGACGGTCAAGGCACTTTAAACGTGCTTTATGTGCCCGCCGAAGGGTTTGCGTATAAAGGAGAACATGGTGAGCTAACCGGTTTCACTGTAGCGCTTCTTGTTGATTTTGCGCGATTTCTTGCTGAAGATTACAATATTTTTCTGGAGCTGAATTTCCTTGAGATTGAAAACTGGACAGATTTCTACAACAGAATTGTAGAAGGAAATGACGGCATGATTGGAATGGGCAATGTTACCATTACCGAACAGCGCCGAAATGAACTCACCTTCAGTCCCGCCTACATGACGAATATCGCCTCGCTGATTACGCACATTGACGGCGATGAGCTCACTGCATTTGAGGAGATGAGCAGCACATTTGGTAACCTGAACGCTCTGGCATTTGAGGGTACGTTGCATGAAGACCGTCTGCGGACGTTGGCCGAAAACTACTACCCGGATGCAGATATTGAACTTGCACAGTCCAACGATATGATTATTGACAAAGTGAGTGGGTCGAATTCTTACTTCGCCTATATCGACATATACAACTACTGGCGTGCTGTTGACCGCGGCTCAGAAATTCAACGACATGAAATCGGTGACGAGGCGGCAGAACAGTTCGGCTACATTATGCCACTAAATACCACCTGGGAACCTATTATCACTGAATATTTCGAACAATACGGCGGTTTACTACAAACCGATCGCTACCGAGAAATAATGGCTAAACACCTTGGCGAACAGCTTACCGAGCTGCTTCTGAACGCCAGTCCGGAGAGATAATAAAAGAACGCTTCGTCGGACGATTGCGTTTTTCGTTCGACAAAGCATCAACGCACCTGCACTCTGTTTCCTTGACCTACACTCCCTACAGCACAATCTTTTACCAGCACTAACTC